>CAMFEL010000047.1 GCA_945949385.1 uncultured Clostridia bacterium | reverse complement strand
ACCTTTTTCTCAAAAAAGGTTCTAAGCGGAGCGCGAGGCAGAGCCTCGCATATACTCACCGGGGTGCGGGGCGAAGCCCCGTATATTAACCCTGCGGCATCAGAAATCCACATGACTGTCGCTGTTGTCGGAGTCGCTTCCGCCGTCCTTGTCGCCGTCAGCATCTTTGTCAACGTCTTCGCGACCGTCGCCGCCGACCTCGCCGTTTCTGCGCCGTTCTTCCTCGCGCAGGCGTTCGTTTTCGGCTATCTGAAGCGCTCTTGCCGCGTTTTCGCTTTCGCTGCGGCGGCGCTTTTCGGCAACCATTTCCTCAAGCTCCTCAAAGGTTACGCCGTCCTCTTCCATAGCGCGTTTGAACTGCTCGCCGTCCATGATCTCGTTCTTGAAGAGGAACTTAGCCACAAAGTGCAGCTTGTCGATATTTTCCGTAAGCAGCCGCTTTGCTTCGTTATAGGCGTCGGTGATGATCTTCTCTATCTGCTCGTCTATCTGAGCCGCAACAGCCTCGGAGAAATCACGATTGTGAGAGAAGTCCCGTCCAAGGAAGACCTCGCTGTCGCTGTGTCCGCTGCCGAACAAAATGGGACCCAGCTCGCTCATGCCAAGCTGCATGACCATCTTGCGTGCGATCTGCGTAGCACGCTGAATATCGTTGGAAGCGCCGCCGGAGAAGTCGTCAAATATAAGCTGCTCCGCAACTCTTCCGCCCAGAAGCATGGAAATCTTCTGCTTCAGCTCGTTTCTGTAAACACTGTACTTATCCTCCTCGGGCAGGTTCAGGGTGTAGCCCAGAGCATTGCCGCTGGGGATAATGGAGATCTGATGAACGGGATCCATAAGGGGAAGCACATGGCTGAGCACCGCGTGACCCGCCTCATGGTATGCCGTTTTAAGTTTTTCGCTTTCTTTAATGCGCATGGACTTCTTCTGAGGACCTGCTACCACCTTGGTGAACGCCTCCTCGATTTCATCCATACCGATAAGAGTCTTGTTTTTTCTCGCCGCAAGAAGCGCAGCCTCATTCAGAAGGTTTGAAAGATCAGCACCCGTAAAGCCGCCGGTACCCTTTGCAATAGTGGCAAGATCCACATTTGCCTCAAGAGGCTTGTTGCGGGAATGTACCTTCAGAATTTCCTCTCTGCCCCTGATGTCGGGAGCGCTGACGGTTATCTGACGGTCAAAGCGTCCGGGACGAAGCAAAGCAGGGTCAAGTACATCGGGACGGTTTGTCGCCGCAATGACGATAATACCCTCCGTTGAACCAAAGCCGTCCATCTCCACAAGGAGCTGGTTAAGTGTCTGCTCGCGCTCATCGTGACCGCCGCCCAGACCTGTGCCTCTCTGCCTGCCCACCGCGTCAATCTCGTCGATAAAAACAATGGAAGCGGGGTTGCGCCGCGCCAGATCGAACAAATCGCGCACGCGGGAAGCTCCCACACCTACATACATCTCAACGAAATCGGAACCGGAAATATAGTAGAAGGGTACGCCTGCCTCACCGGCAACCGCCTTTGCAAGCAGAGTCTTACCTGTGCCGGGAGGGCCCATCAGAAGAACACCGTGGGGGATTTTTGCGCCGAGACGGGCAAACTTTGCGGGATCCTTCAGAAACTCAACTATCTCCTCAAGCTCCGCCTTTTCCTCATCGGCGCCGGCAACATCGCGGAAGTAAACCTTGCTCTTGTCGCCGCTCTTGACACGCGCCTTGCCGAAATTGTTAAGCTTTGAGCCCTTGCCGCCCGCTGCCTGGCTCATCATAAACCACCACAGCACGGCGAATACTATAACGATTATAACATAAGGCAGAAAGCTCACCCACCAGGGGATAACGCTGGCAGGCACCCTGTCGTAGGTCTCAATATCGGCGGCATAAGGCTTGATGTCCTCAAGAAAAGCGTCAATATCCGCCAGCTTGTATTCTATTTTTTGTTTGTCGGTGCCGTTTTCCGCCTTCACGGTCATTTCCAGAACCAAATCATCGTAGTCCACCGTGTATTCCAGAACCCGTTCATCCTTGAAGTACGCAATGACATCGCTGTATTTCAGCTCTTTTTTAGTACCCGAGTTGCCCCACAGGAGCGAAATGACCAAAATCACAACGGCGATAAGCACCACATACCATATCGCTATTTTAAATCCGTTTTTCTTCACTTACAGATCCATGCCTTTCTGTCAATATGTCAATATGTCAATATGTCAGCAAAACTGTATTGCAGTCCCCCGGACCTTACTGCGAATAAACTTCGGGCTTCAGCACGCCCACATAAGGCAGCGTGCGGTATTTTTCCGCATAGTCCAGACCGTAGCCCACCACAAACTCGTCGGGGATCTCAAGCCCCACATAGTCGGGAGTATAGTCCACCTCACGGCGGCTGGGCTTGTCGAGAAGCGCCACGGTCTTAACGCTGCGGGCGCCGTTAAGGGTCAGATAGCTGACCAGATAAGAAAGCGTCCGCCCGCTGTCAATAATGTCCTCAACAATAAGTATATCCTTTTCGCTGAGATCCTTGCGGTGCAAATCCAGAAGAATGTTTATGCGCCCGCCGGAGACCGTGCCCGCGCCGTAGGAAGACACCTTCATACAGTCGATCTCGCAGGGGACAGTCAGCTTTTTCATAAGATCTCCCGTAAAAACTATGCTTCCCTTAAGTATACACAACAGCAGCAGGTTTTTATCCGCGTAGTCCCGTGCAATCTCGTGGGAAAGGCGCGTGACCGTTTCGTCAAGCTCCTTTTCCGTTATAAGCACTTTTGCAATATCGCCGTCCCATACGGTGCAGTCTTTTTCCATGTCTGTCATACCGCCTTTTTACTTTACTCGTTTTTCAAAGAAAATATGAAGAGCGTCGCCGCCCGCCGCCGCGCCGTCGCGCACGCCGATTTTCGGTATCGCCAGTATTCCCTCTTTGTCGCAAATCAGCGGCAAAGTACCGCGCTGGGATTGCGGAACACAGCAATCGCACATCAGCTTTTTCACTTTTTTGTGCATACCGCCCAGAAAGAAAGTATCTCCGGTCCTGCGGCTTCTTACAAATAGGCTAACATTTATTTTACCAAAAACCGCATTTCTGTCTATGGATAAATTGTAAATATTTCGGCATAATCTGCCGTTCTCCGGCTCCCCGTCGGAAACAGTTATCACCCAGTCTCCGAACACAGTCTCCCCCGGCACCGAAAGCTCCGTCTCTTCGGGAGGCTCGCTTTCCGATGGGGGAAAAGCCGCAAACACCCTGTCCTTGTGAACAAAAAACGCACATCCGCCGGGCAGCGAAATGCTGCCGCAGCCGGAAAGAACAAGCCGACGGCAGTCGCGGATATTCACATCGGAAAGATCCGAAGCGCTGCCGGTGCAGTTTCTGTACATTTTGCGTATTACACGGGCAAATACCGCCGGATGAAGCTGCCGCGCTTTTTCCCTTTCGAGAAAGTCACTGCCCGCAAGCGCCGCCTCCGCCTGCGCCTCTATATAATCGCAGTCCTCTCTTGCAGCCGCGCTCAGCCGCAGTACGGCATCGTCGGCACGGGGATTAAGGCGGCGCAGCGCCGGCACAATTTCGGCACGTATATAGTTTCTGGCATAATTCGAATCGGAATTTGTGCTGTCCGTCACATACTCAATACCGCTTTCCTTTGCATATTCCCGTATCTCCTCCGAGCAGCAGCAAAGAAGCGGACGGATATATATTTCCCTTACCGGCGCAATTCCCGCAACGCCGCGCACTCCCGAGCCGCGGGTCATATGAAAAATAACAGTTTCAAGATTGTCTGTGGCACTGTGAGCGGTTGCAACCGCCGCGCCTCCCAGACGCTCCGACAAATTCAAAAGAAAAGCGTAGCGCACCTCTCTTGCACATTCTTCAAGTCCCATACCGCTCCCGGCGGCACGGGCGGGCACATCGGCCTTTTCAACATACAGAGGAATACCGAGACTTTCGCACACCCTGCGGCAGAAAGCCTCGTCGGCGTCGCTTTCCTCGCCGCGTATCATATGGTTCACATGAGCGGCAACAAGACGCTTTTTGCCACCCGAAAGACGGCTGTGCAGCCAGCGCAGCAGAACGGAGGAATCGGCTCCGCCGGAAAAAGCGCAGATAACGCTTGGCGCTCCTTGCAAAGCCGCTTCAATGCCGCATTCGGCGGCAAAGCTGTCGATTTTTTCAAAAAGCTGCGCCATTTTCCTCCCCTTTCCGTTTTTTCTCAGTCGCTGAAAAGCTCCGACAAATAATATTCCAAAAGATACGCGCCCGCAAATATGAGAGCTGCCGACGCGGCCGCGCACTCCAGCATTTCGGGCACCGCCCTCACCGGAGTCCGGGTCTGTCCGCCGAGACACAGCGATATGTAAAGAAGCTGCATAAGCACCGTACTGAAGCAAAGCTTCACCCCGCGCTGTACCGTCTCCCGGCTTATTGCTCTTTTTTTCATAACATTACCCCGCTTTACACATTACTTTATATAATCGTAACACGCAAAGCGTCTGCGGGCAAGCGGTAATAAATATCGGCAAATGAAAAATCCGCTAAAAAACAGTATATCACAAAGACGGCTAAAGTCAATAAGTACAGGCAGTATTTGCCTTTTATTTTGCATCGGCGCCCCTGTGCAGTCTGCGTCTTACTCGGTTAAGGTGCCGCTCAAAGCTGCCGCTGTCAAGAAGCTGCGCCAGCACATACTGCTCCAGCACGGGTACCGAGCAGGAAACAAAACCGATTTTTTCCGCCGCCGCTGCCGCAAGACTTTCGGGAAGCAGCATATAGCCTATACGTACCGCGGGAGAAATGCTTTTTGTAAAAGTATTTATATACAAGACCCTCTCCCCGCCGTCCATGGAGAAAAGCGTCTCAATGGGCTTGCGGCTGCGGCAGAATTCCGAGCCGAAATCGTCCTCGATAATAACGGCACCGCACTCACGCGCCCAGCGCAGATATGTCTGCTTTTTTGCCGCAGTGGCAGTAACGCCGCTGGGGAAACTGTGATACGGAGTAACGTGCAGAACATCAGCCGAGGTGCCGAGCAGTGCCTCATCCGATATGCCATCCGCTTCAAGGGGAAGCGCCTCATATTTTATTCCGTGGGAAGCATATACCTTCCCTATTTTGTCGTAGGAAGGAGTTTCAATGGCATACCGTCTGCCGGCGCCCAGCAATATGACCGCCAGGTGGTACAAAGCCTCCGCTCCGGAGCCGATGACCACTCTGTCGGGGGACACATCAATCCCTCTTGCACGCCCCAGATAGCGCGCCACGGCGTCCCGCAAAGCCGGCAGACCCGCGCTTTCCGTGCGCTCAAGCACGGCGGGACCGTATTCACTGAGAACATATCTGACGGTCTTTGCGTAAATGCTGAGAGGAAAGGTGTTTTCCATTTCAAAAACGCGGGGCGCGTCCGTCGCAGCGGTTTTCCGTTTTTCCGTTTCCCTCTCCGGCGGACGGCGGAAAACCTGCTCCTCGCGGTATATGACAAAATAACCGCTGCGCTGACGGCAGACGATATAGCCCTCCTCCTCCAGAAGCGCGTAGGCATGCTCCACGGTTATGACGCTGACTCCGTTTTGCTCCGCCGCACTGCGCTTTGAAGGCAGCCTTGCGCCGTAAGGATATACCCCCGACGCTATTTCATCCTTGAATTTTCCGTACAAATGTATGTACATGGGCTCCCTGCCCGCCGATCTGTTCATCTGGTTATATATTTTTCTCCCGTTTTGATAGTTTTTTACTTATCAGCTATGTGATATATTATACATATCTTCGGGAAAATGTCAATAAACGGCGCAAAATCCGCCCGCGGCAGACACGGGCTTTTGAAAAAGTCTGCGTGCCGGGACTGTTTTTCCCAAAATCCAACCGTAATTCATCAAAACAAACAGCGCCGGCGGCGCTGTTTTGTACAATTGACATAAATACGGCAACTACGGCGGCACGGTTTATAAATATTGACAGTACCCTGCTCCTTGACTTTTGAAATAACAGAATGGTATAATTGTTATTATTAAGGTAGCAATACGGCAAAATCCCGAAAAAAATAACATTTTTCGCAAAGCAAAAAAAGCCGCGGAGGAACCAGAATGAACGAGCTTGAAAAAAGCAGACAGGAAATAGACGAAATCGACCGGGGCCTGGCACAGCTTTTCTGCCGTCGCATGGAAAGCGTAAAAAACGTAGCGCTATACAAAAGCGCTCACGGTCTGCCCGTGTTCGACGAAGGCAGGGAGGCGCAGGTGCTGGAAAGAGCGGCAGGCCGCGTGGACGATCCTCTGCTGCGCTCCTATTATGTGCTTTTTGTGCGCGATATGATGGAGATTGCCAAAAAATACGAGCATAATATTCTTGAAGGTCAGAAAATATCTTTCAGCGGTATTGCAGGCGGCTTTTCCGAAATCGCGGCAAGAAGCCTGTTTCCCGACGCCTGCCGCGTGTCCTGCCCCGATTTTGAGGAAACCTACAAAGCGGTGGTCAGCGGAGAATGCGACTGCGCCGTGCTCCCCGTGGAAAACAGCTACGCGGGAGAAGTGGGACAGGTCATAGACCTGATATACTCCGGCAGCCTGTACATCACGCAGATGTTGGAGCTTGAAGTCACGCAGAATCTTGTGGGGCTTCCCGCCAGCAGCACAGAGGATATAAAAGAGGTCATCAGCCACCCGCAGGCACTGGCTCAGTGCGACAGATATATAAAGGAACACGGCTTCGGTCAGTCTACGGCGGAAAACACCGCTGTGGCGGCTCAGCTTGTAAGCAAAAGAAAAGACAAAAGCCTTGCGGCTATCGCCAGCGAGGAGACCGCCGCACTTTACGGACTCCGTGTGCTTGAACCTCATATAAACCGCAGCAGCCGAAATACAACGAAATTCGCCGTCCTTTCCAGAGCGGCGGCAAGCTTTGCCGCCGGAGAAAAAGGGCTTCATTCCCTGCTGCTGCTCACCGTCAATCACGAGGCAGGCTCCCTGGCAAAGGCGATAGCGGTAATAGGCAAATACGGCTACAATATGATAACCCTGCGTTCCCGCCCCTCGGGCAAAAAGCGCTGGAGCTACTATTTCTATATTGAAATTGAGGGCGATCTCTTTGAAGGCAGAGCAAAAGAAATGCTGGAGGAGCTGCGCTCCTACTGCTCCGATCTGAGAGTTGCCGGAGCGTACCGCACCCATAAGTGCGCAGACAGCGAAAAAGCGGAGGAAAGACAATGACGACAATCCGTATGGATCTTGGCGGCAGAGGCTACGATATACTTGTAGGCAGCGGCGTCCTTGAGGATTTCTGCCACAGCGCCGATCTCGGGCGCAAGGTGCTTATTCTCACCGACGACGGAGTGCCGAGGTGCTACGCCGAGACGGTAGCGAAAAGCTGCTCCGAGCCCTATATATACACGGTGCCCTCGGGAGAGGGCAGCAAAAGCATCGCCGTTTTCAAAGAGGTGCTGGAGTTTATGCTTGAAAAAGGCTTTTCCAGAAGCGACTGCGCCGTGGCGGTAGGCAGCGGCGTGTGCGGAGATCTCTGCGGCTTCTGCGCCGCCTCTTATATGCGCGGTATAGATTTCTACAACGTGCCCACTACGGTGCTGTCTCAGGTAGACTCCTCCGTAGGCGGCAAAACTGCGGTAAACCTTGACACCGTAAAAAACATCGTGGGTGCCTTCTGGCAGCCCCGCCTTGTGGCGGCTGACACCGACACTCTTTCCACCCTTCCCGCCCGTCAGGTGTCAAACGGCTTGGCGGAAGCGCTTAAAATGGCGGCCACCTTTGACGAAGAGCTTTTCTCCCTGTTTGAAAGCGGCAAAGCGTCAGAAAAACTTGAAGAGGTCTGTGCCCGCTCCGTGGATCTCAAACGTGCGGTAGTCGAAAAAGACGAGCGCGAGGGCGGACTCAGAAAGCTTCTTAATTTCGGTCATACCATAGGTCACGGAATAGAAAGCGCCTGCGGCATGAGCGGTATGCTTCACGGCGAATGTGTCGCCGTCGGTATGCTCCCCATGTGCTCTCCCGAGGTAAGCAGACGAATCGGGATCTGCCTTGAAAAGCTCTCGCTGCCCACCCGCGTCAGCGCCGACCCCGCCCGTGTGCTTGAAGCCGTGAAGCATGACAAAAAAGCGCACAATGACCGTGTCAGCGCCGTGTTCGTTGATGAGATCGGAAAGGGATATATAAAGGACATTTCTTTTGAAGAGCTTGAAGAACGCATAAAGCTCGTCTGCGAATAAACACTTGCGAAAGGCAGATGCAAACAATGAAACTTCTTGTTATAAACGGTCCCAACCTCAATATGCTGGGGATACGCGAGCCGCAGCATTACGGCAGCCGTACCTACGCACAGCTTTGCAGTATGATAGAAAAGCATTGCGAGGAGAAAGGCATCGAGGTTGAAATATACCAGTCAAATCACGAGGGAGACCTTGTTGACAAAATACAGTGGGCGTATGAAAACGCCGACGGCATCGTCATAAATCCCGCCGCCTATACTCACACCCCCGTGGCGCTGCTTGACGCTCTGAAAGCGGTGTCCCTGCCCGCCGCAGAAGTGCATATTTCCGATGTGGACAGCAGAGAGGATTTCCGAAGGATAAGCTATGTAAGGCAGGCGTGCATAAAGACCGTGTCGGGACACGGCTTTGAAGGTTACCTTGAAGCAATAGACACTGTTTCGGACTATCTTAAACAAAGAACGGAAAATACAAATAAATGAAAGTTAAAATAGAAAAAAGCAGAGCGGAGGGCACGGTGGCGATACCGCCCTCAAAAAGCGACGCTCACCGCAAGCTCATATGCGCCGCCATGTGCCCGGGAGAGACTACCGTCATTCACGGTATGTACCCCTCCCGCGACATTCTTGCCACCGTTTCCTGCCTTGAAGCCCTGGGCGCCCGCTGTACCGTCAGCGGCGGCGACTGCACCGTTACGGGCACGGATTTAAGAAAGTCAAAGGGCGCCGAGCTTGAATGCGGCGAAAGCGGCAGCGCACTGCGCTTTATGATACCTTTGTGTATGCTGTCGGGCGAGCCTTACAGACTGCACGGCACAAAAAAGCTTATATCCCGCCCGCTGTCCGTATATTCGTCCCTCGCAAAAGAGAACGGAGTCCGCTTTGAAACAGAGGAAGAATACGCTCTCGTTTCGGGAAAGCTTACCGAAAGCAGCTTCACCGTCCCCGGAGACATCAGCAGTCAGTTCATCACGGGACTTATGCTGCGGGCGGCGGCCTGCGGGGAGAATACGCGCATAACGGTAACCCCTCCCTTTGAAAGCCGTTCCTACGCCCTTATGACCGCCGACGTGCTTCGACGGTTCG
Source organism: uncultured Clostridia bacterium (assembly GCA_945949385.1). Classification (GTDB taxonomy): domain Bacteria; phylum Bacillota; class Clostridia; order Oscillospirales; family CAG-272; genus Avispirillum. The sequence goes on along the minus strand of CAMFEL010000047.1, from coordinate 4,234 downwards.
GTGTATCGGCAAATACAGACGAAAACATCATAACCGTAAGCGGCGCGCCGTCTTCCCCCGGGGAAATAAATGTGGAGGGCGACTGGTCCTCCGCCGCATTCTTTGAAGCCTTTAATTTTATGGGCGGCAAAGTGCAGACGGCGGGGCTGTCGGACGACAGCTTTCAGCCGGACAGGCGCTTCAGGGAAATTGCCGAAGGACGGGAGCTTTGCGCAGACCTTTCCGACTGTCCCGACCTTGCTCCCATGCTTTTTGCTCTGGCGGCTTACCGCGGATACGGAAAGTTCTGCGGCACCGCAAGGCTAAGGTACAAGGAAAGTGATCGCGCCGAGGCAATGAAATGTGAGCTTTACAAAATGGGAGCCGAAACGCTTATAGAAGAGAACAGCGTGACCGTAACCTGCCCCTCCCTGCACGCCCCCGTCTCCCCCATCGACTCGCATAACGATCACAGAATACCAATGGCCATGTCCGTGCTTTGCACCGTTACCGGCGGCACGATCGACGGCGCCGAGGCCGTGTCCAAAAGTATGCCCGACTTTTTTGAAAAACTGAAAGCTTTAGGAGTTAATTGCAGTGAAACTAATCCGTAACAGAACATTTCTCATAGTGGGTCTGGGTCTTATAGGCGGCTCCTACGCCAAAGCCCTTCACCGCAACGGCTTCCGCGTTACCGCCATTACAAAGGAGCAGGCGGACATAGACTACGCCGTAGAAATGGGCTATATAGACGAGGGCAGCACCGAGGTTGACCCCCGCCTTGTGGGAGAAGCCGACATAACCGTATTCGCCCTGTACCCCCATATCTTTAAGGAGTGGATAAGAGACTATCAGCAGTATTTCAAGTCAGGCTCATATATAACCGATGTAACGGGCGTAAAATCCGCCGTAGTCTACGAAATACAGGATATGCTGAGAGACGATGTGGAATTCATTGCCGCCCACCCTATGGCAGGTAAGGAATGCTCAGGCGTGCAAAACAGCGACGACTCCATATTCAGAGATGCCAACTATATCGTGGTTCCCACAAAGAAAAATACTGCCGAGGCAATAGAAATGTGCGAAAGTCTGGGAAGCGTTCTCGGCTTCTGGCGGGTAGGCGTGCTGTCTCCGGAGGAGCATGACGAAATGATAGGCTTTCTGTCACAGCTTACCCACTGTATCGCCATTTCCCTTATGAACTGCAACCGCAACGACGACCTGTCCAAATATACGGGCGACTCCTTCAGAGACCTTACCCGTATAGCAAAGATAAACGACGAGCTGTGGTCGGAGCTGTTCCTGCTCAACAAAAAGCCCCTGCTTCGGGAGATGCAGGCTTTTGAGGAGGAGCTTAAATCCCTGAGAGAAGCAATTGAGAGCGAGGATACCGACACCATCCGCGCAAAAATGCGTCTCTCCACCGAAAGAAGAAAGATTTTTGACAAAAAATAAGAGGTACCAAAAATGCAGAACATCGAATTCATTCAGAAACTGACTATTCCGAAAGAGCTCAAAGAGCGTTTCCCCGTATCGGAGGAAACCGGAAAGATAAAAGAAAAAAGAGATGCCGAAATACGCAAGGTGTTCACAGGCGAGTCCGATAAATTTCTTCTCATAATAGGGCCCTGCTCCGCGGATAACGAGGAAGCGGTGCTTGACTATATCTCCCGCCTGCGCACCATGCAGGACAAAACGGCGGATAAGCTTATAATCATCCCCCGCATATATACAAATAAGCCCCGCACCACGGGCGACGGCTATAAGGGTATGCTTCATCAGCCCGACCCCAGCAAAGCTCCCGACCTAATCGAGGGCATCATTGCCATCAGACAGCTCCACGCAAAAGCAATAGAGCAGACGGGGCTGACCTGCGCCGACGAAATGCTGTATCCCGAAAATTACAGATACCTTGACGACCTGCTTTCCTATGTGGCGGTAGGCGCCAGAAGCGTTGAAAACCAGCAGCACAGACTTGTTTCCAGCGGCATAGACATCCCCGTAGGCATGAAAAACCCCACAGGCGGCGACATATCCGTTATGATGAACTCCATCACCGCCGCTCAGCATCCTCATATGTTCATATACAGAGGCTGGGAGGTGCGCACAAAGGGCAACGGTTTGACCCACGCAATCCTTAGGGGCTATACGGATAAGCACGGCAGAAACCTGCCCAACTACCATTACGAGGATCTTGCCCGCCTTTGCGATGCATACGCTCAGACCGAACTTAAAAATCCCGCCGCCGTTATCGACACCAACCATGCCAATTCCGGCAAAGCATACCTTGAGCAGGTGCGCATAGCAGGCGAAGTGCTTCATTCCCGCAGACACAACAGCGATATTCGCTCTCTTGTAAAAGGACTTATGATAGAAAGCTATATAGAGGACGGAAGTCAGAAGATAAGCGACTGCATGACCTACGGCAAATCCATTACCGACCCCTGCCTGGGCTGGGAAAAGACAGAGAGATTGATACTGGACATCGCCGATCAGCTTTGATATAATAGATATAATCGGAATTTCCGTATTTTCGCGCCCCGCGGCCGCAAAGCGGCGTCATTCACCGACAGAAGGAGAAGTCTATGATAAAGATATTCACTGACACCTCAGCTAATCTCCCCGTAAGCCTTACGGATAAATACCATGTTACCGTAGTCCCCTTTACCTATACCGTAAACGGCGAAAGCCTGCCTCAGCACCCAAGCGGAGACTTCAACGGAGAAAGCTTCTACGAGGCAATGCGCCAAGGCTCCGCGGTAAAGACCTCCATGGTAAACGCCGCAGATTTTACCGAGGCTTTTGAAAAAGCTCTCAGCAGCGGTGACGATGTGCTGTATGTGGGTATGTCCGGCGGCATCAGCGGAACCGCACAGGCGGCGTCATTTGCCGTAAATGAATTAAAGGAAAAGTACCCCGAGCGAAGAATTGCCGCCGTAGACACCCTGGCAGCTTCCCTCGGTGAGGGACTTCAGGTGCTTGAAGCCGCAAGAATGATTCAAAACGGCGCAGACTTTGAAGAAGTGCGCGACCGCCTTCTTGAAAAGAGAAATACAATGTGCCAGTATTTCACCGTAGACGATCTTAAATATCTGAAAGCAGGCGGGCGCATAAGCAGCGCTGCCGCAGCGGTGGGCACGCTTCTGCAAATAAAGCCCCTGCTTACGGGGGACGCCGAGGGACGCATCGTATCCTGCGGAAAAGCCCGGGGCAGAAAGGCCGCGCTGACGGCACTTGCGGATAAATACGCCGAGCTTTGCGCAGATAAGAACGACGGCGCGGGGATCGCCCACGCCGACTCCGCCGCTGACGCTGATTTTCTCGAAAACGAGCTGCGAGGCCGCGGATTTACGGGAGAGTGCCTTAAAGTGATGTACGAGCCCGTCACCGGCTCCCATGTAGGTCCCGGCACGGTCGCCCTGTTTTTTAACGGAATACACAAATAATTTGTATATATAATTTTATATAACTTGTCCGCCCCGCCGCCGAGAGCCTTATGCTGCGGGGCGAAAGTATGTTCATATTGCCGTCGCGGCTGACTTCGGCAAACTAAAACAAGCTTTGATCAGGAGAATAGTAATAATGGATGCAATCGTTTATACCTCCAACACGGGCAGCACGCAGGAGTACGCAAAGCTCTTTTCAAAGAAGACGGGACTTCCCGCCTATTCACTGAAAGAAGCGGAGAAAAAGCTCCCCTCAGGCAGCAAAATCATATATATGGGCTGGCTTGCGGCAGGCAGTGTTAAAGGCTTCGGGAAAGCGGCAAAGCTTTACGGCGTCCGCGCTCTGTGCGGCGTGGGTATGGGCAAGACCGGCTCACAGATTCAGGACATCAGAAAGCAGAACAGCGTTGCCGACACAACCCCCGTTTTTATGCTTCAGGGCAACTTTGATATGAAAAAGCTTCACGGCGTATACCGTTTTATGATGCAGTGCATGAAGCTTACGGTGGGAAAATCGCTTGTGAAAAAAGAAAACAAGAGCGCCGATGAAAAGGATATGCTTGATATGCTTATGAACGGCGGCGTAAGGGTAAAAGAGGAAAATCTCTCCGATTTGTACGGATGGTATGCAAAGGACGGCGCAAATCTGTAAATATACGCTTGCAGCGTATATCGGAAAAGTGTTTATAGTATTTAATCAGTCGGTATTTGCATAGAATTCAGATTTGATTATTAGCTTATAGAAATGAAGTTAGAATATTCGAAGGGATGACGCGCCGTCAGCAGTCCCTCCGAGCCACCCTGCACGG
>CAMFEL010000046.1 GCA_945949385.1 uncultured Clostridia bacterium | reverse complement strand
CAAAAAAGGTTCTAAGCGGAGCGCGAGGCGGAGCCTCGCATATGCTTAACCGGGGTAAGGTTAGCCCTGTGGGGCTGCTGACGGCGCGTCATCCCTTCGAAAAACTTCTCTCTCCGCTTCTGTCAGTAAATCAGCAGTTCTGAACCCCTGCAAACAATATTCTCAGTAAAGTATTCCGCTGTATGCAGGCTTTTTCTACATTGCTTTTTTTCAAGTCCCTTTCTCCGGTACATCCGCAAAGCGCTGTATCGGCTTTGCAAGCGTTTCTGCGTAATCTAAGGTTGCTTTATCTTCCTTATATTCCAATGGGCTTCTGCGAGCTTTCACGGCGTTTCCGAGTCTGCGGGATAGAGAATATACTTCTGATTCGGGTAATCAAATTCCTGGGTAAGTTCATCTGCAACAAAGCCGTATTTCTCATACAGCGCTCTCGGTGCGGTACCTTTCTCATCATCTGCTCTGAAAGTGGAAACCGATATTTCCTTTGTCCTGTCCAGATCTCGGAGAGAAGCGTCCATAAGCATGGAAGCAATCCCGCGCCGACGGTAATCGGGAGAGACCGCAAGACAGCAAATCATATTGTGTCCTCTTGAAAACAGCATTACGCCGACAATCTCTTTATTTTCTTTTACGCATACAGCCTGCCGTTTTTCCATAAACCTGAGAACGGTTGCTTTATGCTCATCCAACTTCTCCTGAGTCTCCAGACCGGGGAAATTCCACCTGACCCGTGCTACAAGACTCATCCAGTTTTCAATATCTTCGGGCACTCCGTAAAAAAGCCGCACTGCATTCACCTCCTCTGCTCCGATTGCTTCGTCATATCCAAAAGCTGATTAAGGTAAGAGCAAGAAACAAACATTCAGAAGCCGCAAATTTCAGTTTTTCGTCCGCTGCCATGCAGGGATAGAGAAATGCGACCGTTGTTATATGCTCTCCTTTTGATTTCAGTCAAAATCGATCCCGCACTGACCCGACAGCCCGCCGTTCTCGGCAAGATTTATTATCCGCAGACCCTTCGCGGCGGCGTATTTTACCGTATAGGCACTGCCGCCGCGCCGCCCGTCGCAGTACGCCACGCAGACGCTTGAATTGTCCGCCATCCAGCGGTTGCGTCGGTGCATACAGTCGGGAGTATAAAAATCCGTCATATAGAAAACGCCGTCCGACATACCGAGGATTCTTTTGTAACGTGCCAGGTCTTCTATATCATTCCACTTTACGGTCTGGTCGCGGCAGGGCAGCGCCAGTATGAGCCGCACATCCGTAAACCTCTCTTTAAGCTGAAGCACACATTCCGCCGCCTCTGTGTCAAAGCCTACGGCTCCGCCGCAGATAAATGTGTCATAGCCTTCCAGTATCAGCTCTGTCACGGTGCAGTACAGGCGTGCGGAAAGCTCCGCCATAGCATCCTTTGCTATATGGCGGTGCCCCGTAAAGCAAACGCATTTGCTTCTGTCCGTATTCACGCCAACATCTACGTCCACGGTGTCACTCCTGCTGTATTTATTTCAGTTTCTGCTGGCTTTGCCATACGTTCATTACCAGACTGTGAGGCAGCAGCTTAGTGAGGATTCCCTGAGCTATTGCCTTGAAGCCGTAACGGCTCATATCCCGCCCGCTGAGAGCGTCGCGCCATGCCCGGTCAACTATCTGCTCGGGGGTATACATGGCAACATATTTTTTGACCACGGTACCGCCGTTTTTGTCCGTCACCACGGAGCGGTTGAAAAACTCTGTTTTTGTCCAGAAAGGACAGACGGCGCAGACGGAAACTCCGCTTTTCTTCACTTCTCTTGCAAGTGCTCTGGAATAGCTGAGCACAAAGGCTTTCGACGCCGCGTACACATTTATATACGGAATAGGCTGATAGGCTGCTACGGAGGCAATGTTGATTATATGCCCGCCGCTTTTCATATAAGGCAGGGTAAGCTGGCACATTGCCATAAGGGCCTGACAGTTAAGGTCTACCATATTCAGGTTTTCCGAAAGGGGAACATCCGTCGTGGCACAGAATTTACCGAAGCCGCTGCAATTTATAAGCACGCCCACCTCCGGCTGCTCGCTTTCAAGCAAGGCGGCGTATGTATCAAAGCTTGCGCGGTCTGTAAGGTCAAGCGCCAGGACTCTTACGGGAAAGGGCACCATGTTCTTCAGCACCTCAAGTCTTTCGGGGCGGCGCGCTATGACCCATACTTCGTCAAAGCTGCCTGCTCGCTCAACTGTTTCGGCAAACCGTTTTCCTATACCTCCGGATGCGCCCGTTATCACCGCTGTTTTCTTTGCCATTTTTCTTATTCGTCCTCTCAATCAGAGCCTTGCGGCACAAATATATTCCAACATCTATATAATAACAACGGAAAGGCGCTTTGTCAACCGCCTCGACCCTTCGGGGAGACGGGAAAGAGAATGCGCCGTATAATGATTTTGCCCCGGAATACACCGAAAAAGAAAACAAAAAAGAAAGGACGGCCTATGACTTGGGAAATTGTTGCCGGCATTATCGCCCTGGTGGGAGCGGGTATTGCCATAGGCAAAATCATCTATGAGCTTTCAAAAACCCTTACAAAGCTGAACTGCTCCGTAGAAATACTCAATTCCACCCTGAATTCCTTTGCAAGCGACAATGACAGGGAGCATGAGGAAATGTTCGCCGGTATCGCGGAGCTGTGGGACAAATGCAGCGAGGTGGAGCGGATCCTGGAGGAATATCGCGGAAAAGAAAAATAGAGAAATCCGATTTTAAGAAGGAGGTGAGAAAAGTGAAAAAATGGGGCGAATGTATAAAGCGCGCCCTCAGAACCTTTGCGGAAGCCGCGGCGGCGTATCTTGCGGCACACCTGGTGTACGCCGTGTCCACGGGCGGCGAGGATATTCATGTTCTGCGCACGGCGCTGATGGGACTTGCGGTCTCCTCAGTCGCGGCAGGTATTGCCGCCGTTCTCAATATGCCGAAAAAAGCGGAAAGCGCGGCGTCAGCCGAGCCGGGCAATGACGCAGGCTATGCCGGAGGAAATTCCGACGGTTCAGCCGACGGCAGGGTTCCGGGTCCTGCTGACGGCAAAACGGCAGGCGAAACCGACAAAGACGCGGGATAAAACACCGCCGCCGGCCATGAAAGCGCGGCACAAAAAAATTTTTTGCAAAAAACTATTGCAATCCCGAATGCGTTATGATATAATTCATACGATGTAATAGTAAGTAGTAGATGGAGAGTGGGTTTTCGCCCACTCTCTGTTTTATGAAAAGCACCCAAGGTGCAAAAAGGCTACCTGAAGAAAGGCTACCTATGGAAAAGCAGAAGAAAAACATTGCGGCTTCCGTCCGCGAGCTTATTGAGCCCACCGTGACTTCTCTCGGCTATATGCTGTGGGATGTGGAATATGTCAAGGAGGGGGCGGATATGATACTGCGCATTACCATCGATTCGCCCGAAGGTATCGGCATCGAGGACTGCGAAAAGGTGTCACGCGCAATCGATCCCATAATCGACGAGGCAGACCCCATTGAGGTGTCGTACCGGCTGGAGGTGTCCTCCCCCGGAGTGGAGCGCGTACTGACCCGCCCGGAGCATTTCGACGCATGTATTGGAGATGTCGTTGAAGTCAGGCTGTATGCGCCCCTTGACGGCAGGAAGCAGCTTACCGGCACGCTTTCGGCGGCTGACAGAGACAGCATAACCGTAACGGAAAACGGCTCCGACACCGTGCTTCCCAGAAGCGCTGTGGCAAAGGTGTCCACCGTATTTGAATGGTAATAATCAAATCACTATATACTGAGAAAGGCTGGAAACTGTAAAATGAACGCAGAATTCTTCAACGCCCTTGACCTTCTTGAGCAGACGAAGGGCATTCCGAAGGACTATATGATCGAAAAGGTGGAGGCGGCTCTTATAAGCGCCTTCAAAAAGGAATACGGAAAGTCAAATGTCCGTGTAGTCATCGACCCCGAGAAAAAGGACGTTAAGGTATACGAGTGCAAGGAGATAGTTGAAACCGTGGAGGATCCCGCCACACAGATCTCCCTTGAGGACGCAAAGGCGCAGAACAGGCGCAGCGTACCGGGCGGTATGCTTGAAACTGAGGTCAAGACAAAGGCCTTCGGCAGACTCAGCGCACAGACCGCGAAGCAGGTCATTATACAGGGCATACGCGAGGCCGAGCGCAGCAGTATGATAAGAGAATACGAGAAAAAGCGTGAGGAGGTCATCACCGCTGTGGTTACCAAAACCGCAGATTCCTCCGGCGACATTGTTATCGACACCGGCACAAGTGAGGCAGTTCTCAGCGCAGACGAGCAGATCCCCGGCGAGAGCTTTGAGGTGGGCGACCGCATTAAGGTATTCGTTACCGAGGTGCGCAGGGACAGTCAGTCGGGCCCCGTTGTGACACTTTCCAGAACTCATCCCAATCTGGTAAAGAGGCTGTTTGAAACGGAAATACCCGAGATAGCGGACGGCATCGTTATGATACACAGCGTTGCGAGAGAAGCGGGCAGCCGCACTAAGATCGCCGTATATTCAAGAGAAGAAAGCGTTGACCCCGTGGGAGCCTGCATAGGTGAAAGGGGTCGCCGTATCGCCGATATAGTCGACGAGCTGAGAGGCGAAAAGATAGACGTTGTGGAGTATTCCGAAATTCCCGAGGACTTTATAGCGGCGGCTCTGTCCCCCGCAGAGGTTCTCAGCGTTGAGATGGAAAGCGACAGAGTCGCCTCCGTGACTGTGGCAAACGATCAGCTTTCTCTTGCAATCGGCAAGGAGGGGCAGAACGCCCGTCTTGCCGCAAGACTTACAGGCTGTAAGATAGATATAAAAGGAAGATAAACATATAAAATGCTTCCCGACGGAAGCATTCGGAAAGGACCGTAAGGTATGACGGGAAACGGAAAATCGGCAAAACCGAGAAAAATACCTCTGCGCCGCTGCACAGGCTGCGGCGAATCGTTCCCGAAAAAGGAGCTTATCCGCGTGGTGAGAGGCCCCGACGGTACGGTGTCTCTTGACTTTACCGGCAAAGCGGGCGGACGCGGCGCATATGTGTGTAAAAAGACAGCCTGCTTCAAAAAGGCGAGAAAGCAGAACCGCTTCAAAACGGCGCTGGAGGTAAATATCCCCGACGAGGTGCTCTCTGCACTGGAGGAGAAAATCGCCCTCTGCGAAAAGGAAGAAGCGGAAAAAGCCGCGGCAAAGAGGGCGGACTGAAGCTATGGAAGTTGACAAAATTCTGAGCTATGCTTCACTTGCGGCCGCAGGCAGAAACGCAGTTTTCGGCACCGAGCAGGTGCTCGGTGAGGTGCGACGCCGAAAGAGCGGCATATGCGTGCTACTTTCTTCCGATGCTTCAAAGCGCACGGTAAAGCAGATAGGCGACAAATGCGCCTTTTACGGCACCGCTCTCATAAAGCTTCCGATAGATATGGAAGCGCTTGCAAAGCGGTGCGGAAAAGTATCTCCCTGCGCGGCAGTTGCCGTCACCGAACCCTCTCTTGCAAAAGAGATAATAAAATACGCACAGCAGTAAACAATGTTTTTCAGCAGTAATCTGACAGGAAAGGATCCCCGACGGGGGAAAAGGTAAGACAATATGGCACAAGCCCCGATGTTCCGTATTAACCAGCTTGCAAAGGATCTTGGCATCAAAGCCAAAGATATTATCACAAAGTTGGAGGAGGAGGGACTGGGAACGAAGAAGACTATGACGCTTCTGGAGCCCGACGAATTCAACATGTTCTTTGACGCTTTGACGAAGGAGAACCAGATAACCGATGTTGACGGCTATCTGCACGGCAAAACAAAAATACCGACTGTCAGACCCTCTAAGGCTGCCGCCATAGCTGCGGAAAAGAAAGCGGCGCGGGAAAAGGCAGAGGCAGAGGCAAAAGCCGCCGCCGAGGCGAAGGCAAAGGCAGAAGCACAGGCAAAGGCTAAAGCCGAAGCAGAGGCAAAAGCAAAGGCGGAGGCAGAGGCAAGAGCCGCGGCTAAGGACGCAGCTCTTCTCAAGGCCGCAGCCGCCGCACGTGCAAGAGCCGAAGCGGAAGCAAAGGCTAAGGCGGACAGCGCTGCCCGTGCAAAGCAGAAAGAACAGAGAGCCGTTGACAGCCGTGCAAGAACCGACGCCGCACGCGCCGAGTTCAAGCGCCAGAATCAGGACTCTCAGACCGCCTCAGGTGCGGCAAAGCCTGCTTCGGACAAGACAGAAAAGAAAGCCGCTGCCGGCGAGGCTGCGGCACGCCCTGACACCAAAAAGGCGTCTCAGAGCGTAAAGGGCCGTATACAGCAGGCATACGAGCAGAAGACCTCCCGCGTCCAGGGGCAGGACCGGAGCTTCACTCCCGATCAGTCCACTATGGGCAAAAAGAAAGTTCAGGCGCAGGGCAACGAAAGAAAGCGCACCGGAGCCACCAGAGTGGTGGACACCCGTTCCGCCTCCGTTGACCTTTCCAAATATGACGAGCGCCTTGACAGCTTTGTTACGGACAACAGAGCTGAAAACGCTTCCAACAAGCAGAAGCTGAAAAAGCAGAATACAAATATGCGCTCCGCCAAAGGACGCAACAAGGAAAGCGCGGCAATGGACAGACTGCGTAAGCAGGAGGCTATGAAGGTAAAACAGCAGCCGCTTAAGGTGTCCATTCCCGACGAGATTTCCGTGGGCGAGCTGGCAAGCCGCCTGAAGGTGACCGCCGCAGAGGTGGTTAAGCGCCTTATGTTGATGGGCATGATGGTAACGGTCAACCAGATAATCGACTACGACACCGCATATCTTATCGCCGACGAGCTTGGCGCCGTGGTATCAAAGGAAGTGGTAGTCACCATCGAGGAAAAGCTGTTCAATGAGGAGCAGGACTCCGAAGAAAGCCTGAAAGAGCGTCCCCCCGTCGTATGTGTTATGGGTCACGTCGACCACGGTAAGACCTCTCTGCTTGACGCTATCCGTCACACCAACGTTACAAAGGGCGAGGCAGGCGGAATCACACAGCACATCGGCGCGTATACCGTGCAGATAAACGGCAAGGACATTACCTTCCTTGACACCCCCGGTCACGAAGCGTTTACCGCCATGAGAGCCAGAGGCGCGCAGGCAACGGATATTGCCATTCTGGTGGTTGCCGCCGACGACGGCATCATGCCTCAGACAGTAGAGGCAATCAACCACGCTAAAGCCGCAGGAGTTGAAATCATTGTTGCCATAAACAAGATAGATAAACCCGCGGCAAACCCGGAGGCGGTCAAGACGGAGCTTACCAATTACAACCTTGTTCCCGAGGAATGGGGCGGCGATGTAATATGCGTTCCCGTTTCCGCAGTTACCGGTCAGGGTATAAACGACCTTTTGGAAAATGTTCTGCTTGTGGCAGAGGTCAAGGAATATAAAGCAAATCCCGACAGACGGGCAAAGGGTATTGTAATAGAGGCAAGGCTTGATAAGGGACGCGGTCCCGTGGCTACCGTGCTGGTGCAGAACGGTACTCTCCACAGCGGAGATATTGTTATCGCCGGCACCGCAGTAGGACGCGTAAGAGCTATGACCGACGACAAGGGCAAGACCCTGAAAACCGCAGGTCCCTCCGTTCCCGTTGAGATCATCGGTCTTGCAGAGGTTCCTCTGGCAGGCGACGAGTTCAACGCCGTCGAGGACGAGAGAATGGCGCGTACCCTTGCACAGCAGCGCCGCACCAAGGCAAAGGAAGAGGAATTCCGCGCCAACGCCAAGGTCAATCTGGACGATTTGTTTGCCCAGATCAAAGAGGGCGTTCAGGAGCTTAACATCATCGTAAAGGCAGATGTAGGCGGAAGCGCCGAGGCAGTAAAGCAGTCTCTTGAGAAGATCTCCAACGACGAGGTACGCGTCCGCGTTATCCACTCTGCCGTGGGAGGTATTACCGAGGGCGATGTTATGCTGGCTGCAGCTTCCAACGCCATTATCGTAGGCTTTAATGTCCGTCCCGACAAGGGTGCCCTTGATTCCGCCGAAAGACAGAGCGTGGACATCCGTACCTACCGCATCATCTATGAGTGCATCGAGGAGATAACCGCCGCAATGAAGGGTATGCTTGCTCCCGAATTTGTGGAAAAGCTTATGGGTCACGCACAGGTGCGCCAGACCATTCATGTTCCCAATGTGGGTACCATTGCCGGCTCCTATGTTCAGGACGGTACCGTGACCAGAAACTCTCAGATAAGAGTGGTGCGCGACGGTATTGTGGTATTCGAGGACAAGATTTCCTCCCTGCGCCGTTTCAAGGACGATGTGAAGGAAGTTCAGCAGGGCTACGAGTGCGGTATCGGGCTTGAAAAGTTCAACGATATTAAAGAAGGCGACATTCTCGAAGCCTATGTTATGGAAGAAGTGGCAAGATAACGCCGCACGGGGACTTTCTTAAAAGGTACGCCCCGTAAGACATAACGAATAAACGGTGCAACCCCGTAAGGGGCTGCACCGTTTTCCTTTTGTTAAGCCGCCGTTCGGATACGGCTATATTAAAATAAATTATTTTAATTTATATTTTTGATTCGCTTGACAAGTTATCCCGGAGCAACTATAATAAAAGTGACTTGTGAGTAACTTTTGAATTGCGAGGCAGACCGAATGAAAACAAATAAGGGCAAAATACTGAATGCCGCCTTGACCGTTTTTTCGCAGAAAGGCTATGAAGGTGCCCTGCTCCGCGATATATCCGCCTCCCTCGGTATCACAAAGCCGGCGCTTTACAAACATTTTGAAAGCAAGGAAGCGCTATGGAACGCCATGATAGATTATGTGGAGCAGTATTACTGCGAGCATATCGGAGCTGCTTTTGGTACCCGTATCCCAAACGGTTGGGAGGAACTCAGAGAGCTTTCTCTGAGACAGATTGATTTCACACTGCACGACAAAACGGTCAGGCGCGTCCGCAGGCTGCTGACCGTGGAGCAATACAGAAACGAAAGAATGTCCGCTCTTGCCACAAAGCATTTTCTTACGGATATTGAAGCGCGCTACACAAAAATATTTGCGGGAATGACTGAAAAAGGTCTTTTGAAATCTGCCGATTGCCAATTGCTGGCTATTCAGTATACTGCGCCGGTTACGGTGCTGATTCATCATTGCGACCGCGAGCCGGACAAAGAAGCGGAAATTATGAAAAAGATCGAAGCTCATATAAGTCAGTTTATAAAGGAGCACAGCGAAAAATGAAAATCTTGATTATACACGGACAGAATCACCGGGGCAACACCTGTATGATTGCGCAGGAGCTTGCCCGTAAGGTTAAGGATAGAACACAGGGAAAAGAGGAAATAAATGAATATTTCCTGCCCGAAGCCTTTGACGAGCCTTGCAGAGGGTGTTATTCCTGCTTTAAGAATGATTTGACAAAGTGTCCGCATTATAAAAAGCTTGAGCCTGTGGCAGAGGCGATCCTCGATGCAGACCTGCTGATTTTCGAAAGCCCTGTGTATGTATATCACGCCACAGGGCAAATGATGAGCCTGCTTGACCATTTCGGCACATGGTGGATAGTTCACAGACCCAGGGAGGAAATGTGCAAAAAGCAGGCGGTTGTAATTTCCACAGCGGCGGGCGGCGGTATGAAAAGTACCGTAAAGGATATGGCCGACAGTATGGAAATGTGGGGAGTCGCAAAGGTTTATAAATACGGTGTGGGTATACAGGCCCTGAGTCCCGATGAGATACCGGAGAGGATCCTGAAGAAAATACATAAGAAAACCGACAGCCTGTCGGCCGCGGTATGCAGGAATGCGGGCAAGTGCAATATGAACAGGCGTGCGAAAAAGTGGTTTTACCTCATGCGTTTTGCACACAAGCACTTTCCGCCCATGGAGCCGGATTACGGCTACTGGGAAGAAAAAGGCTGGCACGGCCGGGGCAGACCGTGGGTTCGGGAATGAGGCTTTGCGCAGAATATAGTTTGCTTGGAGATGAAACAAAAAATGAAAAGTGTCGAAAAAAGCGCTGAAATTTCCGCTTGGAGAAAGGTGAACACAGACAGGCTGTGCTATCTGTTTCTGATTTTTCTCACCGGTTGTTTTGTCGGCTGGATATATGAGGAGATCTTCTACTGGATAACAGAAGGAATGCTTCGAAACCGTGGGATTCTGTACGGCCCGTGGCTTCCCATTTACGGTGTCGGCGCTTTGGGCATCTATGCCATGAAGCCGCTGAAAAAATATCCTGTTCTGCTGTTCTTCCTCTGCGCTGCAATCACCGGTGTTGTCGAGTACATCATCGGCTTTGCGGGGATCCGTTTTTTCGGAATGCGGCTGTGGGACTACCGCGGTATGTTTCTGAATATCGGCGGGATCATCTGCCTGCGCAGCGTGCTGAGCTTTGCCGTTATGGGAATGGTGTTCCACTACCTAATAGAGCCGGCAGCGGAACGTACAGTGAAAAAAGCAAACCGGAATCTTGTTCATATCGCTTGTCTGTCTCTGTTCATTCTGTTTCTGTCAGACTGCCTTTTAAGTGCGTTGTTCCGAACTCCGATTACATATTAGGCGGAATGCTTCAATGAAAATTTCAATGAAAATGATAATCAGGGAGAAATGAATCAATGAAAGCAATTACAGAGAGAGGACACAGCCTGTGCGACGGGACATAAGCAAAGCCCACAAATGGAACATGGCGGACACCGTAACATCGGTACGGATAGCTGCCTCTGCTATATTGGTGTTTCTTACCCCCATATCACCCGCTTTTTTGGCTGTTTATACCCTGGCAGGGGTGACGGATGCGCTGGACGGATGGCTCGCCCGAAGAGCCGGTACCGTCAGCGATTTCGGCGCAAGGCTTGACAGTATTGCCGACTTGATATTTTACGGCGCCGTGCTGATTCGGCTGGTTCCGATTTTACGGCAGGCGATGCCGGGAGAAATATGGTATGTTGCTGCAGGCGCTCTTCTTTTGCGGCTGGCTGCGTATTGCACGGCAGCGGTCAAGTACCGTCGGTTTGCTTCCCTGCATACCTATATGAACAAGCTGACCGGTGCGGCTGTTTTTCTGCTGCCCTATATTCTCGTGTTTTCAACGGGCGTTGTATACGGCTGGATAATATGCGCTTTGGGGTGTGCTGCGTCGTCGGAAGAACTGGCAATTTACCTCTGCCGTGAGAAATACTGCGCCGATATAAAAACCGTCTTTCAAAAGGAAAACCACAAGTGTGTGTAAAGGTGCGGAAAAAGAATTTTGGATTTCAAACTTATTTGATATATGCTTTTATATGCTTGACTTCCCGCCGTCTCTGTGGTAACCTATAATAACTTTATTCCCACTCTATAAATTTTGGGCAGGCTGAAAAAATGAAAGACAGAATTACGGAAGAAAAAATCGAGCGGCTTATTTCGCAAATGACGCTCAGAGAAAAAATAGGGCAGCTTAATATGGTGCCCAGCCCCTCCGGCGAGGACGAAGCTGTTTTTGAAATGCTCAGGCGCGGGGAAATAGGCGCTTTTATAATGTCAAATACGGCGCACGCGTACAGCGAGGACAGCGTTTCCGCTGACGAGGCACTTATTAACAAAATGCACCGCATAGCAGCGGAGGAAAGCCGCCTCGGTATTCCCCTTATCTGCGGCAGGGATGTTATTCACGGGCATTATACCGTGCTGCCCATACCTATCGCCCTTGCTGCCTCCTTTGATTTCGACGCCGTGAGAGAATGCTACTCCGATGTGGCAAGAGAAGCTGCGCGGGACGGTATTCAATGGGCGTTTACCCCTATGCTGGATCTTGCCAGAGACCCCAGGTGGGGCAGAATCATCGAAGGTCCGGGAGAAGATCCGTATGTGGGAGAGAAGCTGGCGGAGGCTGTTGTCAAGGGTCTTCAGGGAGACGATCCCTCGTCGGAGCAGTCCGTTGCCGCCTGCGCAAAGCATTACATAGGCTACGGCGCGGCGGAGGGCGGCAGGGACTATCACAAGACGGAAATAACAGACTATACCCTGCGCAATTTTTATCTTCCCGCCTTCAGATCTGCGGTGGACAGCGGAGTCCTGACTGTTATGAACTCCTTTAACGAAATAGGCGGACAGCCAACCGGCTCCAGCAGATACCTGCTGACGGAGGTGCTGAAGCAGGAGCTGGGTTTTGACGGCTTTGTTGTAAGCGACTGGTTTTCCGTTCAGCAGCTTGTAAATCAGGGCGTTGCCGAAGACGAAGCGCAGGCGGCGGCTCTATCCCTTAATGCAGGCGTTGATATGGATATGTCCGACAGGTGCTACATTGACCGTCTTGAAGCGCTTGTAACGGAGGGACGGGTCTCGGAAGAAGCTTTGGACGAAGCGGTGCGCAGAGTCCTCAGAGTGAAATTCAGGCTCGGTTTGTTTGAGCACCCGTATGTGCCCGTGTACAGGCAGGACAGAGCGGCTCATATGTCCCGTGCAAGAGCGCTGTCCGCTTCCTGTATGGTACTGTTAAAAAACAACGGAGTGCTTCCGCTGAAAAAGAATTCCCGTTTGGCGCTGCTCGGGTCAATGGCAAACGAAAAAGCAACTCTGCTTGGAATGTGGTGCCTTGACGGCAATCCCAATCATGTGATTTCCATAGCCGAAGGAATAAAAAGCAAAATTGAAGAAGGCGGCGCCGTCAACGGCTGCGGCACAGATCTTTCGGATGAGCAGCTTATGCATCTGCAATGGTCGGATGCGGCGGTGCTTTGTATCGGGGAAAGCCGATACGTCACAGGCGAGGCTGCCTCTCTTACAACTCTGGAAATATCGGATTCCGACATTTTGCTTGCAAAAAAAGCAAAAGAGCGGGGCATCCCCGTGGTTGCGGTCATGTGCTTCGGCAGACCGCGTGCGACGGAGGAGCTGGAGCCGTATTGCGACGCCATTTTATACGCATGGCACGGCGGAACTGCGGCGGGCGGCGCCGTGGCGGATATCCTGTTCGGAGATGTAAATCCCAGTGCAAAGCTTCCGGTCACTCTGCCGAGAAAAACGGGACAGGTGCCTATATATTACAATGTTTCCTCCAGCGGCAGGTTCGTAAACGGCTACTACGGCGAGAGGGAGCATGAGCAGAATTATCTTGACTGTGACTGCACCCCAATGTACCCTTTCGGCTTCGGACTCAGCTATTCAAGGTTTGAGATCTCCGACATCAGTCTCTCGCAGGACAGCATTCCTTACGAGAAGCTGAAAGACGGCGGAAAAATAAAGGTGTCCGCAAAGCTTCGAAACATTTCGGAGCGCGACGGATGGGAAGTCGTTCAGCTTTACATCAGGGACAGGGTGGCTTCAATGACAAGACCCATAAGAGAGCTTAAGGGCGCCGAAAAGGTGTGGGTCGAAGCGGGAGACGCAAAGACGGTGGAATTTGAGCTTGGGTTTAAGGAGCTTGGATTTTACAAAGGCGACAAGAGCTTTGATGTGGAAAAAGGCAAATTTGAAGTATATGTGGGAAACTCCTGCTATGCCGACCTGAAAGCGGAGCTTCGGGTCATATAGCTGTTTTCGCAATAATACGGCAGGGCCGTAACTGACACATTGTCAGTTGCAGCCCTGCTTTTTTGTTGTGTAACGAATACTACCAGCTGTGCTGGTAGTTCCAAAAAGCTTTAGCTATGA
>CAMFEL010000045.1 GCA_945949385.1 uncultured Clostridia bacterium | reverse complement strand
AACGGAGGGAGAGCGAAGTATAAGCGTGCTTGCTCCTGCGGCGCGCTCCGCCGCCGCGGCACTGCGCATGACCTCCGCACCGTTTTTGCCGCTTTTCAGAGCATGAGCCCATGCAGCGGCGCCCACCGCTCCCAGATATTCGCTGAGACAGGCGGCAGCCATGGCAATGCAGGGCACAAAGGATTCCGCCAGACTCTTTTCGCCGAAAGCCACACCGGCGGCGCATATAAGCGGCACCGCCGCCGTAAGGCAAAGACTGCATATGCGGCTCCAGTCCGACAGCTTTTCAAGCACCGGAACCTCCTGCCCGCCGGAAAGCTCCACAAAGCCCTCTCTTGCGCACACAAGGGTGTCGGCGCCCGTTGCCACGGCAATACCGACGGCAAAGCCGCTTATTACGGTGCTGGTAGCGTACAGCATATTGGTACGGAGCGTTATGGGTACCTCCCCGCCGCCCGTGGGAAGCGGCTCGGAATTTTTGGAAACTATCCCCTCGTTGTCGGTAACGCAGCCCTCCGAAACCAGAAGTCCGTCCGCCGCCGTAAGCCTTATGTCGCATGGCACCGTGTCCCCGCTGTCCAGGATTATAACATCCCCGGGGGCCACCTCGTCGGCGCCCACGTTCCTGACATTTCCGCCGCGCACCACCTTGACCTGCGGCAGAGCCGCACGGGCGTTTTTCTCAAGAGAGCGCTGAGCGGATATGTATACGGCGACTCTCGCCGCCCTGCATAAAATCAGCATGAGACAAACCAGCAAAGCGCCGGCTGCTCCGTTGAATACGGCAGACGTAAGGACAGCGGCCACAAGCAAAACGGTGGTAAACTCCATAAAGCTTTTCACCGCATACTTTTTAACGCTTGCGCTCCGCACTCTCCATACAAGGTTTTTCTTTCTTTTCAGGCGGCGCGCCGCCTCAGCCTCGGAAAGGCCGGTGGCGCAGTCGCTGTGAAACACCGCCTCAAGCTCGTGGTTGGTAAGACGGTGCCAATTTCTGTCCCGTTCCATATGGGAAAGCTCTGCCTTTCCTGACAGCCGCGCCTCAGAGCGCCGCGATCACCAGTCCGCCTCCGTCCGCATCAACGGTAACGGCATTGACATCGCCGTGAGCTGCCACGATCTTTTCCGCGATCTTATCCTCAACCGCGGTCTGAATAAAGCGGCGCATATTTCTGGCGCCGAACTTTGCCGAATAGGAGTTCTCCGCAATAAGGCGGGCGGCGGCGTCCGTATAGGTAAAGGTAATAAAGCGCGCCGCAAGAGTCTCTTTCAGATCCTTAAGCATAATAGCCGCAATAGACTCGAAATCCTTTATATCCAAAGCGCGGAAGGTGATTATCTCGTCCACCCTGTTGATAAACTCGGGACGGAGAAAATCGCTGAGCGCCTTCATGGTCTTGTCGCGGCTCATTCCTACCGCGGACTCCGAAAAGCCTGCGGGAGCGCTGCCTCCGCTGCTTCCGGCATTGGTTGTCATTACGAGAATAGTATTCTCAAAGCTTACTGTCTTGCCGTGAGCGTCCGTAATGCGCCCGTCGTCAAGAATCTGAAGCAGAATGTTCATAACATCGGGGTGTGCCTTTTCGATTTCGTCGAAAAGCACCACGGAATAAGGTCTGCGCCTAATCTTCTCCGTAAGCTGACCGCCGTCGTCGTAGCCCACATATCCGGGAGGCGCTCCCACAATGCGGGAAACGGAAAACTTATCCATAAACTCGCTCATATCGAGACGGATAAGCGTTTCGGGAGAGGAAAACAAATCGTTTGCCAAAACCTTTACAAGCTCCGTCTTACCCACGCCGGTGGGACCTGCGAAAATAAAGGAAACAGGCTTGCGCTTGGGGGAAACCCCCGTACGGGAGCGGCGCACGGCGCGAACCACGGCGTCCACAGCCTCGTCCTGACCCACAATACGCTCTCTTATACGCTCTCCCAGTCCCTCAAGACGGGTGTACTCGTCCTCGGTAATGGCGGAAGCGGGAATACCCGTCCATATCTCAATAACATCCGCCAGATCGCTTTCCTTCATTTCCACATCGGCGCACAGCTTTTTCAGCTCCCCGATACGGCTTTTGAGCTGCAGCTCCTCCACCTTCAGATCCGCAAGGGTCTTGTAGGTAGCGTCGTCGGCAGACTCGCCGCTTTCCGCCTTTGCCTCAAGCTCGCGGCGGCTGTTCTCCACCGCTTTCAGCCTGTCGGCAAGCTCGCAGCGCTCGTTTATCTCGGGACTTGACAGGGCGATGTGAGACGCCGCCTCGTCAATAAGGTCGATAGCCTTGTCGGGCAGATACCTGTCCGTAATATATCTTTCGCTGAGAGTAACGGCGTATCGCAGTACCCTGTCGGGAATGCTGATGCCGTGAAATTCCTCGTAGTAATGCTTAATTCCCCTGAGCACCTTTTCGCTTTCGTCAATACCCGGCTCGTTGACCGTTACCGGCTGAAAACGCCGCTCCAGGGCGGAATCCTTTTCAATATACTTGCGGTATTCCGCAAGGGTTGTAGCTCCTATGACCTGAATTTCCCCGCGTGACAGGGCGGGCTTCATAATATTGGCGGCGTTCATGGAGCCCTCTGCGTCTCCCGCCCCCACAATATTGTGTACCTCGTCGATAACAAGAATAATATTTCCTGCGGCCTTGACCTCGTTGAGAAGTCCCAGCACCCTGGACTCAAACTGTCCCCTGAACTGTGTCCCCGCCACCAGAGCGGTAAGATCCACAAGGTACAGTATCTTGTTTTTCAGCTTATAAGGCACATCGCCGCGTACTATCTTCTGCGCCAGCGCCTCGGCAATGGCGGTTTTGCCCACGCCGGGCTCGCCTATAAGGCAGGGGTTGTTTTTCTGCCTGCGGCACAGTATCTGAATAATACGGTCAAGCTCCCGCTCGCGCCCCACAATGTTGTCAAGCTTTCCCATGAGAGCCTTTTCGTTGATGTTCTGGCAGTATGCGGAAAGAAACTTAGTCTCCTTCTTGCGGTGAGCCTGAGCTTTTTCGTCCTTTTCTTCCTTTTTGTTCTTTCTTCCGGCGCCTCCCTCGGAGTTTGCCAGTCCCTCGCGCATAATACGCGCCAGATCCACGGCGGGCGCGTCCGATTCGTCGCCGCTTCCCTCAATAGAAGTAAGCGCGCCCAGACCCAGCGGATCGTCGCCGTTTTCAACGCCGTCCATAATGTCCTGCATTTCCTCGGACATACGGTCCACATCCTCGTCGCTGAGACCCATCTTGTCAATAATATCGTTGACGGGCTTGATCCCCAGCTCCCTTGCGCACTTTATACAAATGCCCTCCTGCTTTGACTCGCCGTTTTCAACTCTCGTAATAAAAACGACAGCCATACGCTTACGGCATCTTGCACACATTACCATCAGTTTTCGGCCTTTCTGTTTTTCTTGCCCAGCTTGCCTTTGAGATAGCTCCTGTAATACAGCACGATAGCCGCAAATCCCGCTATCGCGGTAATTATACACAGAGTATACACAGCCCACTCATTGTATTGGAACCAGGGCTTGTAAAATACTATAATGGCGGCAATGACCACATAGAATATCACCGTGTACGCCTTGCCGTAGTTTTTTGCAACGCCTATCTGTTTGAACATACGGTAAAACACCACGGAGCCGACACCCATAATAAGCTCTTTCAGTATTATGGGAATAAGTATCCACCACGGCACCAGCCTGCGCGCCACAACACAGATAAGCGCAGTGCACTGCATCAGCTTATCCGCCAGCGGATCCAGGATCTTGCCCGCGTTTGTGATCCAGTTGTTGCGCCTTGCCAGAATGCCGTCCACAACATCCGTAATACCGGCAACGACAAAGATAATCACCGCGATATAGAGCTTTTCATCGGGCGCCCAGATAAAGACCGCGGCAAATGCAAAGGACATGAGAAGCCGCAGAACTGACAGGATATTGGGAATGTACTTAGCTTTCATATTATTCCTCTCGGTTTATCAGAATCCCAACGCGTCGGAGATTTCTCCGATCACATTGTATTTTGCGAAAAATTTCAGCAGAAAGCTGTTTTCCAGAATATTCTCCGAAAAAGTTGCGGGATAGGCGCTGCTGAGGGCTGTAACGGCAGCGGCTGCCACCATGGCGAACACCCACACAAAGAACAGGGCGCACAGACAGCCGAACACCAGTCCCAGAGTTTTGTCAAGGCCGTGAAGCACGGGCAGCTTGAACAAAAGACCTATAAAATGAGTAATTATTTTCAAAGCAATGAGCGTGACGGCAAAAACCGCGATAAACGCTATAATATCGGACACTGTCTGCGCCACAGGTGCGGCAACGGCGTCGGATACGCGCCGGACGGCGTCCTCGCCGCCCACGCCTATGCCGTCAATAAGGCTCTCCACCTTATCCCTGTCCGCGCCGTAGCGGGCAAGTACGTCCAAAAACTGCTGACTGTCCAAAAGCTTTGTAAGGTCGTAAACCTTGCTTGCCGCGTCAGCCCCCGTCTCCGCAATGGAGGAAAAGGTAGTGCAAAGACCGCCGGACAGAGAATTCAGCATAAACTTTTCATAGATCCACGCCGACAGCGCGGGAGAAAAGGAGTAAGCCGCAAGCAGGGAGGCAATACCGGAAACAAGTCCCATAACGGTCTTGAAAAGTCCCCGCCTGTAACCTGAAATTATACACACGGCCGCAATTACGACCAGTACGATGTCGAGCGCAATGCTCATAATATGCACCGCCTTTTCACACGGGGCAAAGACCCCGAAGCCGATTTTCAAAGCTTATAAAAGCTACATACAAAAGTTTATTGCATCCGCGCCGCAATCATTCACCGGTAAAGTAAGAAGTTGTCCCCTCGGATGTACAAATAATGAGATTTCCCGGAGGGCACAGCGCGCCGATGACCCGCTGCCCTATCTGCGCGGTTTCGCTTTTTGAGTCGGAAAGAGTAATTTTTTCCGCGCTGCCGTCGCCCACCGCGTAAACGGTGTCCTCTCCGTCGGTGATAAAGTACGAGATCTTTCTCATCAAAGTATTATTATATAATATATTACCCGCCGTGTCAAATACAAAAACTTCGTTTTCGCTGCCCACCGCGTTTTTTGCACAGCACAGGGCAAACCTGTTGCCACTCATGTCAAAACAGACCGGAGAGGCGCCGGAAAGTTCCTTCTGCCATGCTGTCTTTCCGTCGGAAATACCCACAAGGGCGCCGTCGCACAAAAGCAGCAGCGTGCCGTCGTCGGCGTAGCTTGCGCTTACGGGCATAAGTCCGTCAAGGGTAATGAGGGTGCTTTCCTCCGTGCCTACCTTGCCCAGCATTACCTCGCAGGAAATGACGGAGGCGGAGGCGTCGGCGGAAACTATTGCAATTTCCCGTCCCTCGGCTTCAAGAGCAATATCAAGCACATATTTGTCCTTGTAGTATTTGGTAAGAGAGCGGAAGTCGCTGTCGTAAACGGTCACCGCAAGCTTTGCGTCCTCGGAGCGGGTCATAAGGGCATAGTGTCCGTCGCGGGACACACAGCCGTCCTCGATTTTTTCATCGGTCTTGCCGCTGAAAACTCTTGTCACCGTTGTGTAAAGGCAGTAGCCTGTGCCGTCCGTATCGTACACAAGAGCGTACTTGTCGCCCGTGTCAAGCCGCGGCTTTGAAAAGGAGGAGGAGTCCTCCAGCTCCGTACTGCCGGAGGCAGAATACAAAGTTAATCCGTTTTTTGACGCCACGGCAACCCTGCCGCGGAACATACCGAAGGAAGGAGAGTACATACCGTCATATGTAATATCCGCGTAAACACCTACGGTAACGGGAGTATCGGAGTCCAGATCCCTTATAAGGTACATAAGATTTGAATATGTAATGCTGTCCCTGTAAAAGATCAGCATACTCAGAAGAAAGGCGACAAGCAGAATAATACAGGCGTACCGTGCAAATCTGTATCTGCCTGCTACCGCCGCATAGTATCTGTTGTACGGCTGCTCAGCCTCGCCGAAATCTACGCGCACGGCGTTCTTTGAGCTTCTGCCGTCCGAGCGTCCGTCGCCGCTCCCGCCTGCGCGCCCCTCGGCACGCTTGTCGGCGGCGCGCCTTTTTCTGTCCGCCTTTTGCTTTTTGCGCTCTCTGCCTGTGCTGATAAGCTCTTCTTCGTCGCCGTCTCTTTGGTTCTGTCTTTTATCCTGTCTTTTATTCTGTCTTTTGTCCATATGCCTCTGCCCTCCTTTCCCGTTATTTATCGCCGCCGGGTTCAATCGGCCGCCTGTATTTCCGATTATCCGATCATTCGCATTGCCAGAGTATATCCCCGCCGTAATAAACCTCGCTGAGATACAATCCCTCCGGGGAAGCGGTCCTGCCTGCCGCAGAACGGTCCCGCGCCTCGATAATCTTCGGAATATCGCAAGGCTTTATGCGTCCCTGAGCCGCATCAATAAGCGTTCCCGCCATAATGCGCACCATATTGTACAGAAAGCCGTCCGCGCTGACGGAGAAAACCGCCGTGTGCTCCCTTTCCCGGGTGACGGCCGCCTCCCTTACGGTGCGCACCGCATCCGTGATCTTCGAGCCGCTTGCCATAAAAGAGGAAAAATCGTGCCTGCCGCAAAAATGTGCCGCCGCCCTGTTCATAATGTCAAGCTTCTCATCGGTAAGCCTGAATTTCAGCCGCTCGCTCCTGCCCTCTTCAAAGGGGTCGCGGTACAAAGCGTCCGAAAAGCGGTAAATATACTTTTTGCCCCTGCAATCGTAGCGGGGATGAAAGCCGTCCGGCACCTCTGCCGCGGCAATAACGGAAATATCGTCGGGTAGCACCGCCTCAAAAGCGCGGTGAACGCGCCCTGCGGGTACAGCGCACCAACCCTGCCGCCTTCTCTCCGGCTCCACCGTACAGCAAAAGCCCAGAGCGTGCACTCCCGCATCCGTTCGCGAACAGCCGGTCACAAGACAGGCTTCTCCGAACACCCGCCGGCACGCCTCGGTCAGCACCTCCTGCACCGTTCTCCCGTTTTTCTGACTCTGAAAACCGCAGTAAGCGCTGCCCACATACATTATCTTCAAAAGAAGCTTCACAAAGAGGCCTCCTTACATAGACAGATTGTAAACAAATCCGAGCCTGTTCAAAACTATCACCCCGGCGCACAGCACGCACAGAAGACCTGCCATCAGAGCGTCACGCCACGAGGAATGAAGCACATTCATCCTTGTCCTGCCCTCTCCGCCCGTGTAGCAGCGGCACTCCATAGCCAGCGCCAGCTCCTCCGCACGGCGGAAAGCCGAAACGAACAGGGGCACTAATATCGGCACCAGCGCCTTTGCTCTTTTTATAATGGAGCCTGTGGAAAAATCCGCGCCTCTGGCTTTCTGCGCGCTCATTATCTTGTCCGTTTCCTCTATAAGTGTCGGTATAAAGCGCAGGGCAATAGTCATCATCATGGAAAATTCGTGAACGGGCAGTTTTATTTTCGCAAGAGGCGACAGAAGCCTCTCGATGCCGTCCGTAAGAGCAATGGGGGTCGTGGTATATGACAGAATAACGCTTGTACCCACCACCAAAAGCAGTACGCGGGTCACTATAAGCAAAGCGTTTATTATACCCTCAAGATATATGTGGATGATCCAGAAATCCACCAAAAGCCGCTCGCCCTTCAGCCAGAAAATATTTATGATTGCCGTAAACGCGATGATAAACAGAAGCGGCTTCATACCCCGTATAAGAATAGACGGCTTTATGCGGCTGGAAAGTGCCAGAAGAACGGCGGAGAGCAAAAGAAGCGCAAAAGCGAAAATATTTTTCGCCAGAAAAATCGTCACGATATAGAATATGGTAAAAATGATCTTCCATCTGGGATCGAGACGGTGAAGAAAGGAGTTTCCCTCACAGTACTGACCGAAAGCAATGTCAGCCTTCATATTTCAATCTCCCTCCTTCTTTTCCCGCAAGCCGCAGAGCTCTCATAGCTTTTCCTTCGGCGCACCCTTTACGGTGCCGAGCGGTATGATTTGCAGAAATAATTGTCCCCATGGGCTTTTTCTTACTCTCCTTTGCCGCCGAGAGGCAAAAGCCTCTCCAGAGCATAGCCCACGGTGTAAACGTCAAGACCTATATCCACGCCGCATTTTTTAAGTGACGCGGCAACCTTTGTGATCTGCGGCACATCAAGTCCCGCCGCAAAAAGCTCCTGCGAGCGGCTGAAAACCTCAGCGGGGGTGCCGGTCATCATAAGCCTGCCGTGATCCATGACCGCCACGGTATCGCAGTACATGGCCATATCCTCCATGCTGTGAGAAACGATAATAACGGCGGTGCCGCTTTCCCTCTGATACTTTTTGATACGCCCCAGTATTTCCCGTCGGGCTCCCGGATCAAGACCTGCCGCGGGCTCGTCAAGCACCAGCACCTCGGGGCGCATGGCGATGACCCCCGCCAGCGCCGCACGGCGCTTCTGTCCGCCCGACAGATCGAAGGGCGACTTTTTCAGAAGGCTCTCGTCAAGTCCCGCAAAGCGGGCGGCTTCACGCACCGCCTCTTTGACCTCGTCCTCGCTCATACCCATATTGCGGGGGCCGAAAGCAATATCCTTTTCCGCGCTCTCATCAAAAAGCTGATATTCGGGGTACTGCATCACAAGTCCCACCCGAAAGCGGATATTCCGTATTTCCTTAGGCTTTTCCCATATATCAACGCCGTCCAGAAGAACTTTTCCGCTGTCCGGCTTCATAAGCCCGTTGAGCATCTGCACCAGAGTGGATTTTCCGCTGCCCGTGTGACCGATAAGTCCCGTAATGCGCCCGGCTTCAAAAACAAGATTTACGCTGTCCAGTGCCTTTATTTCATAGGGCGCGCCCTTGCCGTAGGTGTAGGACAAATCTTTAACTTCAAGTGTTCCCATGGCCGCCCCTTTCCAAGGCCCGGGCAATTTCACGGGCACATTCGTCAGCGTCGAAAATATCCACAGCCACATCCCAGCCGGCGTTTTTCAGTCCCCACAAAAGCTCCGTAGTCTGGGGAACATCAAGCTCAGCCGCCCGAAGCTCGGACACACGGCTGAACACCTCACGGGGAGTGCCGTCCATAATTATACCGCCCTCGCTCATAACCACTACCCTGTCCGCAAGCGTGGCCTCGTTCATATAGTGGGTAATGTGAATGACCGTAATGCCCTCCTCCCTGTTGAGACGGCAGATGGTGTCCATAACCTCTCTGCGCCCCTTGGGGTCAAGCATGGCGGTGCTTTCGTCGAAAATAATACAGCGCCGTCTCATGGCAAGCACACCGGCAATGGCGACTCTCTGCTTCTGACCGCCCGACAGCCTGTGGG
This sequence comes from uncultured Clostridia bacterium, assembly GCA_945949385.1. Lineage (GTDB taxonomy): Bacteria > Bacillota > Clostridia > Oscillospirales > CAG-272 > Avispirillum. Next base: position 4,389 of record CAMFEL010000045.1, on the reverse strand, counting down.
TGGCGTGACGCGCATATTCCGTCATTCCCACGGTGGCAAGAGCCTCGTCAACGCGGCGGCGTATGTCGGCGGGAGCGACCCCAAGATTTTCACAGCCGAAAGCTACATCCTCTTCAACAATAGTTGCCACAAGCTGGTTGTCGGGATTCTGAAAAACCATTCCCACATTTCTGCGGGCGTTGAAAACATCCTCGTCCGTGGCATCCTCGGCGGTCATATCCCGCCCGTAGACCTCAAGAGTGCCCTCGTCCGGCTCAAGAATCATGCAAAGCACCTTTGCAAGAGTTGATTTGCCGCAGCCGTTGTGACCGAGAATCGCGGTGAATGAGCCCTCTTCTATCTCAAGGCTTACATCACGGAGCGCCTGTACGGGAGGAGTGTCCTCGTCACCGGGGTAGGTGTAGGAAATATGTTCGGCTTTTATGACCGCGCTCATTTTACACCCGCTCCTTTCCCTTTTTTGCCGTTTTCTGCATTTGCCTTATTTGCTTTGCGCTTGTTATTTGTTTTGTCGGTTTTGTATGACTTGGCTGAAAAGCTTGCCTTGCCTGCTTTGCCGCTGCTGCCCGATTTACCCGCTGCGCCTGCGTTTGCAGACTTATCAGGCGTATGTCTGCGGACGGCGCCGCCCGCCTTATAAGGCTCACTTGCTTTTTTTATTCCGGAATTATTTCCCGACTCTTTGTGCGTGTTTTCGACATTTGCCTTTTCCGCAAACTTTCCGACCCTCCCCGCGGGAGTCTCATCGTCAGTCCCTGCGGCAGTCCCCGAGGAAGTGCCCGCGCAAGTGCCCTCGGGAGCCTTCTCCGGAGTCCACCTTGCGCTGGCTCCCGCAGGCAGACAAAGTCCGGTAGAGGTTACCCGCAGTCCTATTTCCTGCGCCTCCATGTGACCGCAAAGTCCCACGGCGCGCATTACCATATATCCCATGGAGGCGGGAGAAAGTCCCGTGGTATAAGAGTTTACAAGGAAGAACAAAGGATCGTCTGACAAGAGAGATGCCGCAAGGCCGATAAGCTCGTCGGCGCACTCCTCCAGCTTCCATACCTCGCCGGAGGGTCCCCTGCCGTAGGAGGGCGGATCCATGATAATGCCGTCGTAGCGCCTGCCGCGCCGAATCTCCCTCTCCACGAATTTTTTACAATCGTCTACAATGTATCTGACGGGAGCATCTGCAAGACCGGAAAGCCGCAGATTTTCCTTTGCGGCGCCCACCATACCCTTTGAAGCGTCAACATGACATACAGAGGCGCCCGCGGCAGCCGCTGCCGCCGTTGCCCCGCCCGTGTACGCAAACAGATTGAGTACGGAAACCTCCCTGTCGGGATGTTTTAGGCGTCTGTCTTTTATAAGAGCGGAAAACCAGTCCCAGTTTACCGCCTGCTCCGGAAACAGACCGGTATGCTTAAAGCCCATGGGGCGAAGCTTGAAAACAAGCTTTCCGTAATTTATACACCATTCCTCGGGCATACGGGACACCACCCAGCGCCCGCCGCCGGAGCGGCTGCGCCTGTATACGCCGTCGGCGTTTTTCCATCGGCTGTCCTCTCTGTCGCCGTTCCAGATTATCTGAGGGTCGGGGCGCACCAGTATATAGCTTCCCCATCTCTCAAGCCGCTCTCCGCCGTCGGCATCAATCAGCTCATAATCTTTCCAATCGTCGCAAATCCACATAGCTTCTCCGCGCCGCAAAGCGGCTTATATACTGTCCTTTGTCACACAGACTAACTGTTATAAAACCGACCCAGCTTTGAGGCGGCGCAATGTCCGTGGCAGATCGCAAGCGCCAGAGCGTCCGCCGTGTCATCCGGCTTCGGCGGCTTTTTTAGGTTCAGCACGGCGGTGACCATAGCGATAACCTGCCGTTTTTCCGCCCTGCCGTAGCCCACAATGGCCTGCTTCACCTGCAAGGGGGTGTACTCAAAAACGGGAACGCCCTCTTCCCTGGCGGTCAGCAGAATCACTCCTCTTGCCTCCGCCACCACGATTCCTGTTTTTTGGTTGGTGTTCCAGAAAAGCTCCTCCACACTCAGCACGTCGGGCTTGAAATGGTGTATAATATCCGTCAGCGTCTTGTGAATGCGGCAAAGCCGCTCCTCCACCTTAAGTCCCGCCTCGGTCTGAATGGAGCCGTATCCGAGGGGCGTCATTCTGCCGTTTTCGCAGCTGAGAACGCCCCAGCCCACAATAGCTATTCCCGGGTCAATACCCAGTATTATCACTTCGACCCCTCCCGGCATACAGAAAATCAGTTTATTATATCATAAAAGTCTGAAATAGTCAAAGGCTTCATTCAAAAATTGCAATTTGTTTCAATAATTTTACAAAATACCACCCCCGCCGCAATGCTTGCAATCACGCCGCTCCTGTGCTATACTGTATATATATCTGCGAGTCTTTCACGGAGGTGTCAACATGACTGCAGCCGACAGAATAAAACAGGCAAGGCTAAAAAAGAAGCTCACCGAAGAGGATATATCGAAAAAGCTGGATATAGAGTTAGAGCTTTACCGCCGCTGGGAGGCGGGCGAGTGCGAGCCCGACACCGAGCATTTGCTCTTACTGGCAAAAATCACGGGCACCTCCGCAAACTATCTTCTGTACGGCTTCGACGGCAGAGGCGTGGAAACCATGTTCCCCAAGGACGCCACACCGGCGGCAACTCCCCTTTCCGACTGGCGTTTTCTCATCGGCGCCCTGCTGATGTTTGCAGGCGGCGCCGGACTTCTGTTTTTCGTAATGCGCAATATTATGAACTCCGCCGATCTGTCCGCCGTATTTGCCTCGGCAAAATGGTCTGTCATCGCCCTTGCGGCTGTATTTGCCGCAGGGCTCATAATCTGCATAGCGGTCTGTATTTCAAAAGCGTTGGAGGACAGACGGCGCAGAAACAAACGCTGATTTTTAAGCTTCTGTTGAAATTACCATAAAAATTCCTATTGAAAGGATAATCAATGAACAGTACAAAAAAGGCTGCCGAAAGCAAAAAAAGAAAACTCGGCAAAAAGAAAATAATCCTTATATGCGTTTCGGCAGTCCTTGCTATCGGCGCGGCATTCTGGGCAGTTTATCACTTCGCCCTGTCCGATTATTTTGCAATGCGCTCCGACATTACAGAATATACCGCCGACGAAAATCCGGAAGGCTCCCCCGCTGTCGATAAATACGCAAAAAGCGGCAGCTTCACCTACGCAGTATACGAAGACGGCACCGCAACGCTTACAAGCTACCGCGGCAGCGAAAAGAATATCACCGTACCGAAAACCGTCGGCGGACACACTGTGCTTACAATAGGTTACAGCTGCTTCTTCAACGATCCCGATGTCATATCGATCAGTATTCCCGACAGCGTAAAATACTACGAACCCTACGCCTTTTACGGTATGTCGGGACTTCGTGAAATAACCGTTCCCGAAAGTATGAAGGAAATCGGCGAGGGCACCTTTGTAAAATGCTCCTCCCTTGAAGAAATAACAATACCCGCCGGAGTAAGCGCCGTCGGCGAGGGCGCTTTCAGCGAATGTACCTCCCTTAAAAGCGTCACCTTCCAAGGCTCCGACATTATGCGCGAGATCGGCGGCTACGCCTTTTCCTACTGTGAAGCCCTTAAGGATATTACGCTTCCCGGCAGTATAACGGCAATCGGAGCCCACGCCTTTGACGGCTGCGCCGCCCTCTCGGAAATCCGGCTTCCCTCTCACCTGAACGAGCTCGGAGAATACGCCTTCAAAGAATCCGGCGTCACCGACATCACCGTCCCCGACGGGGTCACGGCAATAAACGAAGGAGTATTTTCCTCCTGCACTTCTCTTAAAAGCGTCAGCTTCAAGGGCAGTATTACGGAAATCGGCACTTCCGCTTTTTCCGGCTGCACCGCCCTTGAAACCGTTGAGCTTCCCGACACCTTAAAGAGCATCGGCGACTACGCCTTTATGAAATGCTCCGCGCTGAAAAGCCTGAAGCTTTCGCAAAACCTCAGTTCTCTCGGCGCGTACGCCTTTGCTGACTGTATGTCCCTTACCGAAATAAATATCCCCTCCCTTATAACCGAAATACCGGTCTACTGCTTCGCAGGCTGCGACTCAATAACCTCTGTCACGGTGCCGGATACGGTTACGGGAATACTTGCTTATTCCTTTGCCTCCATGGACGCTCTTACGGACATATATGTTCCCGATTCCGTAACGGAGCTTGGAGAAGGCTGGCTTGCAAACTCCGCCAAAGTCACTCTGCATTGCAGCAGCGGCAGCACCGCCCACAGCTACGCCGAGGCAAACAAAATAAAGACCGAGACACCGTAAGCACTACTGCAAAGCGGACGGCATACGCCGTCCGCTTCAGCCTGTCGAAAAAGTCCGGAAAATTCCGGACTTTTTTGCTTAGAAGTGG
>CAMFEL010000044.1 GCA_945949385.1 uncultured Clostridia bacterium | reverse complement strand
TTCTAAGCAAAAAAGTCCGGAATTTTCCGGACTTTTTCGACAGGCTGAAACCGCCTGCTGCGCCATTGGGCGCGGCAGGCGGTTTTTGCTTTTTTGATGATATGTATCTTTTTAATGTGATAGTTTGACTTTTTACAGCTCGGTTACGCTGTCACACTGTGTCAGCGTTTCTTTGTCATGGGTGACAAGGAGGACGCATTTTCCTGCGTCGGCATCTTTTACCGTTTTCATGGCGATGTGGGCGCAAGCAGCGTCAAGTCCGGAAAAAGGCTCGTCAAGGAGCAAAGTATCAAAGGGGGCTGCCAGGGCTCGTGCGAGGGAAACTCGCCTTTGCATTCCGCCGGAAAGGCTGCGCGCCGGAGTATCAAGCTCCGCGCCGAGTCCCAGAGCAGACAGGAAATGTGCCCCCAGCCCTTTTTCCCGCTCGGCAAGGGCGGCGTTTTTTTCGGCGCTGAGCCATCCCAGGAGCCGCGCTTCCTGAAAGGAGAAGGAAATTATTCCTGCACCCTCCACAGTCCCGGAGTCGGGAGTTTCAAGACCTGCGATTATTCGCAGAAGTGTGGTTTTTCCGGCTCCCGAGGGGGCGGATATTCCGTGCAGACCCTCGCCGAAGCAGGCGCTGAAATCCGTCAGCACCTTTTTGTCTCCGTATGCTTTGCACAGTTCAGTCAGAGTAAGCATTTTCCGCTTCCTCCTTTCCGGAGCCCTCACGGGCGCCTTGCGAATACTTTTCGGTGACAGTTGTCAGCAGGCGTCCCAGAGCGTATTCGAGCAGCATACTGAGTATTATGACGGCGGCAGTCCAGGCAAACATGGCCGGGGTTTCAAGGTACACCTTTGCTCCGTTAAGAGAGGCTCCTATGGAGCGGGCGGGGGTACACAGCACCTCCGCCGCTACTCCCGCTTTCCATGCCATTCCCAGGCTTGTTTTCAGTCCCTGCGCGAAGTAGGGAAGTATGCTCGGTATGTAGATATATCTGAGCCGTTTTTGCGTCGGAAGTCGGAATACCTCGGCTACCTCGCACAGCTTTTTGTCTATTCCTCCCGCCGCCGCGGTTACCGATGACCAGACTACCGGAAGCACAATGAGTGAGGAAGTGAAAATCGGGATCGTGCCGCGGCTGAGCCATACAAATGCAAGGATTATAAAGGAAGCCACGGGAGTAGCACGTATTACGGAAAGAGCGGGGGACAAAAGTGAACGCGCCGTCTTTGAACACAGGGACAGGGCGGCGGTGGCTATACCCAGAACGGCACCTGCCAGAAGTCCGGCGCATACGCGCAATAGGCTCGTGGCGCAGGAAATCCAGAAATCGGCTGTCGCCGCAAGGGAAAGGAGCGTTTTCCCGGCGGAAATGGGAGAGGGAAGCAGCACTTCTTTGCCTACGAAAAAGGACGCAAGCGCCCATATTACAAGCCAGAACGCCGCAACTCCGGCGGCTTTTGCAAGCTTCAAAAGCACTTTTTTCACGACGTATCCCCCTTTCCGATTTATTTGGATTGTTCTCTTTAGGCTCGCAAAGCCCTGCGATAAGGCAAGGCTTTGCGTTTTGTTTTCTTTTCGATTTCGGCTGCTGCCGGTAATTTATTTAAGATAGAAGCTGTCCTCCGGCAGGGCGCCGCCTACGGATGCGGGATTGAAGCCGTACAGAACTTCATAGAAGCCCTTGAGACCGTTTTTCATTTCATCGCCGGTAATGAATACTATGTGGCAGTTTGCCATAGCCGCCTTTGCAACGGGTGCGGCGGGGATTATGCCTGCGTCGGCTATAAGCTGAGCGGCAGTGTCGACATCCTCGGAGCAAAGCTTTACGCTTTCCTCGTACTCTTTAAGGAATGCCGCAAGCTCGTCTTTGTGGCCCTCTGCCCATGTGTTGTTTACTATGATACAGCCCATATACAATGTACCGCTGTCATTCTTCTTTGCGCACGCCTCGTCCCACAGCTCGTTGAGATCAAGGGCTACGCGCAGTCCCTCGGGAGCGTCCGCATTCTTCAGTGCCGCGGTTACCTTGGGCTCGGGCAGGATGGCAATATCTGCTTTACCCGTTACAAGGTCGGAAACTACCGCGTCGTGCTCGGCTTCGTATATAACCTCACATTCGATGCCGTAGGCGTCAAGAATGTAGTTGAGGGCGTATTCGGGAACGGCGCCCTGTCCCGACGAGTAGATAGTCTTTCCCGCAAGATCCTCTGCGGACTTTATGCTGTCGCCGTTTTCAAGAACATAGAGGACTCCGAGAGTGTTGACTGCCGCAACCGATACTGCGCCCTGAGTCTTTGCGTAAAGTACTGCCGCAAGGTTGGTGGGAACTGCCGCTATTTCAAAATTCCCCTGAATGATGTCGCCGGTAAACTCGTCGGCGGAGGAGGCTACGGTGAACTGATAGTTAAGGTCGGTCTCTCCCTTGTCGGTGTCGCTGATAAGCTTTGCCATACCCATGCCCGTAGGACCTTTAAGTGTGAACACTCTTACCGGGTCATCGGACAGTACGATCTTTTCGGGAACGCTTGAGGATTCGTCTGTTACGGGATCGGTAACCTCGGCGGTGGTGTCGGCTTCACCGGCGGTCTTGCCGCAGGCTGCAAATACTGCCGTACACATAAGAAGCGCCAGCAGCAGGGCAATAAATTTTTTCATTTTTATATCTCCTTTTTATAAAATAAACAGATTTACGGTCATCAGACTTCTTTTATATAAAGTGTTCTTCCGCGTCTTTCTATAAGTCCCTCCGCTTCAAGGCTGTCAAGGGAGCGGTAAAGGGAAGCTCTGCTGATGCCCAGCATTTGAGCAAGCTTTATGTAGCTTACCTCCGTGCTTACGGCTCCGTCGGCGCCTCTCTCAAGCCCCGAAAGATAGGCTGACAGCTTCGCTTCGGCGCTGCCCGCCGTAAAAGCCGTGATCTTTCTGTTCAGAAACGAGATGCGGTCGGACAGAAAGCTTATATACGCAACGGCACAGTTCGGTTCTTCTTTTATAAGCGTCATAAGTGTACCCTTGGGAAGTGTTACCACCCGACAGCCGCCTACGCTTTTTACCGCAGTGCGGTGGGCTTCTCCCTTTGCAAACAGAGAAGCCGCGCCGAAGGAGTCGCCCTCGGAAAGACTGCGGAGTACAGCGCATCTTGAGCCTTCTCCGGACACTATCTGCGCCCGTCCCTCCGCTATTACGGGAAGTCCCGGAGAGCCTCCCGCACGAAGCACGGTTTCGCCGTCGCCGTATGTCTGCTCGCAGGCGGAGGATATAATATGATATTTTTTATCAAGGGCGGAAAAGTCGCCGCCTTCAAAAATGAAAAGCGACTTCAGTGCTTCTTCTTTTGTCACATTACTCCCGCCTTTCCCGTTCGGCTGCCGCATAGGGCTCCGAAATAATTCGAAAATGTCTCAAATGAGACAATTATATTATAGCATATACTTTGCATATGTCAAGCGCAGGAAGAAAAATATTTACTTATTTTACCGTGAAAATATCCCTATATACTTGAATTTATCCTTGCAATGTACTAAAATATACTTGAAATTCAATTAGGACGCTTATGCGTCTGTGCGGTGCGGACAAAGCGCGGTTTTTATCCCGCGGTGCGCGCTGCGGAAAGGCATGGTATATTATGACACTTCTTGTACTTGCGGCGGGCATGGGAAGCCGTTACGGCGGTCTCAAGCAGATCGACCCCTTTACGAAGGACGGGGAATTCATTATTGATTTTTCCGTATATGACGCGCTGCAGGCCGGCTTTGACCGCGTGGTATTTATTATTAAGGAACAGAATTACGAGGACTTCCGCGAGACTATCGGCAAGCGTCTTGAGGGCAAGGTCAAGGTGGAATACGCTTTCCAGAAGATGGACACCCTCGTTCCCGTTGACAAAATTCCCGCAGAGAGAGTAAAGCCCTGGGGCACTACCCACGCAGTGCTTTGCGCGGCTGATGTTGTGGGAGACGACTCCTTTGCCGTTATCAACGCCGACGATTTCTACGGCAGAGACGCTTATATGAAGGCAGCGGAGTTTTTGAGAGAGGCTGAAAAGTCCGACAAAAACGAGTACGCCATGATTGGCTATGTTCTCGGCAACACCCTGACCGACAACGGCAGTGTGGCGAGAGGCGTTTGCGAGACGAAGGACGGCTATCTTGACAAGATAGTTGAGAGAACGAAAATATTCAAGACCCCCACCGGCGGGCGCTTTGAGGACGAAAACGGAAACACCGTCGATCTCACTCCCGACACCGTGGTTTCCATGAACTTCTGGTGCTTTACCTCCTCTATTTTCAAGGGCGCGAAAAAGCAGTTCGAGAAGTTTATTAACGATACCGACCGCGAGCCCCTGAAGAGCGAGTGCTTCCTGCCTAATGTTGTGGGCGAGCTGAAGACTGAGGGCTACTGCACCGTTAAGGTCATTGAGACAAGCGCAAAGTGGTACGGCGTTACCTATGCAGACGATAAGCCTGCGGTAGTTGCGCGCATCGGCGAGATGATAGCGGACGGTACCTATCCCGAGGGACTCTGGAAGTAATTTTCAGCGCGGTTTATATTCGGATTATCCGGCACAGTTTTATCTTATAACATTTTCGGAGGGCATATGGCTATACTTATAACCGGCGGTACCGGCTTTATCGGCTCACACACCGTTGTGGAGCTTCTGAACGCGGGAAGGGATGTCGTTATCATTGACAATCTTTCCAACAGCAAGAAATGCGTGCTTGACCGCATTGAGACCATTACGGGCAAGCGCCCCAAATTCTACGAGGCGGATCTCTGCGACCTTGCGGCATCCGAGCAGGTATTCAAAGAAAACAAATTCGATTCCGTTATTCATTTCGCGGGTCTCAAGGCGGTGGGCGAGTCCGTTGCAAAGCCGCTGGAATACTACCGCAACAATCTGGACAGCACCTTTAATCTTTGCCTGCTTATGAGAAAGTACGGTGTGAAGAAGATCGTGTTCTCCTCCTCCGCCACTGTCTACGGCCTGCCCAAGAGCGTGCCGATCACCGAGGATTTCCCTCTGTCCACCACTAACCCCTACGGCGAAACAAAGCTTATGATCGAGCGTATTCTCGGAGATCTGTGCCATGCGGACCCTGAGCTTACGGTTGCGATACTGCGCTACTTCAATCCCATCGGCGCGCACAAGTCAGGACTTATCGGTGAGGACCCTCAGGGAATCCCCAACAATCTGATGCCCTATGTTTCAAAGGTTGCTGCGGGCAAGCTGGAATGTCTCACCGTTCACGGCGATGATTATGACACTCCCGACGGAACAGGCGTGCGAGACTATATCCATGTGGTGGATCTGGCACTTGCTCATCTTAAAGCGCTTGACTGGACCCAAACTCACAAGGGTATTGATTATTTCAACGTGGGTACCGGCAACGGCTACTCCGTGCTTGAAATAGTAAAGGCTTACGAGGACGCAAGCGGTAAAAAGGTTAACTATAAGATAGGCCCCCGCCGTCCCGGAGATATTGCCGAATGCTACGCAAATCCCGAAAAGGCTTACAGAGAGCTTAACTGGAAAGCAGAGAGAGGAATCCGCGAAATGTGCGAGGATCTTGCCCGTTGGCAGGAGAAGAATCCCGACGGCTATCCGGACTGAGGTATATGTAAATATTTTTGTCAGCCTTCCTTTCGGGGAAGGCTGAATTTTCAAAAAGCAAAAAGCGTGGCGAAATGCCCGTGCTTTATACGGAACGGCTACGGCAGTACGGTATTATTACAGTAAGGAGAATTATAAATGATCATTAAAGAGCCTTTCGGCATTTCCCCCTCCGGCAGCGAGGTTTACGCATATACTCTGGAAAACGGCAGCGGGGTCAGTGCGCGTATAACGAATTTCGGCGGCACCGTAATAAATCTGTGGGTACAGGATCGCGACGGACAGCGGCGCGATGTGGTCTGCGGTTTTGACAGCCTTGAGGGCTATCTCACTGCCGGCGGATATCAGGGCGCCGTAATCGGCAGAGTCACAAACCGAATTTCCCATTCAGCCTTTACCCTTGACAAAAAGCGCTATGAGCTTTATCCCAACTGCGGTACCTTTACCGCTCACGGCGGAAAAATCGGCTTTAACAAGCGGGTATGGGGAGCGGTGTGCGAGGACGGCGACGAGCCTGAGCTGGTGCTGACCTATGTCAGCCCCGATATGGAGGAGGGCTATCCCGGCACGCTTACCGTAAGAGTTACATACAAGCTGCTTCGGCGCGGTGCGCTCGGTATTTCATACGAGGCTGTCACAGATAAAAGAACTATCATCAATCTGACAAACCATTCATATTTTAATCTTGAGGGCTGCGGCAGCGGCAGTATTGCCGACCATATAATGTGGATCGATGCGGACACCATGAACGAACAGGACTTTGATATTATCCCTACGGGAAAAATACTGAATATAAAGGGCGGTGTGTACGATTTTACGCGCCCGAAAGCTGTTGGCAGGGATTTTGACGGTGATGAGGATATGAAAAAGCAGTGCGGCGGCTATGATAATAACTTTATTTTTAACGGCTATGACGGAACACTGAAAAAACGCTGTACGCTGGAGGCTCCCGTTTCCGGCATCAAAATGACGGTATATACGGATCAGCCCTGCGTGGGAGTTTATACCGCCAATATGCTGGACCCCGACGATGTGCCCTTTAAGGGCGGAGCAAAGCAGATACCGCGCAGCGCGGTTTGCTTTGAAACGCAGAAAATGCCCGACGCCGTAAACAATCCTTCGTTTACATCAACGGTGCTGGAGCCGGGGGACTGCTATGTACACAATACCGTGTTTGCTTTTGATTGCTGATAAACTTGAAAAGACAGTTTTACAAAAGTCCGGAGCTTTCCGGACTTTTGCTTAGTGTGGGGGACTTCGCGACACGAAGATTTACTATTGACAGACTGTTAACAATTTATTATAATATAAAAGGTTTTATGACAAAACACGACATTACGACAATATTATGCTTCGAAAGGACACTGTTTGATGGCTAAATACCACGTTCTGTATAACCCCCTTGCCGGTAACGGCGCCTGCACCGAAAAAGTGCGTGAACTTAGCAGTATTCTCTCCGGAGACGAGCTTGAATACTGCGATATGACGAAAATATCCGATTACGGCGAGTTTTTCGCTTCGATTCCCGCTGAGGATAAAGTTCTTGTGGCCGGCGGAGACGGCACTCTCAACCGCTTTGTAAACGATACCCTCGGACTTGAGTACGGACGGGACATCTACTATTTTGCCGCAGGCAGCGGAAACGATTTTCTGCACGATCTGGAGCTTTCCGAAAAGGAAAACAAGGTCGTTGTTATAAATAAGTACATAACAAATCTTCCCGTTGTTACGGTAAACGGGAAGAAGTACAAGTTTATCAACGGTATCGGCTACGGTATCGACGGCTACTGCTGCGAGGTGGGAGACGCCATGAGAGCCGCGGGAAAAACAAATATCAACTATACGACTATCGCCATAAAAGGTCTGCTTGGCAAATACAAGAGGGTCAATGCCTCCGTTACCGTTGACGGTGTTACAAAAGAATACAAAAAGGTATGGCTCGTTCCTACCATGAACGGTCGCTTCTACGGCGGCGGTATGATGCCTACCCCCGATCAGGACAGGCTTGACGGCGAGGGATATGTTACCACTATGACGATGTTCGGGCAGAACAAGCTGAAAACTCTTATTGTGTTCCCCTCCATTTTCAAGGGTAAGCACGTGGAGCATACGGAAATGGTAGAGATCCGGCGGGGACATAAGGTAAAAGTTTCTTTTGACACCCCCACGGCGCTTCAGATCGACGGAGAGACCATACTGGGCGTTACGGAATACGAAGTGGATTCCGGCGCCGAGGCGCGCAGCCTTAACAGCTTTGCAGAGCGCGCAGAAGCATAATTCGGAATTTTTATTTACGAACAGAAAAAAGCCCCGAGGGGCTTTTTTCTTATGAGTTCAGTTTCCGCCCGAGCAGCCGCATTTCGGAGGGGGAGGAGTGCGGTCGTCACGGCAGCTTGCCAGAGTACCCACCGAGGGAGGGCAGAACTCGTTTATGGGAAATGCCATTGCACGGAATATCTTGCAGGGGTCGTTGTCCTTTGCTTCCACGCATTCTTTTTCGGGAACGCAGTATTCAACCGCATTCACAAGATACTGTGCGGGGCGCTCTATACGCACTACGGAAAAGATGCCGAGAGTTACTACAAGTCTGTCCCCGTCCGTATCCGTAAGCTGTCCGCTGTTTACCGTGCACGCAACGCCGTCGGGTATATCGCAGCAGGAACAGCAGCAACAGCAGGTGCAGCAGCACTTCGATTCCTCGGGAGATACCACCTTGGAGGCAAGGATTATGGGGTCTACGGTCTCAACTACCGCGACAGGCAGATTGGTGCTCTTTTTACAGCTTGTGCGGTCATTGGGCGGGCAGAAGCCGGAGCAGCCGGTCTCGCTCTTGAACACGGAAACGTTGCCCTCGCTGCCGAAAAGTATAACCTTTTTCTCAACGGCGGCAATTCCCTCGATTTCCTCAATGTTGCCGGGGCAGACGCATACCTCGCATATGATACGCACATACATTTTTATCGAAAGCTGATAAAAGCCGCGGTTAAAGGGAACCGGATCTATATCTATATACGCCCATACTATTCTTGCGCTTTTTGCACGGACAGCCGCTCCGCGCTCCACAAGCTCCTGACCGCAGCCGGTCAGAAAGACGGGAACGTTTTCAAAGCAATCCTTGTCGCGGCAGGAATCAAGTACGCGGTATGTATCTATACATACCATATCTCTTGCGGGCATATGACACTTGTTTTCAGCCATATTTTATGATCATTCCTTTCTTTGCATCGGTCACCGCGTCAAAGTCCCCGCCGGCGACCGTCTTTGTTTTTGCAAAAAAGCATACGGAGCTATGCCTTTCGCTACCATAATATGTAGGCTCGGCGGTTTTGACATTACGGGGAGGCAAGGTATGGCGTTTTTCCGAATTATACGGTAACCGAGAGCGGTGATCTGCGGAGATTTGTCGAAAATAGTTTTGATTTGTCGAACAATTTTATGTATAAGATATTGAAATAATTTACAGAATATGTTAAAATCATATCGGTACACAGTGATTATCCTTTTATTTGGTTTTTCAACCGTTTTGCGGGCGTCACTGTAGTTTTTTTACCGGATCACATCACAATGGTATTCAAAAATACAAAGTTATGCCATATGCGCCGGTATTCGCGTAAAATCTCGGTAAGAATTATGTTTTCGGCTTTTGGACTTGTATTGTCCGGTGTCGTACAATATAAAATTTTCTGATTTGGGAAGGGATTTTTCAAATGAAAAAAATTCTTGCAGTAATTACGGCTGTATGTATGCTTATCCCCGTGTTTGCGGGGTGCACCATCAATAAAATCGTAAACGGAGTTGACAGCGCCGCTTCTGCAGGCACGGAAGGCGAAGAGAAAAACAGTCTGAAAACTATTGAATATTCGCCGGAGAAGGAATTCCCGGACTTTGATTACTCCGATGGAACGGCAGCGCAAAAGGATATAACCCTGAGTATTGAAATCCCTGAAAAATGGGTCGCAGAGACGGAGCGGGAAAACTGTGCTGTCTATGTTGAATGGGACGCGGATGTTTCTCAGTATATGCGGCGCCTCACCTTTCACGAACTTTTCAAGGTGTCGTCCGATTTTGTGATGGACGGAGATGTTCATAAGAAAAACAGCGCCGTTTATTCCTCCGAAAGCTTCGAGGATTGGACTGTTGAGACCGGAAAAACCGGCGGCGGATACGACTTCGTGGTTTATAAGAATCCCTTGGCAGACGGCTTCAGGTACAGCTATTATATCCGTATTTCCGACGAATATATTTTCAGACTTGAGTATGTCGGTGAACAAGACGGTATAAGCGACGCGCGCAATAGCCTTGACAGCATAAAAGTAAGTATCAAGGATAAAGAGAATACAAGCGGCATAAAGGCGGAAATGGATATACAGGCATATATGCAGTATTTTGTCGGTTATTTTCACGAGCCTTATAAGACGGGTGACGATATTTCGGATATAAGTGTTCTGAACCTGTGCTTCCTGTTTGCGCTGTATGATGCAGAAAGCTTAGATTTCGTAAAGGTGGATAAAGATACTCAAGTTATGACAATCGAGGGCGAGGGGCTTAGAAAAATCGCCAAAAACCTGATTTCAGACGGTGTGGATCTGTCGAAACACCACAGCGATATGGAAAACAGTTCAGACAAGTATGACGCAGATAAGGACTTGTATACTGTTTATTACGCCAGAGACTACTGGGGAGAGGATAAATACTGTCTTGATACTGAAAAAGAATTGGTTATAACCGAGACGGACGATGCTGTAACGGTTACGGCAGAGGTGCAGTATGTTCCGAATCTCGGCTCGGTGGAAAACGTGAGAACTCTTCAATATACTTTCGATAAAGTTGTCAGCGACAGCGTGCTTTTCTACCGGATAAACAGTATAAAAGAGGTTAAATGATCAAAGACTCAAAAAAGCGGGGAGACCGACAGGTCGCCCCGCTTTATTCCTATTATGGTTTATGCCATATAGTTAAGAGGATTAGCCCATGTTCCTTCATTATATGCATTAACGCTGTTATAAGTGAAAGAGGTGCCCCTCTTATAACCGAAGTGCAGGTGATAACCGGTGGAATTGCCGCTTGTACCGACGCGTCCTATCGTATCGCCTTTGCTTACGGTTTTGCCGACATATACATAGCTTGAGGGATACTCGTTCATATGCATATAGATAGTCATACCGTCGCTGTGCTGAATGTAGACGCAATGTCCCATAGATGCCCAGTTGGAAGTACCGCCGGTCCAGTTCTGCATATATATAACTTTACCGGCCTGAGCAGCCTTAATAGGGGTATACTGAGCAGCGGCGTAGTCGATGCCCAAGTGGGAAGAGCTGTAGCCCTGAGAGATGCTGTTGTATGAATCAAGGGGGCAACGGAGACCGGAAGCAGATGTGGATACGGTCACCATATTCCAAAGCTGGTTATTGGCGCCGGTAGCGGCTGCCCAGTATACATTTGCTCCGTCGCCGGTGCCGCCTGCGGTCAGGTAGCGTCCGGAATAGTTAGTAAGACGGATCTTATAGTAGCTGCCCGATTTTTCGAAAGTAACAGCCGCATCGGTCTCGTTACCGCTGACGGGGTATACGTCGCAGTTCCAGTTTGTGCCGGAACGGTATGCGTTAAGGCCGAAATTGGTGTTGACCTGAGACCTTACATATACGCCGGAGCCAAGAGAGGAAATGCTCCATTTCTGCTCGGTGGAGCCGCTGTCGCTCCACAGGGTGACATTCTGGTTGTTGGAAAGAGATGTGATGTTGCTGCCGTAGATATTGAGGCACTTGTTTGCGCTTACGCTTACGATTTTGTAAATTGCCATTTTAATTTCTCCTTTTAAATAAATAGTTTTTTGTTTTGTCGGAATAGAAAGATTTCCCGAAGGTACGAATATGAGGGTTAATTCTGAGTATCGCAGGGTACCTGCTTATGCAGGAGATACGCGACTCCTTTTAATATCGGAGCTAAACATCTGCGGAAATATAATCGCCGTAGTTTTCAGCCAGCAGGATAAATCCGCCGAGAACGGCGCGGACCGCTTCAAGCAGTGCGCTGTCCTCCTGCACGGGCTCAAACTCCACGGTTACATCGGCGCTTGAAAAGGAGCTTTCATATCTTTTCAGCCTGCCTTCGCTGTGGGCTCTTTGCAGGTATTCGTCCAGGGTGTAGCAAAGCACCGATACTGCCGAGCACAGAATGTCCTCGCCGCTTTGCGCAAAGCCCGTGTGACCCGCACACTGAAAAATATAGGAGTCACGGTACTGTACGAAGCTTACGCGGGTCACAGGGCTGCCCCCCTTGCCGCCTTGTCCTTTATTCGGCGCAGTATTTCATCGCGTCCTTCAAACTCCATCATTTCAAGGCATAGACATGCGCTTTCGCCGTTTTCGGGAGCGAATATGCCCATTTTGTAGAGCTCGCATGCCAGCTCATTCATTGACGCCCTTGAAAAGGCGGATTTTTTATGTGCGCGCACCTTTATGTCAAATACAGGCTCGCCGCCGTATTGAGTGGAAAGATCCTCGGTGCCGCAGTAAATGAATTCCTCGCCTCCCGCTTCTCCCGTGATTCTGAAACAGCGGGGAACGGTATAGAACTGCCGTACAAGTTTTATTACGGTGGCGCATATGTCCTCAAAGATGCGGTATGAGGAGGACAGAATGTCGCGGGAGGTCTTGCTTCCCGCTTCCTGAAGCGCTTCGATTGCCGCCGCCGCGGTAACTCCTCCGCTGACGGTGCCCTGGGAGAAATCGCGGTTGCCGCTTGTTTCTTTAAGCTCGTCGATCTTATTGTTCAGTATTGCCACATATGTGTCGGAAAGATGGGGCAGCTCAATGGGCATTATGGAGGCGGAAGGGTCGCCGGAGCCCATATAGTGAACGAAGGGGCGGCGCCAGTCTGCAAATTCCTCCTCGTTCAGGCTTCCGTCGGAGCGCACGAAGAAGCGGCGTGTTGCCGCCATACGGGCGTTGCGTACCACCGAATCCCCAAGGGCGTCTATCTGCGACTGAGTGCCTTTCATGGTGTCAATAACGCCGAAGCCGCAGGGGGAGCCCTGTACGGGGTACATTCTGTCTATGAAGAAGGGATACATTCCGTGGTCGTAAAAGCCGCGCTCCTTGCAGTTTTCGTCATTTTCCGAGGCGTACAGCAGGACTCCGTTGCAGAATTTGGCAAAATGGAGTACGGTGCGCCCGCCGTTTTGTTTTTTGTAGTACCAGTCAACTACGCAGGATTTGTCCGAGGTGTCCACGGCATCGTCGAAAATATATTTCGATGTATCGAAGCCCGGTGAGGACAGGGAATCTGCAAGGTCGGGGTACTTATCGGCCAGCACGGAGTTGTCGCACAGCTCCACGTGGAAAATGTTCTTTGAATGCTGCAAATCGGAGACTCCCGGCTCCCAGAAGAGGTTCAGTATGTCCACACGCCGAACATCAACATTTCCCGCACCGCCGTCAAGGGCACAGTTCCAGAAAACTCCGTAACAGGCGGTGCCGCTTTTCAGCTTGTCGTACCAGCAGTCGGAATAGGTGGCGTCAAAGCGGTTTTGCTCAAGTATGACAGGAACGACCTCCGTCAGCAGCCTTGCGGCGTTTCTGTCGCTTTCCTCTCTCGCAAGGCAGGTCACATCGGGCAGGCTGTCCATTGCATCGGCGTGCTTGTTGATAATTGAATTGAACAGCCATGCCGACGGGACGCAGTCTCCGTCACTTTTTCCGTAATGGCGCATACGCCACCACTCTTCGTTTTCGATAATTCGCGCTTCAAGCGACGCCTTGCCGGCCTTGTATTTTTGAAGTATTCCGTACGCCTCACGCACGCTGTCCTCGTTTACGGCAAGGGCTTTGCGGCGCTTTGCGCTTTTAGATGAGATATTCATTATTCTGCAGTTTTTTTGTTTCCTTTCATTTGGATTTTCTTTTGGTCAGTAGGAATATTTGGGGTATCTTTTTTCGCTGTGCAAAAGCTCCAGCGGATCTGCCGCACACAGAGATGCAGGCTTTGATGTGTCGGTGGGTCTCATGGGTCGGGACATACAGAAGTAACGGAAGCTGTCGGCAAAGTGATCCTCCTGAGATGTATCAAGATCCTCCGGGTCTGTGTCACTGTAAGTCAGCAGGGGCAGGGTGCGGATCGCATCGCGGCAGGTGTTGAAAAAATACACCATGGGGCGTCCGCCGCTGTCAAAGTT
>CAMFEL010000043.1 GCA_945949385.1 uncultured Clostridia bacterium | reverse complement strand
GAGCGTGCGGACGCATAGTCTGCGAGACGGACAACGGCGCCGCTCCCATGAAAAAGGAGCTGAAAAGCGAAGAATATCACACACGGCGCTTACTGGAGCAGGTGTTTGCAAATGATGCGGCTTTGCGGGAGAAATATTCGGTAACAAGAACCGCTTTGTACGGGCGCACACGCATAACGCTTCTGGAGCAGTAGTCAGAGGGTATCCGGACGGCCGGTGCCCGAAATAACCGAGAGGGAGATTGCTTATGGATTTTGAAAACTATATATACAGCAGATGCAAGAGCATTATTGAAGGCTGGAATGAAAAAGACATATATGCCGTCTCATTTTTTGTGTACTTCAATGATGCGGACAACAGCTTTGAATTCTCCGTGGGATACAATACGGAGGCTTACTGCGAAAACGCAGGTAAATTCAGCGAGGAAAGATGGAATTTCGCTTTCTGGAGTCATAACAACATACCCGTCATAGCAGATGAGGACGAAGACTCGGTCAAAATGCTCAGACGGTGGTTTGCCGAAAAAGGTATCGACAACGTCGGGGAGCCGTGCGGGTGCGAGTATGACAGCGAAATGAACTATATAGGCAAGGGGCCGTCGGGATACTATGAATTGCTAACTCTTGTATCCGATACGGCAAGAAAGCTTCAGTCTGACGGCACCGTAAAGAACAGGTTGGGCAGTGTTCCCGTGATTGTTCACGATTTGGAATATACGTGGTATGTGAAAGAGGCGACACTGAACGCAAACCCCAACGGCGAAGCGACTGATTTCATTCAGGCATTTGACAGACAGTTTTGCTGAACCGTAAAAAGCATTGTGCAGCAAAACAAGGAGGACGGGAAATGAAGATTGCTGTTATTCCGGGCAGCTATGACCCGGTGACAAGAGGGCATGTGGATATAATCAGGCGTGCCGCGGGAATGTTCGACCGCGCAGTGGCGGCGGTTATGGTCAACGGCGACAAGGGCGGCGGTATGTTCTCTCACGAGGAGAGGCTGGAAATACTGAAATGCGCCCTGCGTGACGTTGAGGGAGCCGAGGCGGTCATGTTTGACGGACTTACCTCGGAGCTCTTGGAAAAGGAAGGCGCCGCCTATCTTGTAAAGGGAGTTAGAAGCGCGGCGGACTTTGATTACGAATATTCCCTTGCTCAGATTATGAAGCGGTTTTCGCCCTCTGTTGAAACGGTGCTGCTTCCCGCCGACCCGACACTTGCGTATATAAGCTCTTCTTATGCAAGGGAGCGGCTGCGCTACGGCTGTGAGCTTTCCGATGTGGCTGATCCCGAAACGGCGCGGCTTATGCGTGAGCTTTGGGGCAAGCATAAAAAGGCAAACGCCGAAAACGGGAAATAATAAATCCGCCGCGGAGACAAATTCAAATGTCTTTGCGGCGGTTTTGTTGGTATCCCAAAAAACATCTGCTGTTGAGACGGTTCAAAAGAGACTTTTGCCGCCTGACAGTCCCGCCGCAGCGGAGGCTCCCCTGTGTAAGGAGAGCCGGCGCCGAAGGCGACTGAGGGATTGTTTTGAAAATCACAGTATGACGACCCTGCGTCACGGCATACGCCGTGCCGCCTTCCTTTTCACAAGGGAGGCGGAGTATCCCGCAGCATTTGCGGCTGCATGGCAAATTTGCAAATATCGGATGTATCGGTAACTTTTCTCCGACGCCGGCTGCGGCTTACAGCCAAAGAGCAAAACCACCGGCTTTGCCGGTGGTTTTGCTTTTATGGTATATTGCGGGATATATTACTGCGGCATGATATTGTTTGCGTCAAGCTCCATCTGTCGCAGCAGCTTTTCGTTGAATTCCTTTGCGGTGTTATAGCCCATACGCTTCTGACGGTTGTTCATGGCTGCTATTTCAAGAATGACCGCAAGGTTTCGTCCGGGCTTTACGGGAACGGTCAGAGTGGGGATCTTTATGCCCAATATTTCAACATATTCCTCGTCCATACCCAGCCGCTCGTACAGCTTGCCCTTTTCCCAAGGCTCAAACTGCACCACAAGGTCTACTTTTTCCGTTTCCTTAATTGCTCCCATACCGAACAGGCGGCGCACAGCCACGATTCCAATGCCGCGCAGCTCATTAGAGTGGCGAATAAGTGCCGGGGAGGTGCCTACAATGGTTTTTGCCGACACGCGCCGAAGCTCAACGGCATCGTCTGCGATAAAGCGGTGTCCGCGCTTTATAAGCTCAATGGCGGTCTCGCTTTTTCCCACTCCCGAGTCGCCTATAATAAGTATACCCTCGCCGTAGACCTCCACAAGCACACCGTGCCTTGTGATGGTGGGGGCAAGCTTTACATTCAGAAAAGCGATAAGCGCCGCCATAAACTCGCTGGTGTTCACATCGGTGCAGAGCAGGGGTATCTCAAACTCCTTTGCCGCCTCTATAACTATATCGTCCACCGGATTTTTATGTGTGTATACAAGGGCGGGAGGCCTTTTTGACAGCAGCGCTCTTATACGTTCTCTGCGTTCCTCCTCGCTGAGCTCCTTAAGATAGGCGTGCTCCGTTATGCCCACTATCTGTATGCGGTCAGCTTCAAAGCAGTCGAAAAAGCCTGTCAGCGGCAGAGCGGGTCTGTTTATCTCGTTTCTTGATATGGGTATGTTATCCGGGTCGCAGGGGGAATACAGCACTTTAAGCTGAAGCTCCCGTATTACCGCGCCCAGCGCTACGGTCGGTTTCGGCATTTTCTCTGTCCTTTCCGTAATTCGTTATTTTCATTGTAGCACAACATAAGCGGGAATTCAACCGTTTTACATAAAGTACGGCAGTAAAGTTTACAAATCCGTTTACATATAGGTAAATAAATGTTAACAAATAGTTAATATATATTTGGTATCCTTTAGTTGAAAACAGATGATCAAATAATAGCTGTTTATGCTTTTTTCCGGAGGATCTTACCGTGAATGTATTTATCAAAAAGCTTTTCAAAAAAGCGGCGGCGCCGCTTTGCATAATTCTGGCTGCCGTGCTGTGCTTTTTTTGCGTGGGATGCTCCGGCGCATCCGGTGATGACAGCCGTACCCTTATGACCGCCGGCGGTTACGAGGTGCCTTACGATGTGGTCAGATATGTGGTTATGAACCTGAAAAAAGACGGTATAACCGAGGAGGGAGAGCTTCGGGAGCGCACTTTGGCGGCAATCCGGGATATATACGCTGTTTTCGCTCTTGCTTCGGACTACGGTATGGAGTTTGACGACGAATTTATTGCCTCTCTTGCATCTCAGGCTAAAGACAGCGATGTGGAGGAAATGGGCGGCAAAAAGGCGTTTAAGGAATCGCTTAAGGAAAACTGTATGACCGACAGCGTATATATGCTTATGGCGAAAAAGGACGTGCTTCGGGACGAGATAATGCGCTCAATGATAAGTATGGGCGATATTGAGACCGATGAAGAAAAGCTGAGAGAAATAATCGAAAGTGATGAATTTATAAGGGTTAAGCAGATACTTGTTACCTCCGGGAGCACCGCGACTACCGAGGACGGCGTATATATAGTAAACGGCGAGACTCACACCGAGGAGGAGGCAAAGGAGCTTGCCGCCGAGGCACAGAAAAAAGCCGCCGGGGGCGAGGATTTCGACGCTCTTGTGGCGGAGTACGGTCAGTCCTTTTATATGTTCGGAAACACGGACGGGTACTATATCTGCCGCGGTATGTGGGACAGCGTTAACGAAAACGCCGCCTTTGCTCTCAATGTGGGAGAGGTCAGCGAGGTCATTGAAAGCGATGTGGGTTACAGCGTTTTCAAAAGATATGAAAAAAGCGGCGATTATATCGACTCTCATTTTGACGAGATTTGCACCAACTGGTACAACGCCTGCTATGTAAATGCTCTTGAGAAAAAGACGGCGTTTACGGATATTGAGACCGGCGAGGAATTCGACGGTATGTCCCTTGCGGATATGAAATAGAGCGCGAGTAATGTGAGAGCGTCGGTACGCGGGCTTTGCCGGTGTACCTTAAGATCACCTGGATCCCCTGCGGGGAAGAACGGAGCGGGAATTGAAGCATTATAAGTCATATACGGCGAAAAAATTCAAGCTGCCCAGACGCATAATATTTTTTACGGTCATTGCCGTGCTGATTTTTGCGGCGGCGGTAATTACGGGCAACATACTGAAGCGCAAGGTGGATAATAACGATATTGACACCGCTCCCGTGACCGAGCCTGTTTCGGACACCTTGAAGCAGGAGGGCGGAGACGGTGAGAAAAGCGTTGATCATGACGCATCTCTCGCTCAGGTCAACGCCGCATATCTGGATCTTTCCTCGGCAAAGGATGCGGAGGGGGCGCGGCAGGCTGTAAGAAAGGCGTACGACGACGGGTACAACGCCGTGCTGATCAATGTGTACGGCGAGGATATGATGCTGAAATACGCGTCCCCCGCCGCTCAAAGCGCCTCCGGCATTACGGCTTCAGATACTCTGGTGCCTTATACGGTGCTGCAGGAGGCGGTCGGTGCCGCAGACTCATACGGGATGAAATGCGTTGCGGCGGTCAACCGAGACGGGAAAATGCTGCCTGAGGTTTCCTCGGAGCTTGCGGACGCGGGCTTTGACGAAATACTTGTCCGCGGCTTTGAGGGGCTTGAAGCGCTAAGCGCAGACAGCGTTTCCGAGATAAGCAAATGTATATCTGACGTGAGAAAAGGGTCTGTTAGCGTTGGAGTGAGCCTGTCTGCGGATATATATCTTGCGGCGCAGAATTCCCCCTATATTGAGAAGCTTTATCTGCGGGCGGAATACCTTGCCATTGATATGACAGACTTCGGAGCGGAGGCGGCCGCAGAAACGTCTGCAAAGCTTCAGGGAAGTTTTGCGGCGTATATGCTGCGTCCCGTGCTTGACGGAAGCAACGCGGAGACAGCCTCGGCTGTCAAAGCCGCTCTCAGCGCAAACGGAGTAAATTCCGCCGCCTGTATTTCGGCTCCGCCCGTAAGCGACGGCGGTGACGGCTCGGACGGCGGAGACGGCGGCGATTCCTAATCATACCAAAATAACGGCAGGCAGACGCAAGAGTTTGCCATGTACTGTATATGCCGGCACAAAGGAAGCAGGACACAGCGTATGGTATATGACATTATAAATGAATTCTACGGAGAGACGCCTGTTGTGCTGTGTACGGGGGATTCTTTCGTTGTGTGCGCAAATCCCGCCGCTTCAGCAAAACTTCGCCATATTGCGGAGGGAGAGCGGCTGTTTGATCATATGCGCGCCCTTGATATTCTGAAATACCGCGCCTATGCGGATTCCACGGAGCCAACGGAGCCTCTTGTGATTGAAATAGGCGGTTACTACGGCTATGCCTGTGCCTGCGTGGTTTTTGACCGCATTATGGGCAGGCGTTTTGCCGCTGTCAGCCTGTTTCGGAACGGCGAGGATGCCGTACCGCCGAAAAAGCTGCGCTCCGATTCAGCCGCTTCTGCCCGCAGCCGGGACGTGAGCGCTTTTCTGTCTGTTCTGGCGGGACTGCCCGTGTCAATGTTTGACGGCGACGACAGGGTGGGACTTTTCGATCTTCGGGAAGCTACCGCAAAATGTATAAATGATATTGTCAGCAAAAGCCGCAATATTGACTGCTCGGTCACCGTTGACGAAAACGGGGAAATGTCGGAGTACGCCTGCTTTCCCGTGTCGGTGGGGCTGCCGAACTTTATGAAAATGCTTGTCGCGCTTTTGCATGTTGCCAACGATCTTTCGCACTCGGGCAACATTCATGTTCGGCTTTGCAGATACGGCGGAGAGGGAGAGCTGCGTTTTACTGCGGATACCACGCGGCTTACCTCAGTTTCCGGCGGTATCGACGCCATAATGGAGGAGGTACCCTCCGTTTCGGTTTATCTTGCCGCCTGCGAATATATCGCCGGCTGCTCGGGATGCAGTCTTGATGTGTCTGTATCCGATTGCGCTCACTGCGTAACTTTAATTTTGACATTTG
Organism: uncultured Clostridia bacterium; assembly: GCA_945949385.1. GTDB lineage: Bacteria > Bacillota > Clostridia > Oscillospirales > CAG-272 > Avispirillum. The sequence goes on along the minus strand of CAMFEL010000043.1, from coordinate 7,841 downwards.
ACGAAGAAAGCTCTGCCGGGATCGATTTCAAAAGCAGGGATCAGTTCGGAAAATATGATTCGCTCCTGAGGGAAACTCTCACCGCATATGAGAAGCTTTTCGATTCGGAGGGTGAGCGGTAAAACACAGGGCTCGGGGCGGAGTATGCGATGCGGTTATAAGCAAAGGACGGACTGCGGGACGGGATGCTGTGCGCCGAGCAGGACGCCGTACGGGACGGTAAAGGGAATACACTGTTCGGCGGCGCAAGGAACGCGGCGTATGTAAATAAGTACGGGGCGCGCCCATAATAGGTGGGCGCGCCGTGCAAATTCGGCACCGCACATTACTCACCCCGCGCACAGAAGCAGTGCCAGTATAAGCACGGTGTCCATATCCGTCTGACCTTTTTCGCCTGCGAGAATCAGCATAAGCGCGATTATCATAAGCTCTTCCTTGCCGATGCTTTTAATAAGCGCCGACAGGGGAGAGGGACATTCATCACGGTGGGGCGGGTGCTTTCCCTTGCGGGGATCGCAGCAGTCCCTGTCCCGGTCGAAATCGCATTCGTGACCGCAGCCGCAATCGGAGTCACTGCAGCAATCGCAGTCGCGGTCGAAGCGGCAATCGTACTCGGACGTATCGCAGCAATCGCGGTCGGGGTCTTCGCAGCAATCGTGCCTGCTGTCCCTTTCGGGAGAGCGGAAGAAGCCTTGCCTTTTCTCCGTGCGGCAAAGCGAAAAGTCTCTGTCGGTATTTTGATTTTCCCATTCTCCGCCGTCTGACGGATCATCGGACGTGCCGTCGCCGCATTTGCGGTTGTTTGAATAATATCTGTGACGCTGACGCTTCGCAGAGGAAGCCTGCGGCGAGGGCAGACCGTCGCCGTACATGGGAAAGGCGTCGTCGCGCCCGTCGCTTCTGGTTTTGAATCTGCTGCCGTCGTATCCGGGCGGCGGTGTCAGTATGACGCGGGGCTCCATCATATCCCCGCGTTCAAGTCGGTCTGTTATACCCTTGTTTCTTGAATACATTTCGGCGCTCCTTTTTACGGACTTTTCGGGGAATTTCCCCCGCTGTTTTGCGCAATAACGGTTTCAAGCAATCCGGTAAGCCCTTCAAGCTTCAGCATATTGTCAACGATGCCGCGGCGCTTTTCGTTGAGATACGGTCTGAGAGAGTTCAGCAGCGCTTTGCGCTGTTTTTCGTTGTGCCGCCTTTTGTCGTCTGCAAAGCCTGCTTCGGCATTTTCCCCTTGCCCATGTGACGCTGCGCCGCCGAAAGAAGAGGCGGCGCTCATAAGCTTTGCCGGGTCAAGACCCATGCCGGACAAAGCGGAAATCATCTGCGGCAGCTTGCTCATAAGCTCGGGCGGAATACTAAAGGAGCCTGCGGCGCTGCTTTGAGTGTCCGAAGACCGGGAAGCCGACACGCTTTGGGTCGGCTGTGCTCCTGCATAGCCGTCTCTGCCACGGTCTGTTTCGGACGGCGCCTTCGTGACGGCTTCGTCCGGGCGTTTTTTGCTTTGATACGCCGTATCGCTGCCGCCGCCTGAAATGTTTTTCTCCGCCGGGGCGGAGTCAGCCCCGGTACCTGCACCTGCGGCAACTGCGGAAAGGATTTCGCCGAACTCCGGACTTGACATAACGGAGCGCAGGGCATCGCCTATCCCCGACAGATTATCAGTGTCAGCCATTGCCGCCACCTGCGTTTTTGCCGTTGAATTTGTCAAGGATTTTTACGGCGTGGGAAATGTCCTCGTCGGTGAGGCTTCCCAGAGCAAGGCGCACTTTGTTTAGCTGCTCCGGAGTTACGCTTACCCCCGACAGATCAAGTCCCGAGGATGCTCCCAGCGAGCAAATGACCCGCCACAGAGAATCGTCGGGCAGGGAGGACAGCATATCTACGGCTTTTTTGTCTATTTTCATCGGTTTTCCCCCTTTTGGTTTCTGTTTTCAGTATATGACGGGGGAAAAAAAGTGTTAATTGTTTTTTCTGCGCCCGCTCGGCGCAAATTTCTTACAAAGAGGCGATAATATGAAACTTTTGGTACTGTCCGATTCCCACGGCAGGGTGGGTATGCTTGAAAAAGCATATGAGACTCACCCCGACACGGATATGATAGTATTTCTGGGCGACGGTTTGCGGGATATAAGCCGCGCTTTTACGGGTTGCGAAAAAACCGTTGTATGCGTGCGGGGCAACTGCGACGGCATTACCTTTGACACCTCTTTCGCGGCTCACGCTTTGCAGGAGACGGTTTTGGAGCTTGAAGGCGTGCGGGTGCTGTGCTGTCACGGGCACCGATACGGGGTAAAATCGGGACTTTCTACAATTGCCGAATATGCGGCCTCCAAGAATATTCAGCTCGTTTTGTACGGGCACACTCACACGCCTGCAAAGACGCGGTGCGGCGGAGCCGTGCTGTTTAATCCCGGCAGCGCTTCGACGGGCAGCTACGGCATAGTGTATCTTAAGGACGGGGCAGTGCTTTGCTCTCACGGAGAAGTATAAGATCCGTACAATGCAAAAACCCGCGCCTGCTCAAATAGAGCGGGCGCGGGTTTTTGCTGCCGGTCATTTTTCGCAGATTCCTCATAAAGCTCCTTGCTTTTCGGAGGATTGAAGGGAAGCTTATACATAAGCTCTGTTTCTTCCTCTTTTCTTTCGTTTATGCTCGCTTTTGCGGTGAGACGCAGCGGTTTTAGTTGAAAATACTGTTGTTTACCGTTACTTACTGATTAGTATGTCTTGATACTGCTGCTGTATCAAGATTGTCATATCGGGATTGACTTTATAAACAAACTATGTTATAGTAAAAATGTACAATTGGAAACAATTTCATTAGTTACCGTTAAGCCGGTGAGCCGGTAAATATAAAATGGAGGATAGAAAATGAAAAAAACCACAAAAACAGCACGGATCATAAGCGCACTGCTTTGCTGTGTACTGCTGGCAGGACTTCTGCCTACCGTTGCTTTTGCAGGCGGCGGAGAGGAAGACGCGGTTACCGTGACCTTTGATGCAAACGGCGGATTTTTGAACACGATTAATTCAGGAGAGACAACGGAAGCCGTGACGGTCGGCGATGACGGCACTCTGCCGTATTATCCCACTGCTGTCCGTATGGGTTATGAATTTGAAGGTTGGTATACGGCACCCGTGGGCGGTGAAAGAGCCGATTTTGATTCAACCACGGTTTTCAGCGAGAGTGTTACTTTATATGCTTATTGGAAAGAAATTGATGACAGCATAGTTCCGAATAATCCGTTTGTACTGGAGCTTCAGACCGGCAGAAACTATTATAATTTCGAATACCAGTTTTCTGCCAGACAGCTTTTAGTGCTTACCTGCCTTGTAAGCACCGGAAGGCTGTTGAATGAGAATGGCCCGGACGACAGTATTACTGTAAAATCCTATAAGGGTAAGCTGCTGTTTACTTTTGACTTAGACAATTCTGTTAATTCTGTTTTTGTTGCAGAGGGGCTTACCGCTTCGGATAACCTGTATTATGCAATCCCGGATGAGGATTTAGAGGATTTTCATGATATGTACGGAGAGGAATATGACGGCGTCATGCTGAGCTTTGTTCCTGCTACATCCGACCCGGACAAATTACCCTGCAAGGGAGATTATGTAGTTGAGCTTAATCCCGGTCAGTTTATCGGTCCTATGATGGTATCGACGGCAGACTATATCGCACTTATTGTTGCGATGGATAGCCTTGATAATGTTACGGATGATGAAAACGGCATCTTCAAAGCTTACTCCCAAAGCGGAAAGCTTCTGTTTGAATCAACGGATTTGGAAACTGCTGTTGTTGCCGACGGTGTGACTCCGGATGACAGCTTCAGGGTTCCCGTACCGGAACAGGATGCCAACATTACTGAATTATTCAACAGTATCTTTGGCCCCGAATGCACGGGCGTGGCGGTGAAGTTTTTGGAAAAACCGCATACCCACATCTTCGGTGAATGGGCAGTTACTAAGGCACCTACCGCGACTGATAAGGGTGCAAAGGAACGTGTTTGCTCCGAGTGCGGCTATAAGGAAACTGCCGAGATCGCTGCTACGGGCGAGAATGTACAGACAAAACCCGTAGACGCAAATCAGGTAGCGGCTGCTCCGGAAAAGCCGAATAATCCCCCCACCGGCGATAATACCGCAATCCTTGTTTGTATCGCAATGCTTTCCGTTATGGGGACAGCAACTGTGGGCACGGTGATTTTGCGCAGAAAGAAAAATGAAAATGGCGCAAAATAAAACCGTATATTGAGCATTAGAAACTCCCTCTCGCCGGCTCGGCGGGAGGGAGTTTCTTTTGTGCGGATTAATTCATATTTTGCTTTGCAGCCTTTACGGGGTGACGCCTGCCCGCCTGCTGCCGAACTCGTATATCTGCGTCATGGGATTTACGGTGAAGTCTATTTCGTTTGGCAGTGAGTAGGTGGAGGGGTCTGAGAACACCTGCAAGCCGTAATTCTTTATGCCGTTATACATATCTGTGTATCTCTGCTCATACAGGGCACGGGAAGCCTCGTCGCCGTCAGTATACATACGGTCGTAGGAGCTTGACAGACCGAGGAAATCGAAGCATATTAAGAGTATTCTGATACGCTGTCTGTATTCGTCTCTGTCAGCCGCCTCCAGCGCATCGCACAGAAGCTGTCTCATATATTCGTAGTGTTCGTCGATGTAAGCGTAGGAGAACATATCTCCCGGGCGGTCAAAGTTGGATACGAAGCAGGTACCGCAAAGGTCTCCCGCCGTATTTTCCATTTCGATAAACTCGAAAATCTTCTCGTATCCGTCGCCGTAGTACATATACAGATATTCCTTAAGGTAAGCAATGTACTGTTCATAGGACATATCCGGCTCCCACTCCATCTTAGTGGACATATAAGCCTTTACGGTCTCAAAATTATAGGTGCGTCCGCCGCCCTCGTAGTAGATTCCTCTGACATTGCATTCTTCATACATAAACTTATAGTCGTAGTAGATGTTGAACACGCAGGGCAGGCTGACCAGATAATACGCGTAGGTAACGCCGTAGTACCAATACCACATCTCGGCGCCGGTCTCTTTACACAGCGCGCCCCATGCTTTAAGGCTTGCGGCGGTCTTAATATTGTTCTCTTTGCCGAGCTGACCGAGATTTGTGCATTCGCCGCTGTTGATAAAGTGGTTGTTGCAGCCCTGACCGCAGTAGAAAACGATAAGGTTTTTATCGGGCTTAACTGTTGTGGGAATGTCGTGATTGTAAAGTATGGTGTGGACTCTCATGCCGGGGTAATACTGCTGAATATCCCTTGCGGCGCGGTTTGCAAGATCCACATACAGACCGGAAAAGCCTTCGGGAGGAGTGATCCATTCGCCGGTCTTGCTGTTCAGCTTGCCGTTGGCTTTAAGATTGCAGAAACGGCAGGTACAGTATTTTTCATTGTCGTTAAGCGAGAAGGAAACGGATTTTTGCCCTTCTTCCACAAGGTGCTTTTCCCTGGTGGTAAAGGCGTAACAGTCCATACCCCAGTTTTCGAGTCTTCTCAGATTGTCAAGCATTCCCGTAAAAAGGGTATTATATACGGTATCGTTGGAGGCGCAGGGCTGCCAGTTATATTCGTTTTTGACTTCGCCGGAGTCGAATTTTGCCTGATAGCGCTGCTCCAGCGTCATAGTGCCGTCGTCGGGGGGCATGGTTCCCGTGCCGTACTGCCAGTAGTATGAATAGGAATGGGCGTTGGGGCCGTGAGGGCCGTACTTATACCCGTAGCGTTCCTCCGCATAGCCGTTTATCTGCGTTCCGTTCTGACGGGCGGGGAAATAGTAGTTTGTGTTTCCGCGGGTGACATTCTGACCGCAATACCTGAACTTCAGCTTAGGCTGTACCTCAACGCTTGTGCCCTCGGGAATATCCACGGTGCGGTGCTTGTAGGAGAAGGTATACTCATCATCGTAGAAACGGAAGCCGAGATAGTTTTCCAGTATTTCATATACTGCGTACATATTGCCGCGGTAGGTACCGTAAATATTCAGCACTCCGTCGGTGACTTCGTAAATATAGCCCTCGGTGCCAAGTCTCTGTCCCAGCTCCGTGCTGCGCTCTACATCGTGGATTACGATAGCTTTTTCGGGAAGCGTGCCGTCGTTCAGTATGGGAGGCTCATATCCCGTGGCTATGCGTATGTAGCGCTGAAGCTGCTGTGCCGCATAGTAGGCGTTTTTCTTTTCCGTATAACCCTTGGGCACGACGACGGAATACTGCGAAATGTCATTTTTACCTACGGTCAGGCGGTATATCTGCCTGCCGTTTTCAAAATCGGAAACCTCCATTTTGCCTGCCAGCAGACATTTGAGATAGTATGCGTCGGTGGCGTTGACAGCTCCGTCGGCGTTCATATCCGCCGCGTCAAGGCAGATATTGTCAAGGGCGTAGGTCTTTCCCGCCAGATAGCTTTTTATCATATAGGCGTCCTGACCGTTGGCTTTTCCGTCGGCGGAAGCGTCTGCGTTGCCTATTGTAAAGGTTTCGTCATATACAAAGCGTTGTGCGCCGATGCCGACTGTAAGTGTCCCCGCAAGAATCAACAGGGCAAGAACGGCTGAAACGGTTTTTTTCATTTTGTCCTCCATGATTGAGTGGTTGATACAGGTTTATGCTACCATATTTTTCGTCGGATTACAAGGCTTTTCGGAATATAACACGGTTTATAAATAAAAATCCGCCCGCGTACATGAGCACGCGGGCGGGTTATGTGCCGTTTTACGGGGTGACTCCTTCACGGCGGCTGCCGAAGCCGTAAATCTGAGTCATGGGATTTACGGTGAAGTCAATGGTGTCGGGCAGATCGTACTGATTGGGATCGAGGAACACCTGAATATTATACTCTATTATGCCGTTATACATATATGTATATCTTTCCTCGTACAAAGCGCGGGATGCTTCGTCACCGTTGACATACATACGGTCGTAGGAGCTTGACAGACCCAGGAAGTCGAAGCAGATGCGAAGTATCTCAAGGCGCCGTACATACATATCTCTTTTAACTCTGTCAAGAGACTCGCACATATCAATAGCGTCGCTCAGAAGCTGTCTCATGTACTCATAGTGCTCGTCGATGTATGCGTAAGAGTACATATCTCCGGGGCGGTCGAAGTTTGACACAAAGCAGGTACCGCACTCGTCTCCCGCGGTGTTTTCCATTTCTATAAACTCATAGACCTTCTCGTAGCCGGGGCCGTAGTACATATACAGGAACTCTTTCATATATTCTATGTACTGCTCATAGGTCATATGAGGCTCCCAGTCCATCTTTACGGACATATAGGCCTTCAGGTTTTCAAAGTTGTAGCACAGGTTGTTCAGTCCCTCGTAGTATATGCCCTTGACATTGCATTCCTCAAAGAGAAACTTATAGTCATAGTAAATATTGAATACGCAGGGCAGGCTTACAAGGTAGAAGTAATAGGTGACGCCGTAGTACCAGTACCACATTTCGGCACCTGTCTCGGCGCACAATGCGCCCCAAGCCTTCAGGCTCTCGGCGGTAAAGTTATTGCTTTCCTTGCCGAGCTGACCCAGACCGGTGCATTCGCCGCTGTTGATATAGTGGTTGTTGCAGCCCTGACCGCAGTAAAAAACGATAAGGTTTTTATCGGGCTTGACTGTAGAGGGGATGGCGTGGTTATAAAGAATGGTGTGTACTCTCATACCGGGATAGTACTGCTGAATATCCCTTGCGGCGCGGTTTGCAAGATCTACATAAAGACCTGAATAACCCTCGGGAAGCGTTGTCCATTCACCTGTCTTGCTGTCCTTTTTGCCGTTTGCTGTAAGGTTGCAGAAACGGCAGGTGCAGTAGTTT
>CAMFEL010000042.1 GCA_945949385.1 uncultured Clostridia bacterium | reverse complement strand
CGAATGTGTAGTGCTCTTGCAACGCAACGATTTGATGTTCTTCAGTGTCGAGAAGTGGGGAGAGATTCTAAAGAGAGGGGAGAAGATACATCGTCTCCCCTCTCTTTAGCCGGTCGGGGAGGCTCGGAGGGGCTGCTGCCGGGACAGCAGTCCCTTCGAAAAATCCTCTCTTCACCTCTGTCAGCTAATAATCAAGTCTGAATTCCCAAAAACACTTCAATCTTGAAAATCTTGCCTTCTGTGAGTTGCTTCAAGATTGCTGTCGGCACGCTCCGAAGCGTTGCTTTATTTATATAGCGAAACTTGAAACATAGGCTGCCGGGACAGCAGTCCCTCCTAATATTTCTCTCTTTATTTCTCTACGCAAATAACAAATTCGAATTACCGAGGGATCACGGTCTGAGACGGTGCAAAACTTTTCCGCATTCTTATTCCTTCGCTGTTTTGTGCTTTACTGATACAGAAATATCTGTAAATGCCAAAATTTACTGTAAAAATTTGACTTAATTATCAATTGAAATGAATATACAATAATGCTATAATTACAATTAGATATACGGCGAAAGGGCGTGGAGCCAATGGAAAATAACCAAAACAGCGCGGCTTACTTTTTTCACGAGGGAACCAATTATACCGCTTACGATTATTTCGGCGCTCATTTTGAGGACGGTCAGTATGTTTTCCGTGTGTGGGCTCCCAACGCCGCTGCCGCCTATGTATGCGGGCAGTTCAACGGCTGGTCGGAGAGCGACCCTATGGAGCGCATAGAGGACGGCGGAATATGGGAATGCCGCATTTCACCCGACCGCTTCGGAGACGGATACAGCTATAAATACAAATTCAAGACGCGGTACGGAGACAGATACAAAGCAGACCCTTACGCTTTCTTTGCGGAGCGTCCGCCCGAGACGGCTTCGAGATTTTACGATACAGGGGGATACCGGTGGCACGACGACATATGGATGTCCTCCCGCCGCACAAGATTTACCCGTGAGGAAGTCTCCGGCGCACCCTTGAATATCTATGAGGTACACGCAGGCTCATGGAAGCGGCATGAGGACGGAAGCTTTCTTTCATACAGGGAGCTTGCCGAGGAACTTGCACCTTACGCCCTGCAGATGGGCTATACCCATGTGGAGCTTATGCCCATTGCAGAATTCCCATACGACGGCTCATGGGGGTATCAGGTCACCGGTTACTACGCACCTACCTCCCGCTTCGGCGAGCCGCGGGACTTTATGGAATTTGTGGACATAATGCACGGCGCGGGAATAGGCGTTATCCTTGACTGGGTGCCCGCCCATTTCCCCAAGGATGAGCACGGTCTGTGCGAGTTTGACGGCGGGTATCTGTACGAGTATCAGGGTGCGGACAGAATGGAGCAGGCTGACTGGGGTACCAGACGCTTTGATGTGGGCAGACCCGAGGTTCAGTCCTTCCTCGTTTCAAACGCTATGTACTGGGCGAAAATATACCACATTGACGGATTGAGAGTGGACGCGGTGGCGTCTATGCTTTATCTTGACTACGGCAAAAAGCCGGGTGAGTGGGTGCCCAACGTATACGGTGACGCCAGATGTCTTGAGGCTATCGCCTTTTTCCGCAAGCTTAACGCTGCCATGGTACAGTATTATCCCGATGTTATGGTTATAGCCGAGGAGTCAACCGCATGGCCGGATGTGACATCCTTTGAACGCGAGGGACTTGGGTTCACACTCAAATGGAATATGGGCTGGATGAACGATACTTTGAGTTATGCCGTCACAGACCCGCTGTTTCGCAAATACGACCACAACAAGCTTACATTTCCCATGATGTACGCTTATGCGGAGCGCTTTGTACTGCCTGTCTCCCATGACGAGGTAGTACACGGCAAGGGCTCGTTTCTTAATAAAATGCCCGGCGACTATGATATGAAGTTTGCCGGTGCGCGGCTGTTCAGCGCTTATATGATGACTCAGCCGGGAAAAAAGCTGACTTTTATGAGCTCGGAAATCGGGCAGTTCAAAGAATGGGACTATGAGGGCAGCGTGGAGTGGTTTTTGCTTGATTACGAAAAGCACGCCCGCTATCAGCTTTATGTGGCTGAGCTTAACAGGCTGTATCTGTCAACTCCCGCGCTGTGGGAGCAGGACGGCGGCTGGGAAGGCTTTTCCTGGATCGACGCCGACAACCGGGACGAAAGCGTTATTTCCTACCGCAGATTTGACAAGAGCGGCAGAGAGCTTACCGTGGTGCTGAACTTCACTCCCGTTGAGCGAAAGGGCTTCAGAGTGGGAGTTCTGAAGGCGGGAAGCTACAGGGAAATTTTATCCTCGGACAGCCTGCGCTACGGAGGCGGAGGCATTGAAAACGGGGAGCTTGTAAGCGAGAGCGTGCCGTCGAACGGACTTGACAATTCGCTTTCCGTTGATCTTCCCCCCATGGGAGCGCTTATAATAAAGCTTGAAAAGGAAAAGAAAGAGCCTGCTGCCAAAAAGCCCGGCGGCACAAAGAATAAAGAAAAAGCAAAGAAATAAGCAAAGGAAAAAGCAACAGCAAATAATATATTAACGGCATATATACGGCAAAGATAAAACGGCAAAAAATACCGGGCAAATACGAAACTGACAGATACACTCTGAGGAGGGATTTGACATGTTCAAAAAGAAAGAATGCGTGGCTATGCTGCTCGCCGGAGGGCAGGGCAGCCGCCTGTATGCGCTGACCCAGAAGGTCGCAAAGCCCGCGGTGCCCTTTGGAGGAAAATACCGCATTGTGGATTTTCCCCTGTCAAACTGCACCAATTCCGGCATTGATACGGTGGGCGTGCTGACCCAATATCAGCCGCTGGTGCTGAACGACTATATTGGCAACGGTCTGCCGTGGGATCTTGACAGAACCTTCGGCGGCGTCAAGATTCTGCCGCCCTATCAGGGCACGCACTCCGCCGACTGGTACAAGGGCACCGCCAACGCCATATACCAGAATATGCAGTTTATCGAGCAGTACGACGCGGACTATGTGCTTATTCTTTCCGGCGACCATATTTACAAAATGGACTACGCCAAAATGCTTAAGTACCACAAGCAAAAGGGAGCAGACTGCACCATCGCCGTCCTTGACGTTCCCCTTGAGGAGGCAAGCAGATTCGGAATTATGTCCATTGACGACGAGGGACGCATTTTCAAGTTTGAGGAAAAGCCGAAGAAGCCCGAGTCCACAAAGGCTTCCATGGGCATATATATTTTCACCAAAGAAAAGCTTGCCCGTTATCTGAACGCCGACGCCGCAGACCCTGCATCCGCAAACGATTTCGGCAAAAATATCATTCCCGCCATGCTGGCGGCGGGGGAAAATATGTTCGCCTACCGTTTTGACGGCTACTGGAAGGATGTAGGCACCATCGGCAGCCTGTGGGAAGCAAATATGGATCTTCTCGGTGACGAGCCCGAGTTCTCCCTGTCTGACGAAAAGTGGAGAATATACACGCGCCACAACGCACTGGCTCCCCAGTATATAGGCGATGACGCCCGCATCGAAAATTCAATTGTCAGCGAGGGCTGCGAGATACACGGCAGAGTGGAAAACTCCGTGCTGTTTGCGGGAGTAAAGGTTCTGCCGGGAGCCGTGGTACGCGACTCGGTAGTTATGAGCGGCACCGTGGTAGGACGCGGTGCAACCGTAAGCTACAGCGTTATCGACACCGAGGTGGAGATAGGCGCGGGAGCGTCGGTGGGAGGCAGTCGCGGCTGTAAGGACGGAATAGCCGTCATAGGAGCCGGCGAAAAAGTGGAAGACGGTACTACGGTGGCGGCGGGGGCTATGATCCCCGACGTGAGATAAGGGGGGCAGAGAAAATGACAGCAGCAGGACTTGTTTTTTCAAACATTCATGACGTAAACATCCCCGAAATGACCGCACAGCGCACAATGGCGTCTCTTCCTTTCGGGGGCAGATACAGACTTGTTGACTTTACTCTTTCCAATATGGTAAACGCGGGAATCACCAAGGTGGGCATCGTTACCCACAACAATTACCGCTCTCTGATGGATCACATCGGCACCGGTAAGGACTGGGATCTTGCGCGCCGCAGCGGAGGAATAATGATACTGCCTCCGTTTATAACCGCATTCAACAATCCCCGCGCAGGCAAGCTTTATACCACAAGGCTTGAGGCGCTGATGGGCACTATGGAGTTTATAGCGCGCTGCAAGGAGGAGCTTATCGTTCTTTCCGACTGCGATATGGTATGCAATCTTAACCTTGCGGATGTTATTGAGCAGCATGAGAAAAACGCGGCTGATGTTACTATCGTTACAAAATCCGCGGATCTCGGCAGAACGGTGCTTTCCGGCAGCGAGACTATCGTTTATGCCGATGACGACGGCGTGATAACCGATTTTGCGGAGTATACCCAGGTCATGACCGGCGAGCAGGACATAAGCACCAACATTATGGTGTTCAACAAGGCGTTTCTTCTGAATATGCTTCACAATTCCATATCTCACGGATATACCGACTTTTACCGTCAGGCGCTTCCGTACTCCATGTTCAACGCCAGATTTTTGATATACCGTTTTGACGGATATTATGCTGAGATAGGCAGTCTTGCCCATTATTTTGCGGCAAATATGAATCTGCTTGATTCCAAATGCCGCGGCGAGCTTTTCGCCGTAAAGGACAGACCCGTTTACACAAAGGTGCGCAACTCCGCGCCTACAAAGTACGGTCACGGCGCCCGGGTGAAGAATTCTCTCATAGCGGACGGCTGTGTAATTGAGGGCAGCGTGGAAAATTCCATACTGTTCCGCGGAGTCAGGGTGCGCAAGGGTACAAAGGTCAAAAACTCTATCCTTTTGCAGGACACCACCACGGGAGAGAATGTGTCGCTTAACTGCGTGATTTCCGACAAAAATGTTATAATCAGGGACGGAGTTAATCTTTCCGGACACGAGACCATGCCGTTTTATATAGCAAAGGGCAAAATGCTCTGAGACTTTTCAGTGTGGGGCGCGGCTTTGCCGCACCACCGAAAAGAGACTTTGGGCAGAGGCGCATATAATGCAGAAAGGACGGGGCAAATTGAAAAAAATACTGTATGTGGGCAGCGAGTGTATGCCCTTTGCCGCCACGGGCGGTCTGGGCGATGTTATGGGAAGCCTGCCTGCCGCGCTTAAAGCTGAGGGCGGCGATGAGATAGACGCCAGAGTGGTCATTCCGCTGTATGACGCTGTCGGCTCACAGTGGAGAGAGCAGATGCAGTGCGAGGCTGTGTTTGAGGTCTATCTGGGCTGGAGACGGCAGTACTGCGGAGTCCACAGCCTTGTGAAGGACGGCGTCAAGTATTACTTTATTGACAACGAATATTATTTCAAAAGAGGCAGTCTGTACGGTCAGTACGATGACGGCGAGCGGTACGCCTACTTCTGCATGGCGGTTATGGAAATGCTGTGGAGAGTGGATTTTCTGCCCGACATTATCCATGCCAACGACTGGCAGTCGGCGCTGAGCATTGTATATTACAATCTGTATTATAAGCTTCGCCGCGGGTATCATAACATTAAGACCGTGTTCACCATTCACAACATAGAATATCAGGGCAAATATTCCATGGAGATACTGAAGGATGTTTTCGGCATCGAGTGGAACGAGGTACCTTTGATGGAATACGGCGGATGCATAAATCTTATGAAAGCCGCCATAAAGTGCGCGGACAGGGTCACGACCGTGAGCCCGCGCTATGCGGGAGAAATACAGAGCAGCGAGTACGCCCACGGGCTGGAAACGGTGCTCAGGGAGGAAAACCACAAGCTGTGCGGTATTCTCAACGGCATTGACTGCGCGTATTACGACCCGGAGAGGGACGCAGAGCTGGCGGCTCATTTTACTGCCGAAAATCCTGAGGGAAAAGCGGAAGACAAACGGGCGCTGCAAAAAGAGCTTGGCTTTGAAGAAAGCGACGCGCCCATGTTTTCCATCATATCCCGCCTTGTGTCCCACAAGGGCACCGACCTTGTAAAAGATATTGCCTATAAGATGATGGGCGAGCAGAACGCTTTTCTCGTTGTGCTGGGCACGGGCGACAGACAGTATGAGGACTTTTTCAGACAGCTTGAGCGGGATTTCCCCGGCAAGGTCAGGGCGCTTATCAAATATGACAGAGGCCTGTCAAAGCGAATATACGCCGCGTCGGACTACTTCATTATGCCCTCAAAGAGCGAGCCCTGCGGTCTGTCGCAGATGATAGCCTCCCGCTACGGAGCTGTTCCCATCGTGCGCGAGACGGGCGGACTGTACGACTCCATAAAGGGCTATTGGGTCTGCGACGGGGAAATCAGAGGCAACGGCTTTACCTTTGCCAACTACCGCTCGTGGGAGCTGTACGACCGCATATGCGCGGCTGTTACGCTGTATTATGACAAAGCGGCTTTTGAAGGACTGCGCAAAAAGGTCATGACGGAGGACTTCTCCTGGAGAGCCTCCGCAAAGAGCTATATGGGTCTGTACAGACATATGTGAAAAAATACGGCAAAAATGCGCCGCGGCGTATTTTGCCGAAAGTTAAATAAGAAAGGCTTATCCGACAATGAACTATTCACCGAGTACTGCCGAGGTCAAGGCAAACATCGAATCAAAGCTTTCCAGATATTTCGGTGCAAGCGCCGAGGAGGCTACAAAAGAACAGCTTTACAAGGCGTGCGCCATGACTGTCAGGGATATACTGACGGAAAAGCGTCAGGTGTTCAAAAACCGCGTAAACGCCCGGGGCGCAAAGCGGGTCTACTATATGTGCATGGAGTTTCTGGTGGGGCGTTCCCTTAAAAACAACCTGTGCAATCTGGGACTTACGGACGCTTATGAATCTGCTTTGAAAAAGCTGGGATGTTCTTTGGAGGAGCTTTACGACTGCGAGCCCGACGCGGGACTGGGCAACGGAGGTCTCGGCCGCCTTGCCGCCTGCTTTATGGACGCTCTCGCTTCTCAGGACTATCCCGCAACGGGATTTTCCATCTGCTACGAGTACGGTCTTTTCAAGCAGAAGATAATCGACGGACTTCAGGTGGAACTGCCCGATAACTGGCTCCCCGGCGGCGATGTGTGGCTGGTACCCCGTACCGACCGCACCTTTAAGGTGCGTTTCGGCGGAAAAGTCCGCGAGGAGTGGAGACGCGACAGGCTGGAAATAGTTTATGACAACTGTGAGGAGATCGAGGCTGTTCCCTACGATATGATGATAAGCGGAGCGGACAGCGAGGGTGTCTCCCGCCTGCGCCTGTGGAAAGCGCAGGATCTTAACGATTTCAATATGAACCTGTTCTCTCAGGGCGAGTATTCAAGGGCGCTTGAATCCTCCGTCAACGCGGAGATCATCTGCAAGGTGCTGTACCCCTCCGACAACCATTACGAGGGCAAGCTTCTGAGACTGACTCAGCAGTACTTTTTGGTGTCCGCCTCCTGTCAGAATATTGTCAGGGATCATATTGCTGTCTACGGCGATATAAGAAGTCTGCCGGATAAGGTGGCTATCCACATTAACGACACTCACCCCGCGCTGTGCATCCCCGAGCTTATGCGCATCTTTATGGACGATTACAGCATAGGCTGGGACGAGGCGTGGAATATGGTTATGCGCACAGTTTCCTATACAAACCATACGGTGCTGCCCGAGGCGCTTGAAACATGGAACGAGGATCTGTTCCGTCTGCGCCTGCCCAGAATTTACACTATCGTTAAAGAGATAAACGAGCGCTTCTGCCGCGAGGTGTGGGAGAAGTATCCCGGCAACTGGAACCGCATTTCCGAAATGGCTCCTCTGTCCGACGGCGTAGTCAGAATGGCCAATATCGCCGTTATCGGCTCTCATCATATCAACGGTGTGTCCGAAATTCATTCGCGCATATTGAAGGAGACTACCTTCAAGAATTTCTACCGTATGTATCCGGAGCGCTTTGACAATGTGACAAACGGCGTGGCGCACCGCCGCTGGCTGTGCTATTCCGACCCCGGACTTACGGGACTTATTACGGACTGCATAGGCGACGGCTTCAAAAAGGATCCCGAGCAGCTTGCGGGACTTCGCAAATTTGCCGATGACGGCGCTGTGCTGGAGCGGCTTGACAGAATAAAAAGACAGAATAAGGAAAGCTTTGCAGACCTTGTAAAGCAGCGCACGGGGATCGTTCTCAACTGCGACAGCGTGTTCGATGTTCAGATAAAGAGACTGCACGAGTATAAGCGTCAGCTTCTCAATGCCATGAACATTATCGGGCTTTACCTTGAACTGAAAGAAAACCCCAATGCCGACATACGCCCCCAGACCTATATCTTCGGTGCAAAGGCGGCGCCGGGATACCGTATGGCAAAGGAGATAATCCGCCTGCTGTGGAGCCTTGCTAAGGAGATAAACAACGACAAGACGGTCTCCGAAAAGCTTAAAGTGGTCTTTATGGAGGACTACAATGTTACCTTGGCGGAGCATCTGATTCCCGCGGCGGAGGTGTCCGAGCAGATTTCTCTTGCGGGCAAGGAAGCAAGCGGCACCGGCTGTATGAAGCTTATGCTCAACGGCGCCCTTACCGTCGGTACTGCCGACGGCGCCAATATCGAGATGATGGAGGAAGCGGGCAAGGAGAATATGTTCATATTCGGTCTTTCCGCAGAGGAGGCTGAAAACCTGCACACCAGAGGCTATCACCCCTCGGAATACTACAATGCCAGCGAGCGGCTGCAGCAGATAGTCAACAGCCTCAGCGCAGGCTTCGGCGGTCAGTCCTTTGCGCCGCTGTCCGAGTACCTTTTGGTAAACGATCCCTTTATGTGTATGGCGGATTTTGAGTCGTACAGACTTATCCATCAGGAAATAATGAATGCTTACGGAGCTCGTGAAAAGTGGAACCGTATGTCCCTTATGAATATTGCGGGCGCGGGCAAATTTGCGGCTGACCGCAGCATCCGGGAATATGCGGACCGTATCTGGAATCTTAAAAGAGTGACGCAGTAAGACAGCGCCGGACGCGGGCGGCGCAGTGCAAGGCGGATACAAGCCGTATCCGCCTTACTGTATTTTACATATCTGCCCGATGGGCGGAAAGGCAGCGAAATATATGCTTGTCAGAATGACAAAGGAGCTGACCGAGGGATATTTTGTCTCGGTCACAAAAAGAGTTAAGGGAGAGGACGCCTCTTTTTGCGGAGCATTTTCTACAAATGACGAAATTGAATTTAGGCTTGAAGCACCGCGCTGCTTCGGAGTAAGCAGCGCAGCCGTCCGTATTTGTGCCGACGGAGAAGCCGACCGTGAGATCCCTTTTACAAGAGGGGCGGACGGTGATTTCAGACTGACGCTTTCGGGCCTTTCGGAGGGGCTGTACCGATACTGTATTGTTATGCGCCGCGGGAGAGAAGCGCTGTATACGGATGCGGCTGACAATGTTAATTTTAGGCTTTTGCCGAACAGTGAAGGGCGCCGCTTCCGCCTGCTTATATACGAGGAGGGCTACTCAACTCCCGACTGGTTCAAGGGCGGGGTGATGTACCATATTTTTGTGGACCGCTTTGCTAAAAGCGGACGATCCCCTCTGCGCGTGGGCGCCTGCAACGAGGGCGACTGGTACGCCCCCATACGGCAGTATGCCAAAAAGCCGGGAGATTTTCTGAAAAACGATTTGTTTTACGGGGGAGATCTGTACGGCGTAGCAAAGAAGCTTGATTATCTCAAAAAAATGGGCGTTACCGTAATATATCTGAGTCCCGTATTCCGAGCCGCATCCAACCACAAGTATGACACGGGCGACTATACGCAGGTGGATGAGGCATTCGGCGGAAACGGTGCGCTTGAAGAGCTTTTGCAGGCGGCAAAGAAAGCGGGAGTACGCATAATCCTTGACGGAGTGTTCAACCACACCGGGGACGACAGCCTGTATTTCAACAAATACGGCACATATCCCGGCAAGGGAGCGTATAAAAATCCGGATTCCCCGTACAGAAGCTGGTATTCCTTCGGGGACACCGACGAGGATTACGAATGCTGGTGGGGCATAAAGATACATCCCCGCCTTTGCCAGTGGAAAGAAGAATGCCGCAGCTACTTCTGCGGCAGGGATGGGATCGGAGCCTCATATATAAATAAGGGGATCTCCGGCTGGAGGCTTGATGTTGCCGACGAGCTGCCCGATGTTTTTCTGGACAGCTTCCGCGAAAGCGTAAAGGCGGCAGACCCCGAAGCGCTTATTATAGGCGAGGTGTGGGAAAACGCCGCCGACAAGGTGGCATACGGCCGGCTTCGCAGGTATTTCCGCGGGCGTCAGCTTGACAGCGTAATGAACTATCCTTTCAGAAGCGCTTTGCTGGAGTTTATGCGCCGCGGTGACGGCGGCTGTCTTGCGTGGGAGCTTACGGATATATATTCTTCATACCCGACTTTTGTGTGCCATTGTCTTATGAATATCGTGGGCACTCACGATACGGAACGGATACTTACGGCGCTGGGCGACGGGGAGTACGGCAATATGTCAAATGAGGAGCTGTCGGAGCGTGTAATGAGCGATGAGGAGCGAAAAACGGGCATCGAAAAGCTGAAGATCGCCGCCGCAATTCAGTATACGGTGTACGGTGTTCCCTCCGTTTTCTACGGTGACGAGGCGGGAATCGAGGGTGGCAGAGATCCCTTCTGCCGCCGCACATATCCATGGGGCAGGGAAAACGGGGAACTGCTTTCATGGTATGAAAAGCTGGGTCGGCTGCGTGCCGATCCCGTTTATAAGGACGGAGATTTCCGAGTGCTCATGAGCGGAGACGGATATATAGCATTTGAAAGAAGAAAGGACGGACGCCGCCTTGTCACCGCCGCAAATGTGGGGGATAAGATGCTGTGTACCGGAGTACGGGGCGTCGATTTGCTGACGGGAGAGAAAACAGACGGAGAGACTGCGCCTATGAGCGTATGCGTTATCGAAGC
This sequence comes from uncultured Clostridia bacterium, assembly GCA_945949385.1. Classification (GTDB taxonomy): domain Bacteria; phylum Bacillota; class Clostridia; order Oscillospirales; family CAG-272; genus Avispirillum. Next base: position 3,011 of record CAMFEL010000042.1, on the reverse strand, counting down.
GGAAAACGGAGACTGCGGGCTTTGCGTGCCTCCTCCGCACTCACTTTTTTGAGAGACGGGAAAACTAATTGCGGCATAATGCGCGTGAGCTATTGAATTTGCCGCCGCCTTTTGATATAATACAGTTTAAGAATCAGGAGGCTGTAATGTACTCACTTGCAATTTTTGATATGGACGGAGTGCTTGTGAACTCCGAGGCCACCTTCAAGCGCGCCTGCGCCGACGCTTTGCACCGCTGGGGAGTTTATCCCGAATATGACGAGTTTACGCCCTATACCGGTATGGGCGATACCCTTTACATAGGCGAGGTTGCCCGCGCTCACGGGGCGGAGTTTACCTTTGACATGGTGGACGAGGCGTACAGGCTTTACGGAGAATACGCTGCGCAGACTCTGAAGGTTTTCCCTTGGTCTCAGCCTGTGCTTGAGGGACTTCACGCCGCAGGCGTACCTTTGTGCGTGGCTTCATCGGCGGGGCGCTTCAAGGTGGATACAAATCTTCGCTGTATAGGTGTTGACCCTTCGATATTCAAGTGCGTTATTACGGGGGATATGGTAGAAAAGAAAAAGCCTGCGCCCGATATTTTTCTTGCAGCTGCTGACAAATGCGGCGCCGAAGCGGGAAAATGTCTTGTTTTCGAGGACGCACTTTCCGGAGTTCGGGCGGCAAAGGCGGCGGGTATGACGGCGTGTGCCGTAACAACCTCTTTTGACAGGGAAAAACTGCTCTCGGTCGGAGCGGACTTTGTTTTCGACGATCTTTCGGACGCCGCGAACAGTTTGTTCGGCGTTTGCATAAAATAAGTTATACATTTGCATAAAATAAAATTCAGAGGGATGTACAAAATGGAAGTATTTGAAAAAAACGACAAGCGTACCCACTACTGCGGAACGCTGAGCGCTGCGGACATCGGCAGCCGCGTGTGCGTTCTCGGCTGGTGCCAGCGCCAGAGAGACCTGGGCAGTCTTATTTTCATCGACCTTCGGGACAGAACGGGAATCGTACAATTGGCATTTGATGAAAATACCGACGAGGATATTTTCCGTCATGCCTTTACCACCAGAAGCGAGTATGTTCTCTGCGCCAAGGGTGTGGTAAGGCACCGCGGCGAGGGCGCCGTGAACGAGAATCTTCCCACAGGTGAGATTGAGATCGCAGTCGACGGCTTCAAAGTGCTGTCCGAGGCTGAGACTCCTCCGTTCCCCATTGTGGAAAACAGCGACACCAATATGGAGACCCGTCTTACTCACAGGTATCTGGATCTGCGCCGTCCCGACATTCAGAGAAATATAATGGCGCGCAGCGAGATCACAGCCATTGCACGCAATTATTTCAAGGAACAGGGCTTTATCGACATTGAGACTCCCTGCCTTATAAAGCCCTCCCCCGAGGGAGCGAGAGACTATCTGGTGCCCTCCAGAGTTCATCCGGGATGCTTCTACGCCCTGCCTCAGTCACCTCAGCTTTACAAGCAGCTCCTTATGTATTCCGGCTTCGACCGCTATTTCCAGATAGCGCGCTGCTTCAGGGACGAGGATCTTAGAGCCGACAGACAGCCTGAGTTTACCCAGATAGACCTTGAAATGTCTTTTGTGGACGAGGAGGATATTATTGCCGTAAACGAGGGATTTATCAAGAAGGTATTTGACGAGTTTATGCATCTGCCTCTTGAGGTGCCTTTCAGGCGCATGACATGGAATGAGGCAATGGAGCGTTTCGGCAGTGACAAGCCGGACACCCGTTTCGGCATGGAGCTTTGCAATATTTCCGAGACGGTGCGCGGCTGCGGCTTCGGTGTGTTTGCAAACTGCGTTGCGGCAGGCGGCAGCGTCCGCGGCATAAATGTGCCGGGCGGCGCGAAGATGTCCCGCAAGGAAATAGATTCTCTTGTTGAGTTCGTTAAGACATACGGTGCAAAAGGACTTGCCTGGTACAAAAATTCCGCCGAGGGCGCGTCATCTTCCTTTGCGAAATTCCTGAGCGAAGAGGAAACGGCGGCGGTTCTTGAAAAAATGGGATGCAAGGCGGGAGACCTTGCGCTTATCGTTGCCGACAGGAACAAGGTGGTATTCGACTCTCTCGGCGCTCTGCGCTGCGAGGTGGCAAAGCGTATGGGTATGATCGACAGAACGAAATTTAATTTCCTGTGGATTACCGAGTTCCCTCTGTTCGAGTATGACGAGGAGGAGGGACGCTACTATGCCATGCACCATCCCTTCACCATGCCTATGGAGGAGGATATGGACAAGATCGACACCGATCCCGGCGCCGTCCGCGCAAGAGCATACGATATTGTGCTTAACGGCACGGAGCTTGGCGGCGGCTCCATCCGTATACATACCACCGAAAGACAGAAGAAGATGTTCCATACTCTTGGCATCGACGACGAGACGGCAAACGAAAAGTTCGGCTACCTGCTTGAGGCGTTCAAATACGGTGTTCCCCCTCACGGCGGCTTGGCTTTCGGCCTTGACAGGCTGATGATGCTGCTTCTGGGCGTAGACGATATCCGCGATGTTATCGCTTTCCCCAAGGTGCAGAATGCCTCGGAGCTTATGTCGAAATGCCCCGCTCCCGGAGACCCCAAGGCTCTGGAGGAACTGTGCATAAAGGTGGATATCCCAGAAAAATAATCCGGAACCCGCATGAGAGATATTGTATGGGGCTCTGCCCCAAACCCCGGTTAAGCATATGCGAGGCTCTGCCTCGCGCTCCGCGGGATATATACGGGGCTCCGCCCCGTGCCCCGGCACCAAACGGGGCTCCGCCCCGTGTCTCGACCACGAACGGGGCTCCGCCCCGAACCCCGCTCAGGGTGCTTTTTAGAGAAAAGCACCCCGAGACCCCGAAAAACTCAATTAGGGCGGGTAAAACTGAGAACGGAAATTATAATTAACAAACTACCCCGTAGGGGTGCCGCATAAGCGGCAAGCGAGAAAAAGCACAGAGGAAAGCTAGCTCTCTTCTGTGCTTTTTCTGTCGCTCCACGGACGGCTTCACCGTCCGCCCCT
>CAMFEL010000041.1 GCA_945949385.1 uncultured Clostridia bacterium | reverse complement strand
GACCCCCATCGTTGAGATGGACGGCGATGAAATGACCAGAGTTATCTGGCAGAAGCTCAAGGACATACTTATTTATCCCTACATCGACCTTAAAAGCGAGTATTACGATCTGGGACTTGAGAACAGAAACGCAACGGATGACCGCGTTACGGTGGAATCCGCCGAGGCAACACTGAAATACGGAGTAGCCGTAAAGTGCGCTACCATCACTCCCAACGCGGCGCGTATGACCGAATACAACCTGAAAGAAATGTGGAAAAGCCCCAACGGCACCATCCGTGCAATTCTTGACGGCACAGTGTTCCGCGCACCCATTATTGTAAAGGGCATTACTCCGTACATTCCCACGTGGACGAAGCCCATTACCATTGCCCGTCACGCATACGGCGATGTGTACAAGAATACGGAAATGCAGGTGCCCGCCGGCAGCCGCTGCGAGCTTGTCTGCACCGACGCCGACGGAAAAGAAAGCCGTCAGCTTATTCACGATTTCAAGGGCAGCGGCGTTATTCAGGGTATGCACAACACGGACGCTTCCATTGCAAGCTTTGCAAGAAGCTGCTTCAACTATGCCCTTGACACAAAGCAGGATCTGTGGTTTGCCACAAAGGACACCATTTCCAAAAAGTACGACCACCGTTTCAAGGATATTTTCGCCGAGATATTCGAGGCGGATTATAAGGAGCGTTTCGACGAGGCGGGGATCGAGTATTTCTATACACTTATTGACGACGCGGTGGCAAGAGTTGTCAGGAGCAGCGGCGGTTACATATGGGCGTGCAAAAACTACGACGGCGATGTAATGAGCGATATGGTTGCCACCGCCTACGGTAGCCTTGCAATGATGACGAGCGTGCTGGTATCACCGAACGGAGTATATGAGTACGAGGCGGCTCACGGCACCGTTCAGCGTCATTATTATAAGCATCTGAAGGGGGAGGAGACCTCCACCAACTCCGTTGCTACCCTGTTTGCATGGACCGGTGCGTTGAGAAAACGCGGCGAGCTTGATGCTCTGCCAGAGCTGTGCGACTTTGCCGACAGACTTGAAAAGGCTACGGTGGACACCATAGAGTCCGGCATCATGACGGGAGATCTGTATCTTCTGTCAAGTCTTGAAAACAAGCGCAAGGTAAATACGGAGCAGTTTCTTGAGGCTGTCGCCGCCACCCTTGAAAAGGGGTTGAAGGGGTAAGCTCTGAGACAGTTTTTGAATATTTATGCGCGTTTTTTGCATAATTATTTAATTTGATGCAAAAATGCAATGGGTAAAAACAGCAAAAAACGTTAAAAAACACATAAAAACCGTCAAAAACAGACCGCGAAAAATGTCTGTTTTTGACGGCTCTTTTTTTGTTCAAAAAAACGGGGAGAAATGCCTTGAAAACGCGTTTTTCGGATGTGACCGGCGTAAAGGAAAAGCTTTCCGCGCATATCGAAAAATAATACAAAAAGTTCGAAAACAAAAGGTGTCTTTGTGCAAAATAACAAAACGACGAAAAAATTATAAACCGGTTATTTATTTATCGACATATGATGTAAATTGTGATACAAGTTGAATACAGTTATTGCCCGGAATATTGCCGCGGCAGTCTTAGCGGAGGTAATGATGCTGAGGGCTTGCAAAGATGTAATACTCCGGGAAATTGCCGGCGAATATATTCTGGTGCCTGCTGGAGAGGCGGCGCTGAAGCTTCACGGCATGATAACCGTAAGTGAAAGCGGATATGTCATATGGCAAAAGCTCTGTGAGGGCGACTGCTCCGAAGGGGAGCTTGTAAAGTCTCTTTGCGCCGAATACGAGGTGGACGGTGAGACGGCTGCCGCCGATGTCCGCGAGTTTGTATGCCGTCTGTCGGAGCTTGGACTTGTTTCGGAGGTTGCCGCGGACGCACCCTGCGAGGGCGCGGTGTGAGCCGCGGCCCGGAAAGTGCGGAAAAGCCTTTACAGACGGATTGCGAGAGGGGAAACCCTTTGCAGACGGACTGCGCAGAAAATGTGCGCAGAAAATGAGGGCGCGGAAAGCTGAGGGATTTGCGGATGAAGCTTATACCTGAGGGCAGGCGGGGAAAAATCCTGCTTTCAGCCTGCATTGTGCTTGTTATAAGTCTTGCGGCGGCGCTCACGCTGGGCGTGCTTCTTGCGGGCGGCTGCGACGGCGGCAAGAACGGCGGAGACGCAGACTCAGACGCAGACGGAAAGACCTCTGCGGACAGCACGGTATTTCAGGAAAGCGACGCGGGAAATGCAGCGGATACCGATACCGCTGCGGGCGGCGATCCGTGGAAAGCCTGCCGTGAGCAGGGGCTGTCGGTGTCGGAGCTGTTCGCTTACACGGGTCCGAATCCGGACTGCGGTTTTGAACAGGGCAACGATATTGCCGCTGTTACGGTGGAAAACACCTCTGGCAAATATCTGCTTTGTGCCGAGATCACAGTTGCTTCCGACGACGGAGCCGAGTACAGCTTTACCGTACAGGCGCTGGAGGACGGAGGCAGGGTAACCGCTTTTGATACCCAAAACCGAACGGTCAAAAACGAAGTCTGCGCCGCAGAAAGCGAATGCAGCACGGAGTTTGCAGACTCTCCCGATACATACGCCGATCGGTTGCAGGCACAGGTGATTTCGGGCGAGGTGACACTTACCAATATTTCCGAGGACACCTTTGAGTTTGTATTTGTGGATTGCAGATGCACCGTCAGCGATGAGAGCTTCGGCGGCAAGGTGTTTGAATGCCCGTTTTCACAGGTTACTCCCGGCGCGACTCATTCGAAGGCGTGTTCGGAGATACTGTTCGGAGTGCCGGAAGCGGTCAGAATCAGAACAGAGTGAAAACGTGCGCGGTACCGAAAAGTGCGGCGCGGGATGCGCGGTGCCGAAAAGTGCGGCATGGGATGCGCGGAGCGCATCGCTTGAAAACAATAAATTGAGACGAAAGTTCAGAAAGGAACGGTCTTATTATGAAACAGTATGTAAAGCCTGAACTTTATCTGGAAAGCTTCGAGCTTTCCCAGCATATTGCGGGATGCAGCCTTGTGCTTCAGTCGGCAGAGCCCGAAACTTGCACTGCACAGGGTGAGGTAAGGGGTACTTACTATGAAAAGTTATTCCTTCAGGGCACCCAGGTGTGCACGGGCGGCGTTGAAATGGACGCGTACTGCTATACCAACGGAACCTTCAGCATAACCACCATTAACTCCTGAATATGGGCACGGGAGTTTTCACTATTGCGGGCGTAACCTTTGCGGCGGAGAGTCCGTGGGAGATTTCGCCCAGCGAAAACTTCGTCCCGTTTGCAAAAAAGCTGCATTATGATGAGCCTGCTCTCGCGGAGCCTTCAAAGAGGTACGCGGAGCGAACGGTGCGCATAATAATCGGCACGGTGCGTGATGAGTGTGAGCTTCTGTACGGCGGAGAAGCGGAAAACGGCAAAGTGACCTCTAACGAACGCTTTTGCGTTTTTAAGTCGGGAAACGGCTTTACAAGACTGTACAGCGACCGCCTTGAAAACGGAAAAGTGTACGCGTCAAGCCGCTTTGACCCTTCAAGCTCCACGGTACATATCAGGGCTCTTGAGGACTCCGAAGGGTATTTTGACAAAAGCCACAATCTGTTTGCCCACATTGGCTTTGAAGAGGTGTTGCTGCACTTCGGCAGAGTGATGCTTCACTCCTCGTATGTGAGAGTCGGCGGCGGTGCACTGCTTTTTGCAGGCGCGTCGGGCGCGGGTAAATCCACGCAGGCGGCTCTGTGGGTAAAACATATGGGAGCCGAGACTGTAAACGGTGACCGGACGGTCATATGCGGCGAGGGTCATGGGTATACGGCTTACGGCTCGCCCGTGGCAGGCTCCTCGGCAGTATTCAGATACGGCGGAGATCGGGTGACGGCTTTGGTGCTTCCCGAAAAAAGCCGTGAAAATGAAGCCGAGCGGATTTCCGGAGCCGAGGCGGTGCGGGCGGTATTCAGTCATGCTACCGTCAATTCGTGGAGTCCGAGGGACACGGAGAGGGCGCTTGATATAATATGCGGCTTTGCGGACAGTATACCCGTATACCGTCTCAGATGTACTCCCGACAGGCGTGCGCCGGAGGAGCTTTCCCGCAGGCTGAAAGCCGACGGATTTGATCCCGGATGTATGTCGGAAAAGGATTGAAGCAATGGATCCCAGTGAAGTAAAATATGAGGCGCCGCTGACAAAACACCTTTTCAGAAAGGCAACCTCACGGGGTATGCCCCTCAGCGGCACAATTGAAGTGTCTCCGGTATGCAATTTCAACTGCCGTATGTGCTATGTGAGAAAAAGTCCACAGGAGGTCGCGGCGGGAGAAAGGCGTATGCTTGAGGTCGGAGACAGGCTGCGCATAGCGGCACAGGCGCGGGACGCCGGAGCGCTGTATATGCTGATTACGGGCGGAGAGCCGTTCTTGTGGCCGGGTTTTTGTATCCTGTACGAGGAGCTTGTGCGGTCGGGCTTTCTGGTGACCGTAAACACCAACGGCTCGCTTATTGACAAAGACACGGTTGAGTGGCTGAAAAAGCTGCCGCCGGTGAGACTTAACATCACGCTTTACGGAGCGTCGGACGAAACGTACGGGCGGCTGTGCCGCTCCCCGCAGGGTTTCACAAAAACCGCCGCCGCCGTTGATATGCTTAGAGCTGCGGGGGTGCCGGTAAAGCTTAACTGCTCCCTGACTCCGGAAAACGCCGAAGACCTGGAGGCGATGATAGCTTTCGCCGGAGAGCGTGATTTAATAATTGAAGTAAACACATATATGTTCCCGCCGGTAAGACGGTGCGGGAGCGGCAAGACGGAGGACTTTGAAAGATTTACTCCCGAGGAGGCCGCATATTATCATATAAAAAGGTACAGATTGCAGTACGGCGAGGAGCGGTATGCCGATTTTCTCGCAGGGCTTCGGGACGGATGTGCCCGCATAGAAGGGCTTGACGAATACTGCACCGATCCCCTTGACGGCAAGGTTAGCTGCCGTGCCGGAAAAGCGGCGTGGTGGATAACATACGACGGTCTTATGACGCCGTGCGGCATGATTGACAGACCGTCGGTTGATATTACAAAGGACAGTTTCGCCGCTTGCTGGGAAAAGCTTCGGGAAGAGACGGACAAGCTTCGGCTTTCCGGAGTGTGTCAGCGGTGCGAAAGCAGGTCTGTCTGCCATTCATGCGCCGCCATGGCTTATGCCGAGACGGGGACTACGGAGGGAATCCCCCGGTACCTTTGCAAAATGACCCGGGAGATGCAGCGGCTTGCCGCCGAGTATCTGAGGGCAAAAGAATTATGAAACCCGGGCGGGAGCCCGTTATATAAACCGATTTACATATTCATATTCCATATATTTCGGAGGCAGATATGAAGAACTTATTTAAGAAAGTGCTTGCGGCAACGCTTGCGCTTGTGATGACGGTATGCGCCGTTCCCGCACTTGCAAATACTGCCCGTGCGGCGGACTCCGTGGATATGCGCATACTGCACCTTGACTGCGGCAGAAAATATTTCACCGCAGACTGGGTGAAGGCGCTTATTGTCGAGATGGGCGCGGCGGGCTACACTCATCTGGAGCTTGCCATAGGCAACGACGGTATGCGTTTCCTGCTTGACGATATGTCGGTCACTGTGGGAGAGAACACATACAGCTCCGCTGCCGTTGCAAGTGCAGTTAAGGCGGGCAACTCAAACTATAACGGCGATGAGAGTGCGTGGACACAGGCCGAGATGGACTCCATTATCGCTGCGGCAAAGGCAAACAGGATAGAGATTATCCCGCTTATCAACACGCCGGGACATATGGATGCCATTCTTGACGCGGCCGGGAGCGTTACGGGCACAACCTGCTCCTACAACGGCTCCGGCACGACAATAGATATTACAAATTCTACCGCTACCGACTTTACAAAGGCGTTTCTGCAGAAATACATAACCTACTTTGCCGGCAAGGGCTGCAAGTATTTCAATATGGGCGCCGACGAGTATGCAAACGATGTTTATTATTACGGCTCCATGGGCTTCGGTAACCTGGTGAGCTCAGGTAAATACGGCAGTTTCATTACATATGTAAATGCTGTCAATACTATGGTGAAGGCTGCCGGAATGACCGCTATGGCGTTTAACGACGGCTTCTACTTCAACGGAAATACTTCCTACGGTACTTTCGATACGGATATTACCGTATGCTTCTGGACCAGCGGCTGGGGCGGATACCAGTCCGAGTCTGCATCGTCGCTTGCCGCAAGAGGGCATAAGGTTATAAACACAAACGGCGATTACTACTATGTGCTGGGTAAGAACGACGCGTATACTCCCGGTACCACTACTGTTCATGACGGCAGCTACGACGCGGCGGCTAACTTCTCCAACAGCACCTTTATGGGCAGCACTATCGAGAACAGCGCAGGCTCCATGTTCTGTATCTGGTGCGACAATCCGTCAGTGGAGACCGAAACTGAGATCGCCGCAAATACAAGGCTTCTGCTGCGCGCCATGGCGGCGAGAATGCAGGGCAACGACATTGGCACCATAAGCACCGATGTGGTTGCCGGCGGCTTCAACGCGGACGGAACTATCAATGCTTCCTCCGGCAGCAATAGAGATACCGTAACGGTTACCGGAGACACGGCAAACTTCAAGGCCGGAAGCACTCTTACTCTCAGCCTGCCAAACGGCGCATCGGCTGCATGGACTTCCTCGGACGACACTGTTGTAAGCCTTACGGCGGCGGCGAGAAGCATTGAAGCCACCTCTGTCACCGCTACCGCGCTGAAAGCAGGTACGGTTACGATTACCGCAAAAAACTCCGACGGAACATATACTACGCCACTTACGGTGCTTGCCGATGAGGGAGGAGCAACGGTTGATCTTCCCGAGGTACCTGCGGCGCCTGAAGATAAGACGGTTGATGTAGGTGCCGACGGCGTTACGGAATATGTACTTGATACCGACGGTGTTGATTCCGGCGAAACATATCTGATTGTAGCCAGAAATAATGCTTATGCAATGTATACAACATCAACAACCGGATACGCTGCTCAGAGTATTACAATCACCGACAATAAGGCGGTCATAGCTTCAAATGAGAATGCGGCTTTATGGGTTATTACTTCGTCCGGAACGGGATATACGGTATATAATGCAGCTAATAAAACACATTTGTACCCTGTTAACAACGGATTATTAAGCGGAACGAGTAGAAATGTTACAATAAATACTGGCAGCACTCAGGGGCAATATAGATTTTAGGTAATAGTTACTATCTTACTTACAACACAGCCGCTCAGAATTTCAGATACAATTCCAGAAGTTCTTATATACGCCTTTACAAGCAGACAACAACAACAAGCTAAGGCAGTTGTGCCGGACAGCGTAATGGGCACTTCTCAGTACGCTAAGTCTATTGCGCAAAATGTGCTGTCTCAGGTATATTCGCCCTCTGAAACCGGCAAGATCACTGTTTCTACGGCTGTATATATTGTTGGGAACGGTACTACCGGCGTGCTCGACAGTGAAGAGAAGATCCAAGACCTGCTGGACAACGGCCCCAAGAACGAGGTCTATGTTTACGCAGGCGACAGCGTGACATTTACCGCCGCAGAGGCATTCCAGATAGGAATGAAGTCTCTGGAGGCTGCCACCGGTGTTACCGTGAAGGTTAACGGCGTTACCGAAATGAACGGCGTGGCTCTGGCTTCGGTAGATATGTACTATTCAGTCAGTGCAGGAACCGTTACGATTACCAACAGCGGCTCGGGTGTCCTCGCGATCACAAAGCTGAAGTTTACAAGCGGCACGGCAAATGCTTTGAAGGCTGTCAAGTCTGTTTTATTTATGTTATAGGACATTTGAATGTTATTCGCCGAGCAAAGGAACAATGCGACTATTTGATCGTCGGTGTTAGCACGGATGAGCTTGTCCGTAAAGAAAAAAATAAAACGCCGATAATTCCTTATGAGGAAAGAGCAGAAATAGTCTCTGCGCTGAAGTATGTTGATAAGGTTGTTCCGCAGTATGAAAAAAACAAATTATCCGCATGGGAAAAATATAGGTTTGACAGAATGTTTGTCGGCTCTGATTGGAAAGGAACTCCGCAGTGGAATAAATATGAGGAGCAATTTTCGCCTTTGGGAGTTGAAATTGTATATTTGCCGCACACCGACGGCATTTCCAGCACGAAGTTGACAGATGTGATAAAGTCTCTTTCGAGTGAGCTTCCTGATTAATGCTTTATTTGATTGATATAAGGAGTCGGAGATACTGACAGTAAGTTTCTGCTGTTTTGTTTATACGGAGCTCATTCGGAATTATGTGCGGTGCTTATGCGGAAATATTGGAGAATAGATTGATGAAGGAAGTTTACAGGCTATTCTTGGATGCGGTTAAAGCATCTTTGGAGAAAATAAGCGTAAATTGGCAGGATGATATCAGCCCGGAAGAGTGGACGCAGCTGTTCTCTCTGTTTGATTTGCACGGTATTCTTCCTATGGGTTATAATGCGGTTTACGGATGCCCGGCGGCAAAGACTGCGGAAACCGTGCTCTTGCCGTACAAGCGGCGTGCTATGCAAAGCGTTATGATACAGACCGTGAAAACCGATGAGTTCTTGAAACTTATCAATTCTTTGAAAGGCGAAGGGGTGACCCCGTGCGTTTTGAAGGGAATTGTTTGCCGCAGCCTTTATCCTTTACCGGATCTGCGCAGGTCAGGCGATGAGGATATTCTCGTGTCTTCCGACGGTTTTTTCAGGCTTCACGATGCGATGGTCAGGTACGGAATGTATACTGAGGACGATGTGAATTCCGGTGATTTTGAAATCACATATATAAAAAAGGGAAGTCCTTTGAAAATAGAAGTTCATACTTCGCTTTTTTCTCCTGACTCACAGGCATATGGGCATTTTAACGGGCTTTTTGACGGTATTTGCGGGCGGCTTATAACCGCAGATGTAAACGGTACCCATATTTGTACCTTGGGACATACAGATCACTTGCTGTATCTGATCTGCCATGCTTTTAAGCATTTCATTCACAGCGGCGTCGGTATCCGTCAGGTGTGCGATATTGTTTTGTACGCCAATAGATTCGGCGCATTTATTGATTGGGACTGTGTGTGGGAAAAATGCAGACAAATACGTGCGGATGTGTTTGCGGAGGCTGTATTCTGCATCGGTCGGAAGTATTTGACTTTCGACCCTGTAAAGTCCGGATATATTGAACATCGGGAAAGCCGTGATGTCAACTATGAGGGGCTATTGGAGGATATACTTTGCGCCGGCATCTACGGCGGTTCCGAGCTCAGCCGAAAACACAGCAGCAATATGACGCTTAACGCTTTTTCGGCGGCGAACAAAGGCGAAAAGGCGGGAAACGGAGTATATAGCAGTATATTTTTGCCTCTTAGTGAAATGCGCAGCCGGTATAAATGTACTTATCTTGAAAAGTTTCCCTTTATGCTTCCTGTGGCCTGGGCAGGGCGTATCTGCAAATACGGTAAAGAGGTAATTGTTTCACGATGCGGCGGAAAGCACAACGGTACTTCCGAAGCTGTCAGGATCGGCAGAAAAAGGATTGCTTTGATGCGGAAATACGGCATAATTAAAAAAATGCAGCAAGCGAATTTTACTGATATGGCAACAAAGCCCTCCGCGCGGATTCCGCGCGGAGGGCTTTTGACATGTCGGATCAAAGCTTGGTCAGGGGCGGGGAGTTTGGCGGAGGCTGCAAAGATACCCGGCGGCGTCGAAGGGGTCGAGAGGGGTTTCCGATTTGAGGTACAGGGGGTGGTGCGGGTGACCGCCGCGCTTTGAGCGGGCTCCCGCTGTGTACCAGACGGCGCCGTATTTCTCTCCCGTCTTTATCATATCGGAGACGCAGTCGGCGAGATACCCTCTTTTTTCTATAAGCGTGCCCCATGCCGCCCAGATCGAGGGGCGGCATTTTTTGCAGAGGCGAAGTATGTATTCAAAGGCTTTCATATTCTCTCTGTGCAGCAGAGGATTTGCCTCTTTCTCCATATGATCGGGATTAGTGGCGCGCTGTGCATACACATTGAACATAATAAAGCTGTCGTAGCCGTTATAGTTTGCTATTCGCTGTGCGCTTTTCAGCGTATTGTCAAGGTTATCGGGCTCCGCTGTGGAGGGGTTGATGCCGATACATATGAGCGGATTATTTCCGCAAGTGCCTAAAATATATCGGTATTCGGAATAAAAATCGGGTACATATATCCACCTGCTGCGGTCATAATCCGCCGTGGCAGAAGGCTTCAGGGCATCTTCAAATGTAAGCACATCAATTTCGGCGGTTGCAGAAGAAGGTATATGCATCACTTATCCTCCAGGGCGTTTATTAGCTGTTCAGCGGTTTCGCAAATATTTTCGGCGCCTGCATAAATCAGCTCGTCTCTGCTGCGGAAACCCCAGCAAACGGAGATACAGGGGATGTTTGCAGCGAGTGCCGTGGCAATATCCACCTCGGAGTCGCCTACATAAACGGGATTTTCGGAGCCTATCAGGCGCATTGCTTCAAAAACGGAATCGGGCGCGGGTTTTTTCCGTATCCCCTCCCGCTCGCCTATGGCGGCGGCGCAGAGACCGGGAAAAAATTTGTCTGTCAGGGTTTTTACCGCAAAGTCCGCTTTATTGGAAACGATGGCGCAGGGCACGCCGCGTTCTTTCAGCATATTCATAAGCTCGGGTATGCCGGGATATGGTTTGGTCTCGTTTTCGCAGTTTTTTGCGTAGTAGCTTTTGAATTCGTCAAACACCTTGTCACAGAGAGCGGCGGGAGTGCCTTCGGGCACGCTGCGCTCAATGAGCAGGCGTATGCCGTTGCCTACGAAGCGTCTTACCTCGGAAACGGTACGCTCCGGCAGGGAAAATGCTTTAAGTGAGTGGTTTACAGCCGCGTGCAGGTCTGCGAGGGTATCAAGCAGGGTGCCGTCAAGGTCGAATATAACTGAATCGTATTTGATTCTCTTCGGTAAAGTGTTCATTTTTTGTGCCTTTTCTGCCGCATATGCGGCGTTTTGTGGAGATCTGTTTTTATGGTATTTTTGCTTTGCCGGCAGTTTTTCCGCTTTTGCACCGCGGGGGCGGTGCCGCGGGTGTGCCGCATTGCCGTATTGACATGAGGGTCTCGGTAGGGTATACTTTATTTACTGAAAATGTATCGTTTATTGATGTGCGGAGGCGGCAAATGAGAGACAAAGTACGGGATGAATATTTTATGTCCCTTGCCCTTGAGGAGGCAAAAAGGTGCATGGAGCTTGACGAGGTGCCCGTGGGCGCTGTGGTCGTGCGGGATGACCGGGTTATAGCCGCTTCCGGAAACGGGCGGGAGAGCCTTAAGGATGCTACCGCTCACGCGGAGCTTTCAGCCATCAGTGCCGCCTGCCGCTCTCTCGGCGGCTGGAGGCTGGTGGGGTGTGAGCTGTTCGTAACTCTTGAACCCTGTCCCATGTGTGCGGGGGCAATAATAAATTCCCGTCTGCCCGCCGTTATTATCGGTGCCGCCGATCCCAAGGCGGGTGCCATGGGCAGTATTGCCGATATGTGCGCACTGCCCCTTAACCACAAGCCTGAGGTGGTTTTCGGCGTTCTGGAGGAGGAATGCGCCGGGCTTTTGCGCCGCTTCTTCAGAGAAAAGCGGGAGCGCGGCGAAAGGTGGAAAAAGTAGTATTGTATTATTATCGGGGCGCTGCCCCGAAAGGCCGGCATATGCGAGACGTTGCCCCGGAAGGCCGTATATGCGAGGCTCCGCCTCGCGCTCCGCTTAGTACCTTTTTTGAGAAAAAGGTACTAAGAACCCCAAAAAACTTTTGGGAAATAGGAAATATTTTAACTCAAGAATTGCAGGGAATTCACTTTTGCTTTGAATAAGTTAATGCTATGCTATAATCAGTGAAGACTTTATGTATAAGAGTTTCGCGTTTTACAGAAGTTTTTGAAGATTGTCAATGGACTTTTTTCAAAAAGTCCCCTGACCGGGGTGAGGGGCGGAGCCCCGGCGGAGCACCGGCAGAGCGCCGGCATATGTGAGGAGCTGCTCCGGAAGGACGGCATATGCGAGGCTCTGCCTCGCGCTCCGCTTAGTACCTTTTTTGAGAAAAAGGTACTAAGAACCCCAAAAAACTTTTGGGAAATAGGATTTTTTAACTCAAGAATTGCAGGGAACTTGGTTTAGCTGTCGATAAAGTTCATATATGCTATGATTAGTGCAGACTTTATGTATAAGAGTTTCGCGTATTACAGAAGTTTTTGAAGATTGTCAAGGGACTTTTTTCAAAAAGTCCCCTGACCGGGGTGAGGGCGAACCTCCGGCGGAGCACCGGCAGAGCACCGGCGGAGCACCGGCAGAGCCTCGTTTGTGTCGGATAATTATTTCTTTCTGCCGCAGCGGTCTGCAGCTGCCATTACCGCAAGGCGGGCGCTTTCGTAAGTAAGCCCGCCCTGCATAAATGCTATATAAGGAGCGCGCATGGGACCGTCTGCCGAAAGCTCAATAGAAGCGCCTCCGACGAAGGCTCCCGCCGCCATTACCACATCGTCGGCATAGCCCGGCATTTCGCTGGGCTCCGGTGTAACGAAAGCGTCAATGGGAGATGCGGACTGGATACCGCGGCAAAACTCCGTAAGCCCTTCGGGGGTGCCGAGAGTGACGGTCTGGATTATATCGTGACGCTCCTCAAAAGGATCGGGGGATACCTTATAGCCAAGGCGTGAAAACAGACACGCCGCAAGATGGGCGGTTTTCAATGCCTGCGCCGTTGTATGGGGAGCGTAGAAAAGTCCCCGCAGAAGGTTTCTGTTCTGACCCAGAGAGGCGCCCACCTCAAGTCCGGTTCCCGGACTCGACAGACGGTAGCCCGCAAGCTCCACGGCTCGCTCGCTGCCAACCAGATACCCTCCGATGTCTGCCATACCGCCGCCCGGGTTCTTTATCAGAGAGCCTATCATAAGGTCAACCGCCCCTTTGCCGAAACGGGCGCTGCAAGGCTCCTCGGTTTCCGTAAATTCGCCGTAGCAGTTGTCAAGGACTGCGAAAATATCGTGTCCCGCTGCTTCTCTAGCAAGCTCTGTGGCTGCGCAGATTTCCCCGACTGACAAGGTTTTTCTGTCGGCATATCCTTTGGAGCGTTGGAGATACACTACCTTTACACGGTCGCCGTAATGCCTGAGTGCCGCTTTCATCGCATCGTTGTCTATGCTTCCGTCGGGAGTCATGGGAATCTCGGCATATTCCACACCGAAATCCTTAAGGCTTCCGCTGCCGTCAGCGCCGCTTTTGCCTATTCCGATGACGCTGTGAAGCGTGTCGTAGGGGGTTCCCGTTACGGACAGCATTACATCACCCGGGCGCAGCAAGCCGAACAGACCTACGGTTATGGCGTGGGTGCCGCACAGAATTGACGGGCGCATAAAGCCTGCGGGGGCGCCGAATATTTGTGCACATACTTTGTCCACCGCGTCTCTGCCGCGGTCTCCGTAGCCGTAGCCGGTGCTTGGGGCAAACATGGATTCGGACACCCTGTTGTCTTTGAATACATCTAATACTCTCTCGCTGCAAACGCGGGAAACTTCATCTATTCGTGCAAATACGGGAGCAAGGGCTTCTTCCGCCGCTTGCGCCGCTTTTCTCGTCTCTTGGGAAATCTGCATTACATATGACCTTTCGTTTATTATTCTACATTATTTTATACAATTCCCGCCGTTTTGTAAATAGGGTTTGCGCATTTTGCGCCGTTTGAATGCCGCGGCTTTTGACCGTACACCCGAAATATTTTATCGGCATAAATTTTTATGGGCAATTTTAACAGTAATCGTTGATTTTTTGTCGGGGTTTGTGTATAATTGTATTAGAAAACGAATACTGAGATTGCTATAGGAGGTAAGTTTGAAAGTAAAGCGAGCGTGGATCGCACGTGAGCTGTTTCAAACACCATTTGTGCCTTGCCGCCAAAAAGGCCGGCGGCATTTTGCAAAGCCCGGGGGCTTTGCAAAAACGTCACAAATCAACGAAAGATATGGTCAGAAAAGCGAGCGTGGATCGCACGTGAGCTGTTTCAAACACCATTTGTGCCTTGCCGC
>CAMFEL010000040.1 GCA_945949385.1 uncultured Clostridia bacterium | reverse complement strand
GTCGGCGCGCAGAGCCGCGGTCATAGCCGCCATACGCTCGTGTCCGTCGGGAGTGTCGAAATAAAAGCTCTCCGTGCGCTCGGAATAGTAGCCGTAGCGTTTGAAAAGTGCGTCGACAGCGTCACAAAGAGTCATACCGCGCTTAGCGTAATAGGCTGCCATTTCACAAATAAGCAGAGTAGCTACAACGGCGTCCTTGTCTCTGGCATAAGTGCCTTTAAGATAACCGTAGCTTTCCTCAAAGCCCAGCAGAAAGCTTCCGTGCCCCTCTTTTTCGTGTTTCTTTATTACCTCGCCTATATACTTAAATCCGGTCAGCACATCATACATTTTTACATCGGCACAGCGGCAGATCTCCTCAGCCAAAGCGGTGGAAACAATAGATTTGACCGCATAAGGCTCTGACGGCATGGTACCGTTGCGGCGGTGTGCCGTAATGATATAGTCAAGCAGCAATGAACCCATCTGATTACCCGTAATGCATTTGAATTCACCGGAAGACTCGCGGGCAGCGGCGCCGACTCTGTCGGAATCGGGGTCGGTGGCAATAACAAGATTTGCGCCGACTTTGTCAGCTATCTCGCGTCCAAGCCGGAATGCTTCGGGAAACTCGGGATTGGGGAACTCAATAGTGGGGAAACTGCCGTCAGGCTCTGCCTGCTGGCGTACAATATATAAATTCTTTACCCCGGCTTCCCTCAGTACATCGGGAACCATGGTGATTCCGGCGCCGTGAAGCGGCGTGTAAACGATCTTCAGATGATCGCTTTCCGAGGGGATGACTGCGGGATCGACCCTCTGTTCCAGAACGCATTTGCGGTATTTTTCGTCAATGTGGGCGGGCATAGGCAGTATAAGCTCCTCGCGGGCCTCAGAGCTTCCGGGAACACCTGAAAGAATATCGATACTTTTAATCAGAGCACTTACGGCATTTGCCTGCTCGGCGCCTATCTGCGCACCGTCTTCCCAATAGACCTTGTAGCCGTTGTAGGCGCTGGGATTGTGCGAGGCGGTAATGTTGATACCGGCAATACAGCCAAGCTCCCTTAGAGCAAAGGAAAGCACAGGGGTAGGGCGAAGCTCCCCGTAAAGATAAACCTTGATTCCGTATGCGGAAAGCACCTCTGCGCTGCGCTGTGAAAACAGAGCTGAATTTATGCGGCTGTCATAAGCAATAGCCACACCCCGCTCCATAGCTTTACTGCCGAAGCTAACAATGTATTCGGCAAGAGCGGCAGTTGCGTGAGCTACGGTGTATACATTCATAAGAGCCGTGCCTGCACCCATTTTTGCACGAAGTCCCGCAGTGCCGAAGTCCATGTAACCGTTCATTGCGGCGCAAAGCTCGCTGTCACTGTAAGCCTCAAGGCTGTTTTTTGTTTGGACGTCAACAGCATCGCTTACAAGCCAGCGTGTAAGCTCAGCCTTACATTCATCAAGATTTCTCATAAAAATAAAGGATCCTTTCTTGGTTTGCCGTATATATCAGTTCGGCAATCGAGTTAAAATGCGCCGACAACCGTATGAGCGGGCAGGGCGGCATCAAGGAAAAAAGCAAGGCACCGTGCATCAAGGTCTGATAAACGCAGACATACGGTATATTCCGTCATATCAGTATTGTACACATCGGGAAAGCTGTATATGAACGCGGGCGTACATCCGGCGCCTCCAAGCACCGCAAGCAGCTTTGCAAGCCGCTCTCCTTTGTCGGCAAAACTGACAACAATGCGCTCCGCGCCGTCAAAGTTAACGCTTCTTGTAAGTAAAGCATACCGTATTTCAGCATCTGACGAAGGCTTTTCCACAGTACAGACTCTGCTGATTTTAAGCTCATAAGCCTTTATCAGCTTAAAGAAAGTAGGAAAGAAACCGTCATCGGTTCCGTACACAGGCAGTATACAGCAGTCGCACTTTTCATAGAATACAGCCTCGCAAGCGCTTCTGAAATCGCTGAAATGCTCTTTGACAGCGTTGGGACAAAGCTTTTCGACAGCCGCCGAAGAAAAAATATTGTCAGTAAATGCCACACTGCTGCTTGAAATTTCACCGTCTGTTTGCATTATTTTCAAGACAGAAATCGAATATAGGCGTCTGCATATATCGAAAAAGATGTCAGAAATAAGGCCATCATCGAAAAACTCGGTATATACCCTCGAAACTTCTGCGGGAGTAAGCCTTTCGCCGGATTTAGACATATGCAGTACAAATTCTTCAATCTGTGCCGACAGTATGGCGCGTGCTGTAGCTCCATAATCATCGGCGATTGCAAAATTCTTCTTGAAAACCTCGTTTTCGGCATACGCCGTATTCTGTCCCACGGTCAGATCATAGTCAGGATCCGGTAGCAGTCACTGAGAAAAGACTTAAGCTTTTCCGGATCCATTTTATTCTGAGTAATAAGGCACAGATCGTATATCTGTTTTGCCGTAAGCTCGGCTTTTTCTTTTTCCATATCGGGCAGAGCTTTTATTGTAGGGCAGGAGGAATTCAGTATGAGTTTTGACTCCACGGGGAAAGAGGGAACACCTGCACC
The DNA here is from genome assembly GCA_945949385.1 of uncultured Clostridia bacterium. Taxonomy (GTDB): domain Bacteria; phylum Bacillota; class Clostridia; order Oscillospirales; family CAG-272; genus Avispirillum. The sequence goes on along the minus strand of CAMFEL010000040.1, from coordinate 11,759 downwards.
CTGTGCGCTGTATAGCTTCATCATATCTTCCATGCGGCGGCTTTCCTCGCTGACATTGAGAACTGCGGGCAAAGCTTCGTCTTTAAGCGCCTCAAATACTATCTCCGTGCCCTCCGGAACAACGGCTTTGAATATGTCTGCGGCGCCTTCGACCTCTTGTGTGCCGTCACCCTTCATTGAATCGGCAAGCTCGGAATCAACGCGGCAGAACTTAACGCCCTCGCGCACATTCTCCACCATCTGTACAAACTGGGTGTCGATTATGTGTCGCAGCAGCAGGACTTCAATGCCTTCCTTTTCAAACATCTGAATATATCCTGCCTGAGCCGTCTCGTCGCAGGCGTAGTATACTTTGTTTTCGTGCTTTTCCTTTGCGTTTTCAAGATACTCGTCCAAAGTGCAGAAGCCTCCGCCGCACTTAGGGTAAAGTATGCATGAGGATACACGGTCATAGAACTTGCGGTCCCTCAGCGCGCCGTATTCCACAAAGGTTTTTATGTCGTTCCACTTTTCCTCGTAGGTGCTTCTGTCAGCATTGAACATAGCAGAGAGCTTGTCCGAAACCTTCTTTGTAATATGGTTTGCGATCTTCTTCACATATACGCTGTCCTGCAAATAGCTTCTGGAAACATTCAGCGGCAGCTCGGGACAGTCAAGCACACCCTTCAGCATAAGCAGATATTCGGGTATAACTTCTTTGATATTATCGGCCACAAACACCTGATTGTAGTACAGTTTTACCTGTCCCTCAATGCTTTCAAACTCGGAATTTATGCGGGGAAAGTACAAAATACCCCTGAAATTCAGCGGATAGTCTGCCTTTAGATGTATCCAGAACAGAGGCTCGCGATAATCGTTGAATACCTTGCGGTAAAATTCCTTGTATTCCTCGTCGCTGCAGTCGGAGGGATTTTTCAGCCACAGCGGAGCAGTATCGTTTACAGGCTTCGGAGCGGCGGCTTTCTTTTCATCGTCCTCGCCCTCAGCCTCTTTTTCACCGTCATCAAAATATATTTCAACCGGCATAAAGGCACAGTATTTGTTAAGAATGCGGCGAAGCTCCGATGAATTGAGATACTCCTCTCCCTCTTCGCTTATGTGCATGACAACAGCGGTACCGCGCTCGGGAGCGCCCACGTATTCCGTGTCGATAACGTAAGAGCCGGCGTCGTCGCATTCCATCTTTACGGCGGGGGCACCTGTATATGAATGAGTAAGCACTTCGACCTTTGAGCTTACCATAAATGCGGAGTAAAAACCCAGGCCGAAATGACCGATTATACCGGTGTCGGCGGAGCCTTCCTTGTCATATTTTTGAACAAAGTCAAGGGCACCGGACAGAGCTATCTGACAGATGTACTTCTGTACCTCTTCCTCTGTCATACCGATTCCGTTGTCCGTAACGGTAATAGTGCGGGCGTCCCTGTCAAGCTCCACAGTCACCTTAAAGCCCTCGTCGGGAATATCTCTCGCGGCGTCCTCGCCGAGAGAAATAAGCCTTCTCAGCTTAGTCACCGCGTCGCATGCGTTTGATACTATCTCACGCAGAAAAATCTCCTTTTCGGAGTAAAGCCATTTTTTGATTACCGGAAAAATATGATCGACTTCAACGCCGATCCCGCCTTTGATTTCAGCCATTTTGATCATCCTTTCATTTCCGTTGATTCCGTTGATACTGTTTTGCGCTTAATTTCGTGCGGGCTTTTTTCAGCCGCCCGTTTTCCGGCGACGAAGCGGCTCCGACGCAGAGCAAAAGCTCTCGCGGCGGGAAAAAAGCAAAAATTTTAGCGTACCTTACTATTTTAGACCCGTTTGCAATATTTGTCAATGAAAGTCAATGAAAAAACGCTTCTTTTTAAGCGCTTTTTCTATTTTCGGTTAATATTCAGCAAGCAGAAGCGGCGCAACACTTTAAGATTATCTTTTGCGTCTGCGTTTTCTGTGCGGGGAAGAGGCACGCTTCCTCGCTGCAATAATTGCCGCACATCCTCCCATAAGCGCCGCCGGTACAGTCAGACAGTAAAGCAGAGCCTGAATGCCCGCGCCGTGTGTCGCCAAACCGTCGGGCTTCAAAGCCGACGATATCAGAAGTACGGCAAGCGCGGCGGCGCCGACTGCTGCAGAAGAAAGTAGCGTTCCGCCTCTTACTGCTGCCGTAATACCTCCGACGGCAAGGGCAATATAAAGAGAGGCAACACCCAGCGGTGCCATCAGCTTCTCCGGGTCCGGATTCATATAGGAAACAGCAGCGCATAAAAGAATAAGCACAACGGACAAAGCCGCCCAGACAGCCGCGCCAAAAAGAAAACCGGAAATCAGCGACGAAGTCGCGCCTTTTTCATCTTTTTCCATAAACAAAACCCTCCGCAATATCTCTTAATCAAAAGATATTGCAAAGGGCTTTGAAATATGACATTATTTCTCGTCAGCCTTAACATCGACCTTGCTGATGGCACTCTTAAGAATGCGGATCTTGCAGTGGTCTTTGCTGGTCTCGATAACGCAGGTCTCGTCCTTGATGGACACGATCTCGCCGATTATACCGCCGATAGTGGTAACCTCGTCGCCTATCTGAAGACTGTTCTTCATTTGAGCAGCTTCCTTTTCCTGCTTCTTCTGAGGTCTGTAAAGGAAAAAGTAGAAAATCAGAATCATAGCTACTACCAGAATGATAGTGCCGCCGTACTTGGTCATAAAGCCCATAAAGCCGCCTACAGGTTCAGTAGAAAGAAACATATTGATATAGCTCATATTGTCCTCCGTAAAAATTAGTAAAAACATTATATCTTATTAATGCGTCATAATCAAGCGGTTTGTTAAAAAAATTCACAAAAAAGTACCGAGACGCCGTTAAAAAAGTAAAAATACCCGCCATCGGCGGGTATTTTTACAAAAATTCGGTGCGCGCACCGACAGTTAGAGCCGTCAGCTTTCGTAGCGTGCCTCTCTTCTTCTGAAAAGAAGAGAAATACACCACAGTCCCGCCAGAGCCACAACTGTATATATGACTCTTGCGACCACTGCGTCCTGACCGCCGCATATCCATGCGACTATGTCAAAACGGAAAAGACCGATGCTGCCCCAGTTGAGCGCGCCTATGATAACGAGTATCATAGAAATTCTGTCCATAACCATATTATTGCTAACGCCTTTCGGTAAATTAAGAGAATTCAGGGATACTCCCCGCCTTATTTTGCCCCGAAAAGCGCGGTTTATTATTTTAATAAAAAGGCGTCAAAATATGTAAGAGCACACTTCGGAAATACTGTCGATCACAGGCGCTCCGAGAGCCTGAAGACGCCTTCTTGACATAAAACCGCCGCTGTAAAGAACACAGTCACAGCCAATACTCTCGGCGCATAAAAAATCGTGGTCCGTATCGCCTACAAACAGCGTCTTTTTCATTTCCTCGGCGCACTTATCTTCCGCCCATTTTTTTGCAAGCTGAAGCTTTCCCGCCGCGTAAACATCACCGCAGCCGAGAATTTCGTTAAAAAATTCCGAAACGCCCAAATGCTTAAGCTGCTCGTACAGAAGAGACTTTTCGGAAGCAGACAGAATCATCTGCCGCACACCCGCTTCTTTAATTGCCGCCAGCGTCTCATAAACTCCGGGATTAAGCGGCGCGCGGAATTTTTCAGCATTGTACAGCTCCACCCATTCGTCGGCAGGCACGCTGTACGGTTCATTTGAAAAATCGAAGCCGAGCCTGCGATAGTATTCTTCCACGGGGAAGGTGAAAATATCCTGAAATGCGGCTTTTCCGGAAAGCTGCGGCAGAGCGCGCCTCCCGAGAACAGTATTTATTGACTCTATGCTTATCTGAGTATCGTCAATTACGGTACCGTTAAAATCCCAGATAATAAGTCCGTATTTTGCCATAAGCAGTAACCTTTTATCCTTTTTTGATTATTTTATACGATTTTGTGTGTCGGGTCAAGCCGTAACGCATATAATTTCATAGAAGCCGAATAACGTTCTTTTGAAAATTCTGCAAAGCGGGGTAAACTTATGGAAACATTGCTGCTTATATTGGCGATTCTGTCCGCCGCCGTACTTAATGCCGACACGGTGCAGCATTTTCCGGACCCTCTGACAAAAAAAGAGGAGGCAGAACTGATGCGCCGCATGAAAGAGGGAGACGCAGACGCAAGGGAAGCGCTTATAGTGCATAATCTGCGCCTTGTAGCCCATATAGTTCGGAAATACTACTCCTGCAGGGAAGCGCAGGATGATCTTATCTCCATAGGCACCATAGGACTTATAAAAGCGGTAGACACCTTTGACAGCAGCAATGGCACCCGCTTTGCCACATACGGTGCAAAATGTATTCAGAACGAAATTCTTATGCATTTCCGCTCTAAAAAGAAAGCACAGAATGACATATCCATATACGAAACCATCGACACAGACCGCGACGGAAACCCGCTGACATATATGGACATAATCCGCTGTGAAGACACAATAGCCGACGATCTGCATAAAAAAATGCGTGTAAGCGCCGCACTCGGTTACATAAAAGACAAACTGGGGGAACGGGAACGCAGTATTATCGTAATGCGCTACGGGCTTGACGGGAAAGAGCCGCTGACACAGCGTGAGACGGCGCAAAAGCTGGGAATATCCCGCTCCTATGTTTCCCGTATAGAAAACAATACCCTGCGCGAAATATATAAGCATATGAGCGGAGAAACACGCTGATAAAGCAAATACCCGCCGTGATTGTCATATAATTCAAATAAAGGATTGATTTAATATAAAAATTGTGTTATTATAGTAACAAATATATTATATTGGAGGATTATGGCTTGAAGATAAGAATTATGTCAGTGCTGCTTCTGTGCGTGCTGCTTCTGTGCTCATGCGGACTTCGTCCTGTCGGTTCCGGGGACAAGCCGGAGGACAGCACCGCGCCTTTGCAAAGCGAGCCCGTCACCTCTGACACTGCTGCCGAGACCGATCCGCCGGTAGAAATACCAGAAACAAAAGTTTCATTTGCAGGCTGCGGCGACAATATTATCTACTACGGCACGTACCGTGATGCCGCTGCACAGGCTTCCTCCGACGGGAGAAGCTACAATTTCTCCCCCATATACGAAAATGTAAAAGAGCTTATAAGCTCTGCGGACATAGCATTTATAAATCAGGAAACTCCCGTGTCGCAAAGCTTTGCGCCGGAGTCGTATCCCACATTCAACAGTCCCGTTGAGCTTTGCGCCGATGTAATGGGTGCAGGCTTCGACGTTATCAACCTTGCCAATAACCATATGCTTGACAAGGGCGCCAAAGGAATTCGCGACTCCTACGATAACTGGAACAGTCACGGAGCATTTGTGGTGGGCTGCTACGAGGAAAAGGATAGCGGAAGATACATCTCTTATCTCGAAAAGAACGGCATAAAGATAGCTTTTGTTTCCTATACCTACGGCACCAATCTCAATGAAGACCCCGCAAAAGAGGGGCTGTGGGCGCCTTACCTCAAACAGTCTGATGTTGCCGGCGATGTAGCAGAGGCGAGAGAAAACGCCGATTTCGTCATCGTCAGCGTACACTGGGGCGACGAGGGCGCAATGCAGCCAAATGACGAGCAGAAAAAATACGCCGATATAATGGCAAAAGCGGGCGCCGATGTTATAATCGGACACCATCCCCATGTTATCCAACCTGTTGAATGGCTTGAAGGCATCGACGGCAAGAAATGCCTCTGCGTCTATTCTCTCGGCAATTTTGTCCATGAGCAGGCATACGACTATAATGTTCCCGGCGGAATCATAACCTTTGATATAGTCAAAAACAGCAGCGGTACCTCCGTTAATAATCCACAGTTCATCCCAACCGTCTGCCATTATCCCGCGAATTTCTATAATAACAAAGTGTACCTTCTGAAGGACTACACCGAAGAGCTTGCCGCTTCCCACGCGGTACGCACCTATTATAATAACCCCATATCCCTTGCATCTCTGAAAAAATATGTGACCGATACGGTAGACGGCGAATTTTTGCCGGATTATATGAAATAGAAATCATAAAAGGACATAAAAATATATGGACATAACAGTAGTGCTTCCGTCGTACAAGCCCGACGAAAAGTTGCTTTCCACGGTGGAAGGGCTTGAAGCGGCAGGCTTCGACGATATTATTGTAGTAGACGACGGAGGCGGCGAGGAATACAGTAAGTATTTTGACATGCTCCGCGAAAAGAACACCTGTACCGTTCTGACCCACACTGAAAACCGCGGCAAAGGCGCGGCTCTGAAAACAGCTTTCAAGTGGTACGCGGAAAACAGAACAACATCGGGAGTCGTCACGGCAGACGGTGACGGTCAGCACCGACCGGAAGATGTGAAAGCCGTGTCCGAGGAAATGCTCAGAACAGGGAATACAGTTCTGGGTGTGCGCGATTTCTCGCAGGATAACGTACCTGCACGCAGCCGCTTCGGCAACAGAGCAACATCACTTGTATTCCGCCTGATTGTAGGCATTAAAGTCAGCGACACACAGACGGGTCTGCGCGCAATTCCCGCTGCACTTATACCGGCAATGACAGAGGTGTCGGGGGATCGCTACGAATACGAAACAAATGTACTCCTGACAATGAGAAGGCAGAGACTGCCTTTCACCGAGGTCAAAATCAAAACCGTCTATCTCGAGGAAAACAAAAGCTCCCATTTCAGAGCCTTCCGCGATTCCGCGAAAATATACGGACTGATATTCAAATACATTTTAACCTCCTCCTTTATAAAATTCATGGGCAGCTCCATGGTCTGTTACGCACTTGACTGGCTGCTGTTTACCGGTCTGCATTACTGGCTCAGCGGCGTATTCGGCGAAAACAGCATGGCAGACACTGCAATATCCACCGTCAGCGCCCGCATAATTTCCTCAATGCTTAATTTCTTCATAAACAGACATATATTCAATAAGGGCGGCGGAAAACTGGGCTGGACAATGGTTAAATACTATATTCTGGCGGTGTGCATACTCTTCGTAAGTACAGTGTCACTGCATTATGTCTCCCTCGGTCTGTCCAGTTTTGATTGGATAAGCAATACCTTCGGAGAAAAATGGCTGCAGCCGCTTATAAAGCTGCCTATTGACTTTGTCCTGTACCTTGTAAGCTACAATATCCAAAGAAAATTTGTGTTCAAAAAGGCTGGTAACGCTTAATGGAAAGTGATTTCAAGGAAAACTATATAAGAGAGCAAAAAGAGCAGGCAGCCGCAAGACAGGCTCGCCTTGCAAAAATAGGAATGTCTCCCGATGATGCTCGCAGCAGTGCAGAACCCGCTTCTAAGCGCACCGCACAGACTTCGGGAGAAGGCACCGTACAGCGCAGACCCACTGCACAAAGTTCGCAGAGACCCCGACCCACACCGGTGCGCCCCGCGAATATGCAGAATGCGCAAAACCGCGCAAATCCCGCACAGCGTAACGTTCCCTCCGCAGGAAGAAGCGCTTATGACAGTATGGCTGCGGGCACATACCGCACTCCCTCTGCACAGCAGGGAGCGCGAAGCGCATCCACAGAGGCGCATCGCAGAACTCCCGCACCCAATGCGGTTCAGACTCAGAGAAATGCTGTCGGAGCACAGCAGATACCTCAAATGCAGGGAAGAGCACCATCAGCAACACCGCGACCCGCAGCACAGCGCCCCGCGTCTGACGCAAGCGCACAGCAGCCTGCATATATGAACAGACGCCCCGCAGCACAAAACGCACAAGCTCCGCAGTATTCACAGAGTGCACGAAATGCGCAGGGAGTGCAGACTCAGGCATCACAAGCCCCTCGCGGGAACGCCCCTCAGCGCCGCGCCGCCCTTGAAGATACGGATTCTCACATTTTCAAGAAGAATCTCAGCGAAAGCGAAAGCCGCGCCATGATGTTCGCCCTGACCGGAGAAGCGAAAACTCCCGACAACGGCGGCGATGTGGATGTTATAGATATGGGAAGAACAGGCAGTATCCGCCGCACCTCTGCCTCCCGCGGATATACGGGCAAAAAGAAGGCAGGAGTCGGCACATATATAGGCAGAAGCTTTTTCGTCCTGCTTACCGCAATAATTATGGCGGTAGTTCTTGTATATACGGCGCTTCTTACCGTTGCATACGGTCCCAGCGAGACCGTCCGCAATCTTTTGGTCAATTCCGCAATGCAGGCAAGCGCAACAAAATGGGTGCCGTATCTTGTGCTTTCAAAGGACAAAGTTGCAGCTATTCTTGCCGACAGCGAAAAGGTCGTTGAGGATGTGGTGTCCATAGACGATTACGGAGACAGCAGCGCAGATATCACCGAGGACGAGTGGGCAAACGCTCAGGACGGTATGATTTTCGAAACCGTCAACGGCACCACATATAAAGCGTATGTCCTGCTTGTTAAGGATCCTACCCGCGTTTTCGTGGGCACTTCCACCGACGATTTTTCCAACGCAACCGCCGGAGTAAACATATTCCAGGCGGCGGACAGATACGGAGCGGTTGCATGTATCAACGGCGGCGAATTTCTGGATAACGGCGGTCACGGTTCCGGATACGCCCCCCTGGGACTTACATATTCAAAGGGCGAGTGCGTCTTTGACGACGGCTCTAAAAAGACCTTTATGGGCTTTACAAACGAAAACAAGCTTATAGTCAAAGAGGGTATGACCCAGAAAGAAGCCAACGAGCTGGGAGTAAGGGACGCCGTATCATTCCAGACCGGCAATACCCTTATTGAGCGCGATGGCGACGACCTTAAATTCTATTATCAGGACGGCAATACGGGAACCTCTCAGCGCACCGCTATCGGTCAGCGCGATGACGGTACGGTTATTATGATAGTAACCGACGGCAGAACCGCTTCAAGTCTCGGAGCCACCCATAACGATATGATAGACATGATGGTTTCCTACGGTGCCGTATCCGCGGGTATGCTTGACGGCGGCTCCTCCGCAATGATGTATTACAGAGACTATTACGATAAGTATGAAGTAGACAAATCCACCCTTGACGAATATCAGCTTCAGGGACTTGTCAACAACTATAAGGCTTTTACAAACCCCAGAAGAATACCTACCTTCTTCATGGTAAAGCCGGAAGCGTAAGGAGTATTTCGAATGAAAGCAAAAAAATCTGTTTTCTGGAAAATATACTGGGCAGTAGTAGTACTGTTTCTGGTGACTCTTGCCGTACTTGTCATAATGGGCGTCAATTGGATGCGCGGCTACGAAGCTGCACAGCCCAAGCACCTTGCCAAAGAGACCTTTGAAAAAGTATTCGCTGATTTTGACGCGGCCGGTTATGTAGATATGTGCAATTCAAGCGGCTCAAAATTTGAGACAAAAGAAAACATCGTCGCGTATCTCGAAAACGCCACAAGCGGCAAAACCCTTGAGTATATGAGAGTCTCCTCCACGGATAAAACGACATATAAGTATATAGTAAAAGCCGGTGACGAAAAAATTGCGTCATTTCTGCTGACGGAAAAAGAAAACGGTACATCAAAGTTCAAAGAATACGATGCAGGCGGTTTTGAAGTCTTTACAGGCTCAAAATCCGCAGTCACTGTCACAGCGCCCAAGGGCTATAAGGTGTATGTAAACGGCGTCGAAGCAGGGGAAGACTGCATAACGGAAAAGGATATAGAGACCGACTCCTGTAAGCATATGCCCGAGGGAGTCAGCGGTGTATATCTTGAAAAATATAAAATAACGGGACTCATAAGCACCCCCGTTATTACGGCAACTGACGCAGCAGGAAACGGCGCAGAGGTTACAAGCGAGAAAAAGGGCGTATACAGCGTTGCCCTTAACAGTGACGAAGCACTCAAAAGCGAGTTTAACAACTATATTCTTGAGGCTATCAAGAAATACGCCGTCTATATGCAGTATGACTCTACCGTGGCAGTAATGGGCTTCGGTCAGATTAAAGGCTATTTTGACCCGTCCTCCGAGCTTTACGAGGATATAAGAACGGTAGAGAACAATTTCGTAATTGAGTATTCAAGCTATGAGTTTGCGGATGAGGAAACCGCGGAATATGTGCGCTACGACGACAATACTTTCTCCTGCCGTGTAAGCTTTACCCATATACTGCACCGTAACGGCAACCCCGATTATAAGGATTTTCTTGATATGACTGTATATCTCAGAAATGTTGACGGAAAATATCTTATATACGCCATGAGCCAAAACTGAGGAGGGAACAGAATAATGGTACCTTATTTTCCCGAAGCCATACAGAACTGGGATATTTCAGTCCTTAAATTTATACAGGAGCATATTGTATGTCCCGTTCTTGACGTGTTTTTCTCTCTTGTTACCCATTTGGGGGACGGCGGCATATTCTGGATATGCGTGGCTGTGCTGTTTCTGTTCTTCAAAAGAACTCGCAAAACAGGCATAATGATGGGCGCCGCCCTTATACTCGGACTTATTATAGGCAACGGAATACTGAAAAATGTCATAGGCAGAGTACGCCCCTACGACCTTGACGGAGCACTCCGCACAATAGATCAGCTTCTTGTCAAAGCGCCCTCCGATGCATCCTTCCCCTCAGGTCACACACTGGCTTCTTTTGAATGTGCCACCGTGCTGATGATAAGGGACAGACGCTTCGGAATACCTGCGCTTATAATAGCGGTAAGCGTAGCACTTTCAAGACTTTATCTGTATATCCATTTTCCCACTGATGTCTTCGCTGGCGCTCTTTTGGGAATTATCAACGGCATTCTCGGAGTGATTATAGTAAACGCCGTGTGGAAAGCAATAGAAAACAGAAAAAAGGCAAAAACGCTCGCCTGACACGCAGCACCGCAGTGTTCGGTTTTTCGATCCCCGTCGGGAAGCAGCATTACAGGAGACATCTTAATGGCAGAAATTAAAGAAACAGCAGCAAAATTCAAAATTGTGGCCGATTCCTCGGCAGATCTCAACTTTCTCGACGGCGTACCCTTTGCTTCGACTCCCCTGAAGATAATAACCGATACAAAAGAGTATGTTGATAACGCAAAACTCGATGTTGAGCAAATGGTAGACGAGCTTTCCGCATATAAGGGCAAGTCCACCACGGCATGTCCCTCGTCCTCCGATTGGCTTGAGAACTTCGGGGATGCGGAAAAAGTGTTCTGCGTAACCATAACAGGCGCCCTGTCGGGAAGCTGTAACGCAGCAAGAGTAGCAAAGCACGACTACGAGGAAGAGTATCCCGACCGCAGCGTTTTCGTCATTGACTCTCTGTCGGCGGGTCCCGAGCCGGGGCTTATCGTGGAAAAGCTGAAAGAGTACATATTGAGCGGAATGCCGTATGAGGAAATCTGCGAAAAAATTACCGAGTATAAGAGCAGAACAGGTCTTATATTTATGCTTGAATCCATGAAAAACCTTGCAAATAACGGCAGGGTAAATCCCTTTGTTGCAAAGGCGGCAGGACTTTTGGGCATAAGAGTTGTAGGCAAAGCAAGCGACAAAGGCGAGCTGGATCCCATGGAAAAAAGCCGCGGAGAGAAAAAAGCACTGTCGGCCATCGTTAATATAATGAAAGAATTGGGAGTTCGCGGCGGAAAAGTCAAAATAGGACATTGCCGAAACGAGGCCGCAGCCCTTTCCCTTAAAGAGCAGATCATTGATACTTTCCCTACGGCTGCAGTCGATATATACCGCAGCCGCGGTCTTTGCAGCTTCTACTGCGAAAAAGGCGGACATATGATAGGCTTTGAAAAAGAACAGTAAATAAATATCCCCCCGTGAAACGGGGGGTATTTCATTTTCGGGCATAGCCCTAAT
>CAMFEL010000039.1 GCA_945949385.1 uncultured Clostridia bacterium | reverse complement strand
TCTAAAGAGAGGGGAGAAGATACATCGTCTCCCCTCTCTTTAGCCGTGCAGGGTGAACCCTGCGGGTTTGCTGACGGCGCGTCATTCCTTCGAGTTTTCTAACTTCATTTCTGTAAGCTAATATCAAAGCTGAATTCCGTATCGATCCCGCATATGCTGGTTTTTCGGCGAAAAACCAGCATATGCGTCATTACTTGACTGTTTCCTATTGTAACGAAGTTCATAATATGCTATACTTATCTTATTGGTATACTAAAAATTCGGATTTCATAAAAATGCAATAGGGACGGAGAAAACAAAATGCGCAGTATTTCAGGCGCGAGGTGAAAAATGAAGAAGCCGAAAATGATTATGTTTGACTACGGTCAGACCCTTATAAGCGAAACCGGTTATGACCCCGAAAAGGGCACTGCTGCCGTAATGCAGTATGCCGTCGGCAATAAACATTGCCGCAGCGCACAAGAGGTTCAGGCTGCGGCTTACGCCGTCAGAGACGAGCTGGGGCGCTCCGACCCGAAAACCAGACATATGTTCAATACTGAGATACCAAATCATATGTTTACCGCATATCTTTATAAGTCCGTGGGAGTGGAGCTTTCCCTGACTCCGCCGGAAATAGACAGAGTGTTCTGGGACGCCGCCTCTCCCGGCAAGCCCACCGACGGCATAGAGGATTTTCTCGCTTTTCTGAAAGAGAAGCACATCCGCACGGGAGTTATCAGCAACATTCCCTATTGCGGGGAGGTAGTCAGCGAGCGGATAAACAGAATGCTGCCTCAAAACGATTTCGAGTTTATCATCGCTACCAGCGAGTATCTGTTCCGCAAACCCCACAGGCGTATTTTTGAGCTTGCCCTGGAAATGGCAGACCTTTCGGCGGACGATGTGTGGTACATAGGAGACCATTATGAATGCGATGTAGCCGGTTCAAGAAACGCCGGAATGTTTCCCGTCTGGTATACGGGAGCCGTCAATGTTGATACAACGCGCGATGACGGAGTGATGACAATATCCCATTGGGATCAGCTTGCAAAGGCTTTGTCGCAGGAATAAAGTTTTCGAAAATCACCCGACTCTTTGCGGACATTAACGAAAAAGGAAAAACGAGACGGCAGGCGCTATGCAAAGCCGGTGTAATCAATATTGCCGTTCCAAAAGGAAGGAGAATTATCCGATTAAGCGTCCGGACGCATCCGGACAGAGGTACAATATTTATGACGAAACTTATCACTCAATATAAAGGACTTAAAAAAGAAATATACATACTGTTCATCGGCAAGCTGGTGACGGCAATGGGCTCTTTTGTGTGGCCCATGCTTACCTTCTTTTTGACGGCAAAGCTGGGTCTTTCCGACGGGCAGGCTACTATGCTTATCGCCACCGCCACGGTGCTGTCACTGCCCGCCGCGATCCTGGGCGGAAAGCTTGCCGACCGTTTCAGCCGCAAGCGCATAATCATAATTTTCGACTGTCTGACCATTAGCCTGTATATAGCAGCCGCACTGCTGCCCATTACCTTTGCAACGGCTCTGCTTATTTTTTTCGCAGGCTTGTTTCAAACTATTGAAAGCCCTGCTTATGACGCGCTTACGGCGGACTTTTCCACCTCGGAGCAGAGGGAAAGAGCGTATTCTCTTTCCTATCTCGGCTTCAATCTCGGCTTTATAGTCGGCGCGTCTGTTTCCGGACTTCTGTTTCGGAACCATTTACGGCTGGCATTTGTACTGAACGCACTCGCCATACTTGTTTCCACGGTGCTTATATGGATATTCGTCCATATGAGAAACGCTGTGGGCGCAAAGGCTGATGAAAGCGGAGAAGAGGCTTTTACGGAGTACGAAAAGCCTGTGGATGAAAGGCTTTCCGTTATGCGGGTGCTTTGCAGCCGCCGTGTGGTGCTGTGGGGACTTCTGCTGGGCTGTTTTGCCTGGCTTCCCAGCAATGTGGCGGGTGTGCTGCTGCCCCTTCAGCTTAAAGAAGCCATGGGAGAATTCGGCGCAACGGTTTACGGATACTTAAGCTCGCTGAACGGGTTTACCGTCATTGTCTGCACACCTCTTTTCAGCATGCTTCTGAAAAAAATGACGGAGCTGCCCAAAGCCGCTATCGGACTTTTGCTGTTTACGGGGGGAATTGCCCTGTACTCCGTGGGCAGCGCCATAGTAACGCTGTTTTTGGGTATGTTCGTATTCTCGGTAGGCGAGGTCATATCGGTGCTGGGCGCAAATCCCTACGCTTCGAGGCGTATCCCCGCCTCTCACCGCGGCAGGGTAGGGGGTATCACCAGTGTTATGGGCACGGTGTTTTCTTCACTTACTCAGTATCTGATTGCGGGCGTGCTTATTCTCACCGACAGCAATTACCGCCTGATATGGCTGGTTTTGGTGGTTTTGGGGATTCTGGGCGCGGCTCTTTACGCAATGCTGTACCGCGGAGACAAAAAATCATTTCCGCTTTTGTATAATAACAACGAAGATAAATCCTGACGCGAAAATCTGCGGCGCAAATAATGCGGTTTTTACGCAAAATTGAGTAACGGTCGGAGAAATCGGGGTTTTCGTGCCTAAATCGGATTTGATTTTTTGTAAATTATATGGAAAAACGCCAATTCCGATAAATTGCTATTGACAAAATATTAGCAATTTGTTAAAATTAAATATCCTTAATCATCGGTTGAGTCAATGGTTGGGAACGCTTTGATATGCTAAATCAGTGAATTTCTGCCGCCTTTTTCGGAGAAAGCGCGGGAGGGTTGCCGAGCGGTATATCCAAGCGGTTGATTTTGTACTTTCTTCCGTACGGAAAAGAGTAAATTTGAAAGGAGAATGACTATGAAGTTCACCAAAGTAATCGCAATGCTTCTTTGCGTGGTTATGGTTGTAGCTGCATTTGCAGGCTGTACCGGCAAGAAGACAGACGATCCGAAAACCCCTGTTGAAGATCCCACATATGCAGATCCTTATGAGGGAAAAACTCACGCGGAGGTTTCCGAAGAACTCTACGAGAAGGTTCTCGGCGAGTTTTCCAAGTACTATGAGGAGGCTCTCGCTGCCGAGAGTATCTCCGAGAGATTCGCTCTCATGGCTGTGGCAGAGGCTAAGCTGCTTGAAAGCGGCATTATGCTTCCCTCCACTTCCAACGGCGGTACCTTCGCTATTTCCCGCGTAGCTCCCAGAACTGTCAACTCCACTCTGTGGGGCAATGACTCCGACAGATTCCATCAGGCTATCATCGTTGACGGCGACCCCATCCTTCCCGCTGAAAGAGACGAGATGAAGGCTAAGTGGGGCGAGCTGAGGGGCACCGGCGAGTATGAGGCATGGGCTAAGAAGTACCTGACCGACAAGGGCTACAAGCTTACCGATGTTTACACTCTCGGCTACACCTCCGATCCCACCACCTGGGACGCTCTCAACACCTACCGCGCAGCTGACTCCGAGGCTATCGTAAATACTTACGACGGACTTATGGAGTACGATATTGAGAACGAGCAGAAGCCCGCTCTCGCTACCGGCTACACCGTATCCGACGACGGTCTGACCTATACCTTTACCATCCGTGAGGGTGTTAACTGGGTTGACAGCCAGGGCGTTACCATTGAGCCTGTTACCGCTGACAGCTTTGTTGCAGGTATGCAGCACATGATGGACGCTCAGGGCGGACTCGAGTACCTTATCGACGGTAAGATCAAGAACGCTACTCAGTACATGGCAGGCGAAGTTACCGATTTCTCCGAGGTCGGTGTTAAGGCTGTTGACGACTACACCCTTGAGTACACTCTTGAAGAGCCCTGCACCTACTTCACCACTATGCTGGGTTACGGCGTATTCGCTCCCATAAGCCGCGCTTACTTCCTCGCTAACGGCGGTGCGTTCGGTGTTGAAGAGTTTGCAAATGCAAGCGCTGCCGACGGCTACACCTACGGTACATCTCCCGATAAGATCGCTTACTGCGGTCCTTACCTTGTTAAATCCTACACCGCGTCCAACTCCGTAGTATTTGAGGCTAACCCCCAGTACTGGAACAAGGACAACATAAACATCAAGAAGCTCAACTGGAGATTCCTTGACGGTGCTAACCCCACTGAGGCTTATGACCTTATGAAGGAAGGTACTTTCTCCGGCGCAGGACTTAACACCAACGCTGTTGCAAAGGCTAAGGAAGACGGTCTGTTCGACAAGTACGCATACGTTTCCGAGACCGACGCTACCTCTTTCCCCGCATTCTTCAACCTGTACCGCTGCCAGTTCGCTAACTTCAACGACGAGACTACAGCAGTTACGACTCTGACCGAAAACGAGCAGAACAAGGCTAACATCGCTATGCAGAACCAGCACTTCCGTCTTGCTCTGACCATGGCTCTTGACAGAGGCGCTTACAACGCTACCACTGTGGGCGACGAGCTTAAGCTCAACTCTCTTGTTAACTCCTACACCCCCGGTACCTTCGTTACTCTTCCCGAGGACGTGACCATCGAGATCAACGGCAAGGCTACCGAGTTCAAGGCAGGCACCAACTACGGTGTTATCATGCAGGCTCAGATCGATGCTGACGGCATCGCAATCAAGGCTTACAACGCTGAGGCTGACGCAGGCAACGGTTCTTCCGCAGGCTACGACGGCTGGTACAACGTTGAAGAGGCTAAGAAGCAGCTCGAGGCTGCTATCGAAGAGCTTTCCGCTGACGGCATGGTGATCGACGCCGATCATCCCGTTAAGCTTGAGATGCCTTACTTTGATATCAGCGAGATTTACACCAACAGAGCCAATGCTTTCAAGCAGTCCGTTGAGGCTTCTCTTGAAGGCAAGGTCGAGATCATTCTGGTCAAGACCGGCGGTTCCGATGCTCTGAACTGGTACAACGCAGGCTACTACCCCGAAACCGGCGACAAGATGAACTACAACATCTTTGACGGTTGCGGCTGGGGTCCTGACTACGGCGATCCTTCCACTTACCTTGACACCATGCTTCCGCAGGGCGGCGGTATGGCTAAGAACATAGGTCTGTATTGATCGCATACCTTAGGCTATACAGCTGAATAACTAATTCGCGGTAAGAGGATGAGTTATTTATTCATCCTCTTATCGCAATATATAACGAGGGATGTAGTTGTGACAAAGTATTTGCTCAAACGGTTGCTGCACGGACTTATTTCCGTTGTAATAGTTGTGGCGATCGTTATGATCCTTGTATACTCTCTGATGAGCAGAGAGGTTATATTTGCCAGAGACGGCACCTTTACGAAAAGAAGCAATAACGACAGAGAAATTTACAAATACACGCAGTGGGAAAAGTTCGGCTATCTGGACTATGTTCCTTACAGCGAATATATGCAGCAGCTTGCGAAAGACGGAGAAATAGACGAGGAAACCCGCGCTGCTGCCGTCAGCATCGCAAAGGAAGCTGACAATGATCCCGAAATAGTAAAAGAATATGTGGAAAAGTTTACCGAGTATTACGAGGGGAAGGGCTATACGGTCGTTCGTCTCGATCCGGTCATGCTTACCAAAACAAAGCTTGATGTGGGTGGCAGGCAGCAGTTGTTTGCTTATAAGGACTACCCTCTTTTCAGGCGCCTTTGGACTTATTTCACCGGTATTCTCAAGGTGGATGATGTCAATTATGTTGAAGACGACATAGAGGACAGAGGTCTTACCTTTACCCTCCATGATCCTATATACGGCGGGGACAAGTTCTCTCCCGCCATTATCGGAAACGGAACAAAGCACAAGTATCTGCTTTACTTCGATTCCAATTTCCCGTATCTGCATCAGAACCTGCTGACTGTTAATTTAGGACTTTCATATTCCGTCAATAACGGCGTGGATGTGTTTGACACCATGACCCAGTCTCAGGGTGCATATGTAACATCTACAATAACTTATCCCACCGGTCTTACGGAGGAGGCGGCATACGATCTGCACACCGCCACCTACGCACCGGGCTCCCGCGATTCGTCTCCCATGTTCTCCGACCGCTTTACGGACGACTACACAAATGTGAGCCTGCACCGCGCAAATATGTCGAAAACGGGATATTCATTTGTTATCGGTATTATTTCCGTTGTAATGGCTTACCTTCTTTCCATGCCGCTGGGTATACTGATGGCAAGAAACAAGGACAAGCTTGTGGATAAGATAGGCACGCTTTATATTGTGTTCATTCTTGCTGTACCGTCCCTTGCATATATCTTCCTGTTCAAAGCGCTGGGAGGACTTGCGGGACTGCCCACCACCTTTATGATGGAGGGCGAGACATGGCTGATGTATGTTCTGCCGATCATATCTCTGGCACTGCCCTCTATCGCAAACCTGATGAAGTGGCTGCGCCGCTATATGATAGACCAGATGAACTCCGATTATGTTAAGTTCGCCCGTTCCGGAGGTCTGTCGGAGGGCGAGATATTCTCAAAGCATATTCTTAAAAATGCCGCCATACCCATTGTTCACGGTATTCCCGCATCGGTGCTGGGTGCGCTGGTAGGCGCTATCATTACCGAACGCGTTTACTTGGTGCCCGGCGCGGGCAATCTGCTCACTACCGCTATCAACAATTACGACAACGGTGTTATTGTGGGCCTTACTCTGTTCTACGCAATGCTGTCCATTCTCTCTATCATTTTGGGAGATATTCTGATGGCAATGGTGGATCCGAGAATTTCCTTCTCAACCAAGGCTCGGTGAGCATAATGACGGCGGACCGTAATTTGCCCGCTCGCGAGACGGCGGATAACGCATTTTATTCGCCGGAACTGATTTTATTCGGTGGGCGCGGTCTCCGGGAAAGGATATGGCAAAACTATGGAAAATAAAGTTGTAAATGTGTCCGGGCTCGGACTCAGCGAGGAAGAACTGTTTGCACGTGTGGATCACAACGATCTGGATTCCGAAAAGATCGCCGCTCCCCGGTATTCCTACTGGCATTCCGTAATGCGCGTGTTTTTCAAAAAGAAGTTTAATATAGTTATTCTTATTCTGCTGGCGATAATTGTAGCTTTCGCCTATATTTATCCCATGTTTTCCGGCTACGATAAGTTCGGAAAGGTATTGGTGGAGGGCGCAAAGCATTTGTCTCCCAAGCAGGCAATAGAAATGCACGGCTTCAGCATTCACTGGATATTCGGCGCCGGCGGCGTGGGTCAGTCTACCTTTGACGCCATGTGGAGCGGCGCGCGTATATCTCTGTCACTTGCATTTATCTGCGCCGCTATCAATATGACGATCGGCGTTGTTGTCGGTGCAGTCTGGGGCTTTTCCAAAAAAGTGGATATATTCATGACCGAGGTCTACAATATTATAGGCAATGTGCCTTATATACTGCTTATCTCCGTACTGGTCATGATATTGTCCGCAAGCTTCTGGACAATGGTGTTTGCGCTGACGGTCACGGGCTGGCTGTCAATAGCCTATTTCATACGAACGCAGGTGGTCATTATAAGAGACCGTGAATATAACCTTGCGTCGAAATGTCTAGGTACTTCCACGTTCAGGATTGCCATGAAGAACATTCTGCCCTTTATGGTATCCGTTATCGTGACCGTAGCTGCCACCGAGATACCGTCATACATCTCCTACGAGGTGTTCCTGTCATATATCGGTCTGTCTATGTCCGATATGTCTCTGGGTAAGCTTATTTATGAGGCGGAGGGCTCCATGCTTACCCCCGGCTTCCAGTTTGAATTCTGGTGCCCCGTGGTGCTTGCCTCCATTATAACGATAGTGCTTTATGTGGTCGGTCAGAATCTGGGTGACGCTTCCGACCCCAAGACTCATATGTAAAGGGGCGGCGCAATGGATAACAAAGACAACAAGAAGGTACTTTTATCCGTTAAGGATCTGGAAGTTAAATTCCGCGTTCGCGGCAGAATTCTGACCGCCATCCGGCGCGTATCCCTTGATATATACGAAAACGAATCCATCGCAATCGTGGGCGAATCCGGAAGCGGCAAGTCCGTGTTTACAAAGACCTTTGCCGGTATGCTGGATTCCAACGGCTTTATAAGCAACGGCTCCATAATCTTCGACGACGAGGATCTGGCAAAAACAAAAGCCGCTAAAAGCAGAATGGCGCTTTCTACCGTAAAGAACTGTGCAAAAAGACTTAACGGTTATTCAAAGCTTGAGGTGGCGTCAGATGTATACCGCCGTATGCTTGAGCTTGAAGCGGAGAAGAAGCGCAGAGGCTGCCTTACCGATGAGGAGACGGCTGATTTTGACGCGAAAGTCAAAGAGCTGGAGTTCAAAAAGACCGAGCTCCACAATGCAAAGCTGACTCTTGATCCCGGAAAGGAAAAAGCGCGCATAAAGGAAATTTCGGCGCAGATAGACGAGACTGAAGCAAGCCTTGCGGCACTTCTTGATGAGAAAAAGAAGCTCAGCAAAAAGCACACCGCCGAGGCTGCGGGAGACAAAGAGTTCCTTGCGGAGTACCGCGCAAAGCGTGAATCTCTCAAGAAAGAATATATAGAAGCGCAGAACAGACCGATCCCTCAGGAGATTATCTCCCGCAACGAGACAATCGCCAAGGAGATTTGGCTTTCTGTGGCGCGCTATGACCTTACTCACCGCCTGCAGCTTATCGAAAAGCTGATGAAAGCGCTGAAGAAGGCAATGAAGCTGGGAGTGGATCTTTCCGACGAGACGCAGATAAGCGCAGTTTTTGACGAGGTTGTGCTTAGAGTGCGCTATGAGAGCGAGGACGAGTCATACATCTACGGCTACTGTGTAGTGAATATGACTAAGGTCAGGTATTCAAAAGACTGGAACCAGGTTCGCGGCGGCAAGATCGCTACGGTTTTCCAGGATCCTATGACCTCTCTTAACCCCATTATCACCATAGGCAAGCAGATAACCTCTATAATTATGAAGCATCAGGACTGCACCGAGGCGCAGGCAAGAGAAAAGGCGCTGATGCTTATGAAAAAAGTAGGTATTCCCAATGCGGAACACCGCTTTGACGATTACCCGTTCCAGTATTCCGGCGGTATGAGACAGAGAATAGTTATAGCAATCGCTTTGTCCTGTCAGCCGAAAATACTGATATGCGACGAGCCTACCACTGCGCTGGATGTTACGATTCAGGCACAGATTCTGCAGCTTCTCAAGGATCTGCAGAAGGAGTTTGACTATACCATAGTGTTCATTACCCACGACCTTGGCGTGGTGGCAAATATTGCCGACCGCGTTGCCGTTATGTATGCAGGTCAGATCGTGGAGCTGGGTAATGTGGAAGAGGTGTTCTACGACCCGCGCCATCCTTATACATGGGCGCTCATGTCCTCTCTGCCGCAGCTTGCTCAGAGAAACACGGAGCTGTATTCCATATCCGGTACGCCGCCGTCACTTTACAATAAGATCGTCGGCGACCCCTTTGCGCCCCGTAACCCCTACTGCCTGAAGATCGATACCTTGATGGAGCCTCCCATGTTCCGTGTCACCGATACCCATTTTGCCAAGACATGGCTGCTGGATCCCAGAAGCGAAAAGGTGGAAAAACCAGAGGCTATACAGGATATACACGGCAAACTGATGAAAGCTTTCAACATAGGAGAGTTCCGCAGTGAAAAGTAAAGACAAGAAAATCGAAAAAGGGCCGAGAGTCACAAAGCTGCCGGAGCACGGCCCCGTTGACGAAACCGGCAAGGAAGTCCTGCTGTCTCTCAGAAATGTAGATATTACTTTCGGCAAGGGTGACAGCGCCGTGTACGCAGTAAAGGACGCTTCCTTTGACATTTACAAGGGCGAGACCTTCTCTCTGGTGGGCGAGTCGGGAAGCGGCAAGACTACTATCGGACGCGCCGTCATCCGCGTAAATCCCTGCTCAAAGGGCGAGATCCGCTACAAGGGCGTTCGCATTTCAGGCAAGATTCCCCGCTCTCTTGACAGATCGGTTATAAGAAATATTCAGATGGTATTCCAGGATCCCGCCGCTTCTCTTAACGAGCGTGCAACGGTGGATTATATAATCTCCGAGGGTCTGTATAACTTCCATCTCTACGAAAACGAGGCTGACAGAGTCCGCAAGGTTGAAAAGATAGTGGAGGAGGTAGGTCTGCTTCCCGAGCATCTGACCAGATACCCTCACGAGTTTTCCGGCGGACAGAGACAGCGTATCGGACTTGCCCGCGCCATGGTTATGGAGCCGGAACTGGTGGTGGCCGACGAGCCTATTTCCGCTCTTGATGTGTCCATCAGAGCGCAGGTGCTGAACCTTATGAAAAAGTTTCAGCGTGAAAAGGGCACCACTTACCTGTTCATCGCTCACGATTTGTCTATTGTGCGTTTTATTTCCGACCACATCGGAGTTATTTACAAGGGCAACATAGTTGAGGTAGCAGAGGCTGAGGAACTGTTCAATTATCCTCTGCATCCTTATACCCGTTCCCTTATTTCCGCTATTCCCATTCCCGACCCCGTGCTGGAAAAGAACAAGGTGCTGTATACCTATGACCCCTCCGTTCACGATTACAGTCAGGACAAGCCGGAGATGGTATGTGTGGGGCACAACCACTATGTATACGGAAACAAGAAAGAAATAGAAGAGTACAAGGCTATCAGGGACAAGAACGAGCCCCTGCGCACTATTACAATTCTTGATCCGGACGCACCGAGATCGGAAGCAAAGACCGACGGAGGCGAGCCGGAGCTGTCAGGCAGCGACTATATTCTTGAAACGCCGCTGCACGATACGGGCAGTATCTGGTATACTATTTTGTCCTTCTTCCTGCCTATTCCCGGACTTATTGCAGGACTTATATTCAAAAAGAAAAAGTTTTTCCGCAACTTCAAGGCTTGCAGAAAGGGCGCGCTTATAGGTCTGGGCATTGTGGGAGCCCTTATATTGCTGTTCCTTATCCTGCTGCTGTTTGCGGCATTCTGATGTAAAGTGAGCAGAGAGACAAGATCCCGCAAAAAGGATAACAACCCCGGAGTTCGGCCTGTACTGAAGGTCGAGCTGTCGGAAAAGAACAAAAGGCTGAAAGTAATAGCAATCATATGCTTTTTGGCAATTGCCTTAATTGCTTTCGGCATAGGGATGTTCCGATTTCTGTCCAAAGATCCCGGATGGCAGGAAATATCGGTAAATGTGTCCAACAACAAGACCTGCGCACAGGAGTTTACACTGCAGTATCATTTGGGTGCTTCAGGAATTTCTGCAACTGCCGAAAATAAAAAGATTACCGCGCTGTATACCGATACCTGCGAAAAGGCGTACAGTCTTTTCAGCGCCGGCGAGGAGTTCGACGACACGGTCAATGTCTGCACTCTGAACAAAAATCCCAACAAGACCTATACGGTAGACCCCGTGCTGTATGCCGCTTTTGAGACAATAGCAGACAGCGGGAACAGGAGCATTTATCTGGGGCCCGCGTATGGCTACTGGCAAAGCCTTTTCAACTGTGAGAGCGATGCGGATGCCGCTGATTTCGATCCTTTAGTAAACGAAGAACTGTCCGAGTATTACAATGAAATTGCGGCTTTTGCAAGAGATGCGGAACAGGTGAATTTGGAGCTTTTGGGTGATGGAAAAGTTCGGCTGAACGTTTCAAAAGCTTATTTGGCGTTTGCCGAAAACAACGGTATATCGGTATATATGGACTTTTTCTGGATGAAAAACGCCTTTATCGCCGATTATATTGCGGACACGCTTACAAAAGCGGGATTTACAAAGGGCGCTCTGTCAAGCTACGACGGCTTCAGCCGCTGTCTTGACGGCAGCGACACCTCCTATTCGCTTAATCTGTACCACAGGCGCGGCGGTACCGTCTACCCCATGGCGGTTATGGACTATACGGGACCGAAAAGCATCGCTGTGATGAAGGACTTTCCCCTCAACAAGGCGGACACCCTGAATTATTATGTTACTGAAAACGGAGAGACGCGCTATCCTTACGCAGATCTTTCCGACGGGAAGTGCAGGGCGGCGCTTACCTATCTGGCGGCTTACTCCGACAGCAAAGGCTGTGCCGACATCATTCTGTCCCTTTCCTCGCTGTATATTGCGGACAGCTTTGACGCAGATAGCTTCGCTTCTCTTAAAGACAAAGGTATATACGGTATTTACGCTGACGGAGACAGGATTGTCCACACGGAAAAGTCCGTTTCTCTGCGTGATGTTTTCAGCAACGCTGAGATTACCTATACTGTCGAATGACGAAAATACGAAAACATAAGGACTGCTTTGGGGCACCCTCCGTAAGGAAGGTGCCCCAAGGTGGCTCTTGTATCTAAACTGAATAATTGGTTTCGTTAAGCGGTGTAGCCATTACGTCAAAAAGGACAACAAAAGTTGTCTAATATGACTATCATTTCTTAAAACGATGTGTTATAATCTAGAAAAAGTGGGGCTGAGACTGTGAATGATATAAAGAAAAACATCGACCATTCTCTGAAACATCCCTTGATATTACAGTAAAAAACAAAGCTGAAAAACAATGCACTTATTACATAACAATTGAAGCAGTAGATGCAAATGGTGCAAGAATTGAAACAGATATGATTTACGCTGATAGATTAGGTTCTGGACAAGAGATATATTTGAAAGCTTTTGAATATGTAGATCAAGAAAAATTAAATCAATTCAAAGATGCAACCTTCAGAGTTTTAGACATAAACAAATATGATTATTAAATTTTCAAGCGAGGTGCTATATGAGTAAGCTTTTTTTTGATTTCGAGGACGGCGATTTTGCTCATTCTATCTCTGAAAATATGGCAATAGATTCTGACGGAGATTTATTGATGAGGATGGGAGATAATATGGCAATGGATTTGGATTCGGGCGAATTGCATATTATATCCGGTTGGTCTAACGATGAAGACGAAAATTAAACCAACGGCGGCAAGGAAAATTGCTTTTCCTGCCGCCGTTTTTTGCTTACAAAAGCTCAAGGGAGACAACTTCCTTACGGAGAGTCTCCCTTGGCAGTCCTTTTGTTTTCGTATGCGTTTTAGCGCAGTTTACAGTGAGGCTGTCTTTTTAAGCACTCCTGCAAACCAGCCGTTCTCTCTGCGTTCATCCACTAAAGTCCAGCCGTTTTCCGCAAGTGCCGAAACTGTTTCTTCGGCGCGCTCGGTAATGATTCCGGATACGATAAGAACTCCGTCGCTTGCAATATATTCGCCTACGGCGGGAGCCATACGGATAATAACATCGGCTACTATGTTTGCGCAGCATATATTATATCCGCCCAATACTTTTTCGGTGCCGGCAAGAAGATCTGAAACCTCGGCTCGGACATTTGGGGTCTTGTTGATTTCAATATTTTCCCGCGCAACGCGCACTGCGTTGGGGTCAATATCGCAGGCAAAGCAGCTTTCGGCGCCGAGTTTTGCGGCGCATATGGCAAGTATACCGCTGCCGCAGCCAACATCGAGCATTTTGTCTCCGGGGTGAAGATAGGTTTCCAGCAGGTTTGCGCACAGGCGGGTAGTTTCGTGGGTACCGGTTCCGAATGCCATGCCGGGGTCCATCAGCACGCAGATCTCTCCGTCGCAAGGCTCGTATTTCTCCCACAGAGGAACGATGACGATCCTCTTTCCGGTTTTTATTGGTTTATAGTACTTCTTCCACGAATCCGCCCAGTCCTCCTCGCTGACGCCGACACGCTCAATATCGGCGGGAATTTTCAGCTCCGCAAGGCGACCGGAGATAAATCCCAACGATTCCGCAGGACTGCGAAGCTCCGGCAGAAAAACGGAAACGATTGCCTTTGTGCGGTCACGGCTGAGAAGCTCCTCGTCAATAAGGTCGCCGTACACACCGTCAAGCTCCTTTTCAACGTCGGAATAGTCCTCTATCATCAGAGAATTGTCAACCATGCTCATTACTGCGGTAATGTCGTCAAGGTATTTGCAATCCGCAGTGACTTTTATCTGAATCCACTTGTCCATCTTAGCACCTCAAATCATTGTTCACTCTATTGTAGCATAACCGCTAAGTTTTTTCAATACCGCAGATAAAATGTGCCCGTCGGGGCATCGCCCCGCTCTTAGCATTATGGTTGGGGCTCCGCCCCGCGCTCCGGTCAAGCATATGCGAGGCTCTGCCTCGCGCTCCGACCACGAACGGGGCTCCGCCCCGCGCCCCGGTGGGTATATGCGAGGCTCCGCCTCGCGCTCCGCTTAGAACCTTTTTTGAGAAAAAGGTTCTAAGAACTCCAAAAAACTTTTAATAAGGGTATGGGAATATAGAATAGTCCCCGCAGGGGTGCCGCGCAAGCGGCAGGCTTATGAAGAAACGCAGGAGAAATCTTGCTTTCTCCTGCGTTTCTTCATCGCTTTACGGACGGCTTCACCGTCCGCCCC
>CAMFEL010000038.1 GCA_945949385.1 uncultured Clostridia bacterium | reverse complement strand
GCCGCATATAATAAGCGCGCAGGTCACAAGATTGAGAAGAACATTTCCCTTGTACGCGGAAAGGCTCTGCATATTTCCGAGAATGTCAAACCCCGCGTTATTAAAAGCGGAAATTGAATGAAAAACGCTGACCCAAAGCGCCTTCCAAAAGGGAAAATCGCGTATAAAAACGATAAAGCTCAGCGCCGCACCGCAAAACTCGAACAAAAGAGTCGTAAAAAAAATATTTCTGATAAAAGTAACTATTCCTTTTCCGGTACCGAGATTTACCGCCTCTTTAACGACAAAACGACTTTTGATGTCCATTTTTCTGCCCATAGCAATAAGCACTCCCGCGCCGATGGTAGCGACTCCGAGACCGCCTATCTGTATGAGTACGATAATAACAGCCTGACCGAAAACAGTAAAGGTTGCGGCAATATCCACCGTAACGAGACCGGTAACGCAAACGGCGCTGGTGGCGGTATACAGGGAGTCAATATATGAAAGACCGCCTCCGCCCTGCAGACTGCAAGGCAGCATAAGAAGCGCGGAGCCCAGCAGGATGACCGCGGCAAAGCCCAGCGCTATGATCCGAGCAGGAGACAGCTTTTTGAAAAATCCTGCCATACCGTGACCGTACCTTTCCTTCCGTTTTGCCGAAATATATTTGCCCGACAAAGCACTTATTTTAATTATTTTAACACATATTTTAGGAACATTCATCAAAATTTCGAAAAATTTACAATATTTGCGAGCATAGCATTAAAGCTGTCGGCTTATTTATTATATTACGGAAAAGAAATTATGTAAAGACTTGTTTATATTTTTCTCCCTATTTTGACGCTTCACAAAAATAGCGCCGAAAAGACAGATAAAAAACTCAAAAAAACGCTCAAAAACTGTCCGAAATTATTGATTTCGGTATGTTTTGCGTATATAATATTTGTAGCATATCCGTTTTTTGGTGCGGCGGCGCCGCGAAAGGAGTCAAAGCTATGCTTCCTGTAGCAATTCAGCTTTTCGGTGTAAGGGACGCAATGGAAAAGGATCCCAAAGGGACCCTCGGACGCATTGCGGAAATGGGGTATCAAGGAGTGGAGCTTTGCGGCTTTTCGGGACTTGAACCTGCGGAATTCAAAGAGGTCTGCGATTCTCTGGGTCTGCGCATTATGTCCGCCCATTCCGGCCCGGACTTTGTAGTCAACGAAACCGACAGACTTATTGACGAAATGACCGCAGTCGGCTCAAAATATTTTGCCATAGCCTACCTGCCCGACGACAAACGACCGGGTGGAGCGAATTATGAGAGCTTTACCGAAAAGCTGAGAGCTGCCGCACGTAAAATGAGAGACGCCGGAATTCAGCTTTTGTATCACAATCATGAAACGGAATTTATCCCTTACAAGGGTCGGTATATGCTATATTCCATACTGGAGTCCCTCGAGGACGGACTTATTCTGCCCGAGCTCGACACCTGCTGGATAAACATAGGCGGAGAAAACCCGGAGGAATTTCTGAAAAAATTCGACCGCCGCTGCCCCGTGGTGCATCTTAAGGATTTTTGGTTCAAAAAGCGCTTTGCACCTGATAAGAACGGAGTCCGCCCCGACTTCGAGACACGCCCCATCGGCTACGGCAGACAGGATATGCCCGGCATACTTGCGGCAAGTGAGGAAATAGGCGCGGAGTGGGTCGTGGTGGAACAGGACAATCCGTCGCTGGGGGTCGGAGAGCTTGAGTGCGCCCGCCTCAGCAGAGACTGGCTGAAAGCACTGGGCTGGTAAGCTTCGCACATCCTCAATATTATAATATAAAGGAAAATACATAATGAAAAAAGTACTGAGTTTGCTGACAGCGCTTTTGCTGATACTTTGTCTCGGCGGATGTCTGCGCCCTGTAGACGGACAAATCCCTCCGGACAGCACGGCACCGGCGCAAACGGATACGACCGCTGACACAACAGCGCCGGAGCCCGAACCCGAGCCTTTAGACAAAAGCGTTACTATACGAATGGTAGGCGACATATTGCTGCACGAGGCGGTAACGGAAAGCGGACTGAAAAACGACGGCAGCTACAGCTTCGATCATCTTTTCGCAAATGTGAAAAGCGAGATAGAAAAAGCGGATATAGCTCTTGTAAATCAGGAGGTGATCCTGGGCGGCAGTGAAATGGGACTTTCCGGTTATCCTGCCTTCAACGGTCCCTTTGAGGTAGGCGACGCTATTGCAGGAGCCGGCTTTGACATAGTTCTTCACGCCACAAACCACGCTCTTGACCGAGGCAGCCGCGCCGTTGTCAACTGCTGCAATTTCTGGCGCACCTCTCATCCCGAAGTATCTTTTATCGGCATTTCGGACAGTGCGGAGAAAAACAATATAGTAATAAAAGAATCAAAAGGTATAAAAATCGCCTTTATCAACTACACCTACGGCACAAACGGCATACCGCTGCCCGAAGGCTATCCCAACGCCGTCACCTATCTTGACGCAGAAACTATCCGCAGTGATACGGCGTACGCAAAAGAAAATGCCGACTTCGTTGTTGTATGCCCTCACTGGGGTACGGAATACACTCACGAAGCCGACTCAAACCAAAAATACTGGACTCAGCTTTTTCTGGAGTGCGGCGTAGATCTTGTGATCGGCACACACCCCCATGTTACGGAGCCGATTGAAGTGCTGGAACAAAACGGGCACTCTATGACCGTGTATTATTCCATCGGAAACTTTGTGAATTCCACTGCTCAGACAGGCGCGGGAATTGCAGACCGCATGGTGGGGGCAATGGCTGATGTGACTCTTGAACGTGACTCGGCGGGAAATGTCAGAATAACGGATTTTGGAGTTATTCCCCTGGTGACCCATCTGTCAGAAGGCTATGGCGGCATTACCACCTACAAGCTGTCCGATTACACGGAGGAAATGGCGCGGCAGAACCTCATTGTTGCCTCCGACCCCGCCTTTTCCCTTGAATACTGCAAAACGCTCACCGAAAATGTTTTCGGCGACCTTGCAAAATAAGAATATGAAAGAACAAAGCTCCGCCGCGGCGGAGCTTTGTTCTTTAATGATATCGGCGGATCTGATTTATAATATCGGGGCTCCGCCGGGTCTCCGCCAAAGCGGAGACCCTAACCCCTCTCCCGGAACCTTCAAAAAACTTTTAATAAACGGATTAGTCTCGAAACAAATTCGTGACGATGCCCCAAAAAAATCGTATCGGCACGGCGTCCCGAAACAACATTGCTGTTCAGCCGCGCCCGCCGAGCATTATTTGCCCTTAAAAAACTGATAGTAATTGCATGGGATCATACCGTTGTACAGCTTTCGGACTTTATCGGCACGTCGACCGTACAGCCGCTGAAAATCCGGATGACTCGTCAGCACATATATCTGCCAGCGGTCAAGATCTTGCCACGCCTTGCCCATATTCCTGTACAGCTCCTCCGCTTCACCGTGCATAAGCCGCTCCCCGTATGGGGGATTTGTAACAACAGTGCCGCGTACGCCTCCCGTCTTAAGCTTCAGAGCGTCAGATACAAAAAAGTCAATGCTGTCAGCCACTCCTGCGCGCCGTGCCGCCGCTTTTGCAATTTCAATACACTCACCGTCAATATCGGAGGCGGCGGCACGAAAGGCGCTGTCGGTTATTACCGCTTCCCTTGCCGCCTCTCTTGCTCGGCTCCAAAGCTCTGCGGGGAACTGCGGAAAGTCCTCACTGCAAAATGCTCTGTTCATTCCCGGAGCAATATTTTTCATCATCATTGCGCCTTCAACGGCAATGGTTCCCGAACCGCAGAAAGGATCACGCAGCAGTACCTCCTCGCGGGGACGGGAAAGCTTTACAAGCGCCGCCGCCAGCGTCTCTCTCAGCGGTGCCGCAACGCTCTGCGGGCGGTATCCTCTTTTATGCAGGGGTACGCCCGACAGATCTATCATAAGCGATGCCCTGTCCTTGAAAATAAAGAAATCTATCTGATATTTGACCCCCGTCTCCGGCAGGGTCTCCATACCGTATGTGCCGCCCAGCCGTTTTGCCACGGCCTTTTTAATTATGCGTTGGCAGTCGGGGACTGAGAAAAGCGCGCTGCGCAAAGCGTGTCCCCGCACGGGAAAGCAATCGTTTTTGCCTATCCACCGCTCCCACAAAAGTCCTCTTGTACCCTCAAAAAGCTCATCAAAGGTGTGTGCCTCGAATTCGCCCAGATTCAGATACAGCCTTTCCGCAAAGCGCAGGTTTATATTGCACTTGCAGCAAGCATATGCGTCCCCTTCAAAGGTGATACGCCCGTCCATGGTGTATACGCGCCTGTATCCGAGAGCGTCTATTTCCTGTCCCAAGAGTCCCTCAAGACCGAAAAGGCAAGTGGCGGTATATGTCAGGGTCTCATTACTCACAGCGAATTATCTCCGTTTTCATTTGATTCTTTTGATTCTTTCAATTCTTTATCACGGCGCGAAAGACCGCTCTTGCCCCGTTCTCCCTTGGCGGCAGGCAGGGTGAAGGTAAAGCGGCACCACTTACCCTGCTCGCTTTCCACCCAAATCTTCTCGCCCTGCGCCTCGATAATTGTCCTTGCTATATACATACCGAGACCCACGCCGCTTTTGTCCATGCCGCGGCTTTTGTCGCTCTTGTAAAATCTCTCAAAGACATACGGCAGATCCTCCGAGGATATGCCCTGACCCTCGTTGTAAACGCTTACCTGGATTTTGCCCGATTTTTCCCGTATTGATATTTCGTAAGCGCCGCCCTCATATGCAAATTTTATGGCGTTGTCACAGATATTGTAGAATATCTGATGAATGGCATCCTTATCGGCGCATACATACATATTGTCCTCGTCACACTCAAAGCGCACATCAAGCTTTTTGTCCTCAAGGCGCTGCATACTGTTAATTATTATCTCTCTGCCCTGCTCGCAGACATCGTACACGGTCGGGACGAATTCCCTCTCTCCCGCCTCAAGTCTTGAAATATCAAGAAGCTGAGACACATGCCCTGACGGCCGCAGTATCTCGGAAGCGATGATACCCAGATGATACTCATGCTTTTCCGGAGGAATTGCGCCGTCAAGAATACCGTCGATAAAGCCGGAAATAGTCGTCATGGGCGTGCGCAGATCGTGGGAGACATTTGCAAGGAATGTGCGCCGCATATCCTCCAGATTTTGCAGGGAGGACGCCATATTGTTGAACGCCTCTGCAAGTTCCGCAACCTCGTCTCTGCCCACAACGGGGATTCTCGCGTCAAACTGACCGTTCGCAAAGGCTTTTGCCGCACGGCTCATATCCCGGATGGGGGAAATGAAACGCTCGGTGGTAAAGTATATCACTATAAGGGAAGCCAGCATTATCCACAACGCCGCCATAATAATGGTGCGGTTCATAGTGCTCACAAGCCCGTCTATGCCCGTATCTCCCGACGCGGCAAATACCGCGCCCGTATAAACTCCGTTATTATACAGGGGAATGGCGTAGTATACGTGCTCCGTTTTGAAAAAGCCGTCCATATCGTCGGTAGAGCAAATATGCGAGCCGGAGGACAGTCTGTAATGGGCGGTGTCGGAAATAAAAAATCTGCCCGAGCCGTTGGATGTCGCCTCGCTTGTAATGCTGACCTTACTTCCGCCGCCGTAATGAATGACCTGCCCGTTCTGATCCACAACAAAAATGAGCATATCGTCATCGTTGACGGAAAGCAGCTCAAGCACGGATTTCAGCCCCTGCGCATGAGCAAAAAGGTAATCCTTAAAGCTTTCGTAATCGTCGCCGTAATCGTTTTCGATATATACCGCGGCAGAATTTGCCGCGTTTGACAGATGCTCCGTTTTTACATCGGTACCGTAAGAGCGCACGATAAACGATACGGTAAAAGAGATAACCGCAAAGCAGACAACGATTATCAGCATAAATGTTACCATATATTTGAAGAATATACTTTTTATTCTGAGCATTTTTTAGCCTCCCTGCTTTTCGGTATGCTAAAAGGGGCGGCAAGCCGCCCCTCGGGTTCTCTACTGAAGAAGTTCGAACTTATAACCCACGCCCCACACGGTCTTGAGCGTCCATTTGTCGGACACACCCTCAAGCTTTTCGCGAAGCCGTTTGACATGCACATCCACCGTTCTGGAGTCTCCGAGATAGTCAAAGCCCCAGACCTTGTCCAGAAGCTGATCTCTGGTAAACACCCTATTGAAGTTGGAAGCAAGGAAATAAAGCAGCTCCAGCTCCTTGGGAGGAATATCCACCGGTTTGCCGCGAAGCTTCAGCTCGTATTTCTGCAGGCTGATCTCGATATTATCAAACTTTATAACCTCATCGTCAAGCTGATTGTCGTGAGCGCTGTAACGGCGCAGCACCGCCTTGACGCGGGCGGAAAGCTCCTTCATATCATAAGGCTTTACAAGAAAATCGTCGGCGCCCAATTCAAGTCCAAGCACCTTATCAAACACTTCTCCCTTGGCTGTAACCATTATAACCGGCTTAGAGGATATTTCGCGTATTTCGCGGCAGACCTGAAATCCGTCCTTTTTGGGCAGCATAATGTCAAGAAGCACCAGATCAGGCTCATACATCTTGAAAAATGTCACACCCTCGGCTCCGTCGGCGGCGCATTTCACCTCATAGCCTTCATTTTCAAAATATAGGCGAAGCATCTCGCAAATATTGGGGTCGTCGTCAACAACAAGAATTTTCGTGCTCATCTCTGTTATCTCCTTTACTGCAATAACCGATAACATCGTATATACAAGTCTATCATAACACAAATGTGAAAATTTGTATACACTTAATTATCAATTTTGTGATAAATTTTGAAAAATTATCCTTAACTATTGTCATATTAACAGATAAAAGTGACGGATATGTGAAATTTCAGTGATTTATTGTTAAATTCAGCCGAATTTTGTAAAAATACCGTTTCCTCTTGATTAGAAGGAAAATATTATGTATAATTACAAGGAGAATAATATGCCGAACAGAACAACTCCGTTTCGGCACTGTGAAGAAAGGCTATATTTATGAAGCTCGGTATAATCGGTCTGCCCAATGTGGGCAAAAGCACGCTGTTCAACGCCATAACGGGCGCGGGAGCCCAGTCCGCCAACTACCCTTTCTGCACCATTGAGCCCAATGTGGGCGTGGTAGCCGTTCCCGACAGGCGCCTGGACACGCTGAGCGAAATGTACTCTCCCCAGAAGTACACGCCCGCAGTTATAGAGTTTGTTGACATCGCGGGACTTGTAAAAGGCGCTTCAAAGGGTGAGGGACTGGGAAACAAGTTTCTTTCTCATATCAGGGATGTAGACGCCGTTGTCCATGTAGTGCGCTGCTTTGAGGACACGGACATAGTACATGTTGACGGAAATGTGGATCCCGCAAGAGACATAGACACCATAAATCTGGAGCTTGTGCTGGCGGATATGGAAACCTTGGAACGCCGTATTGACAAGACCGCGAAGCTTGCAAAAAGCGACAAAAGCCTCGCTCCCGCCCTTGCGGCATACGAAAAGGTGTACGCAGTCCTTTCTGCGGGGCGCACCGCAAGAACAGCGGAGCTTGACGAGGATGAAAACGCTGCCCTTGACGAAGTGGGACTTCTCACCATGAAACCCGTTATATATGTTGCCAATGTCAGCGAGGACGAGGCGGCGGGCGTATCCCCCGACAATGAATACTACAAGTCGGTCTGCACCGCTGCATCACTTGAAGGAGCGGAGGTCATTCCCGTCTGCGCCGGAATAGAAGCGGAGATCGCGGAGCTTGAGCCTTCCGAAAAAGCGGAATTTCTCGCCGATATGGGTATTGAAGAGTCCGGTCTGGACAAGCTTATTACAGCAGGCTATTCCCTGCTCGGACTTATAAGCTTTCTCACCGCAGGTCCCAAGGAAGTGCGCGCATGGACTATCCGCCGCGGCACAAAGGCTCCCCAAGCGGCGGGAAAGATACACTCCGATTTTGAACGCGGCTTTATCCGTGCCGAGGTTGTTGCCTTTGAAGATCTGGTAAGCTGCGGCTCTCTTGCGGGAGCCAAGTCAAAGGGTCTGCTTCGCAGCGAGGGCAAGGACTATGTCGTCTGCGACGGCGATGTGATAGAGTTTTTGTTTAATGTATAAATATACAGGTGAGAAAATGAAAAAAAGATTATCGGCCGCAGCAGCGGCAATATGCCTTACGGCAGTGCTTATTCTGTCCTCCTGCGCAAAAGCGTCAAAGGGAGACATCGTAGGCAAATGGAAATATTCGCTGAATTCCGAGATACGGGATCTTGTTACCGAAGTACTTGCGGACAGCGGAGTATATGACGATATCTATTACGAGTTCCGTGAGGACGGTACAGGCTGCACATATACCACAAACAATCCCGATCCCGTCAATTTCACTTACACCTTTGACGGCTCTACGCTTCATATTGAAAACGACGACGGCGGTTTTGATACCGCCTGCAAAGTTGACGGTGACACTCTCAGCGTTACCGAAAACGGCACCACGGTGAAGCTTGACCGCCAGTAATTTCATTTATTTAAACAGCTATTTATATTAAAGGAGTCCGCAATATGAAGAAGTATCCGAAAATACTCTCCCTGGTGCTGAGCGCCGCTATGCTGATATGCTCTCTTGCCATACCCTCGGCGGCAATATCCAACAACCCCGCAGGCGGCACCTTTCTGTTTACGAGCGCCGATATGCTTACCTATGTAAACGGCGTCCACAGTCTCGATGTTTCTTTCAGCAATACGGAGAGTTCTATGATGCTGAAGGTAAATTCCTCCGCATCCGATCCCGACCCGTATTTCAGCCTTGATCTGACATCGCTTGACAGCAGTATTACGGCAGACGACTATAAATACATAGTCATAACCTACCGCTCACCTATGAGCGCTTCCGATAAAGCAACAAAATGCGAGGTGTTTCTCAGTGCAGGCAGCGTGACCGGGCCCACTGCCGGCAAAAGCGTGGTATTCTCCCTTGAAAAGAGCAATACATATAAAGCGGCTGTTCTTAACCTGTCGTCTCTGAGCTGGTGGAGCGGTAGTATCAACGGCATACGCATAGACCCTTACTGCAATGCAGCAAGCGGGGATATTATGTATATCGATTCCGTTGTGCTGTGCAAAACCTCGCTGAAGGCGTCTCTTGTGGCATCCGACCGCGAAGAAAACACCTACGACGCCTCCGCTCCCTATGACGGCACGGACTATGTATGCACCGCCTACGATGTTACCAAGTACACCTCCCCCCTGTGGAAAGGCAATATCGTATATAACGAGGCAATATTCCCCATTGAAAATGCCGACGGCAGCGCAGTATACACACTTATGTATACGCCTGACCAGGTCATAAGCCTGTGCAGCTCCGACTTAAAGTGCACATATACGGAGGGTGTGGACTTCACCGTCAGCGGGAATCAACTGACCATTCTGAAAACCGGCTCCATTCCCCTGAAAAAGTATTCATACATACACAGCAGCACCACCGACGGCAGCGTATACAATTACTATCCCAATACTGCGGCAGGAGACGGCAAATACGAGCGTTGGGGCGAGTCATCGGAATTCTTTAACGGATATCTGAATATTACATATACACACAGCGACTCCTGGACGGGACTTGTTCCGGAGAACAAATCGGATCAGCTTCCCATTACCGCAGAAAAAATCAGAAACGGCGGCTCCATAAACATCGTTTATTTCGGCGACTCCATTTGTGCCGGTGCAAACTCCGCCGGCTACAGAAATGTATACCCTTACGCCGAATACTGGAATCAGCAGATAAGCTCAAAGCTTTCCAAAGACTACAATATGACCGTAAACACCACTATTTCCGCAGTGGGAGGCAGTACCTCGGCAGATATGGTGTCAGAGGTACAGCGCAGCGTGATAAACTACAACCCCGACCTTGTATTTATCGAATACGGCGTTAACGACTGTATGGTGGCAAGCCAGTCCTCCGGTTACAGCACATCAAAAATCAAATCGGAGTTCAAATCCGGCATCGATCAGATGATCAAGAAGATAAAAGCCTCTCTGCCCAACTGCGAGATAGTTCTGGTTTCGCCTCTTTACAGTAATCTTCACTGTCATTACAAGGAATATTTTGACGCCTGCCGCGATGCGCTGGCAGAGCTTGCGGACAGCTACTCCGCCGTGGTGCTTGCAGACCTTACGGCAATGAACGAATATATGCTCACATTCAAGGACTACCTTGATATGTCGGGCAACAATATGTGCCATCCCAACGATTTTCTTGCCCGCATATATGCACAGGTTTGTCTTGAAACCATCGTTCCGGGCGGCGTTGACGCATATGTTCCCAAATCAAACGGATCGGACAAAACCGCAGAAGACTATATAACCAAGGAGGCGACTCCCGGCGGTCACGGCTGGTACTGGTCCTCCGCCGAAGCCTACGGTCTGATAACCGGCTACAACTCCAACGGTCAGGATATTGAGCTGTCCTGCGATCTGTGCCTTATGCCCGGCTCCGAAATTGCCACGGCAAGGCTCTGGACTCAGGACGGCAGCCACATTACAATTTCCCCCTCCGGTGTGACTCTGGGAGGAAAAACCGTGAGCTACAGCTGGGGCGAGCCCTCGCTTTCCAACTGGCACAGAGTGAAATTCGTCATAAAGAACGGCGCGGCGGCCGTATATATCGACAGTAAGCTTGTAGCAAGCGTGTCCTCCGGAATAACGGCATATACCAACTACCAGATGCTGTTCAGTCAGACGGGCGAAATGTGTATCGACAATCTGAAAATGACCTCAAGCGGCGGCACCGTGTATTTTGACTGCGACTTTGAAAACGAAAGCGCGGCGAAAAGCCTTATGGACAGCTCAAGCCTCGGGCAGTATACATTGCTTTCCGCCAACACCGTAAGCTACAACCTGCGCGGCGGAAGCGGCAATTTCCCCAATCAGATAAAGCTTGCAAACGCTTCTCTGCCCCTGTTTGAGGCTATTCCCACACGGGACGGCTACTCTTTCCGCGGCTGGACTACCGACTCCGCAGCGCAGACCGCCCTTTACACTGCGGGTGATACCTTTACAGAAAGTCTTTCAGGCTCCGCGACGCTGTACGCAGTATGGAAAAGCACTGCTGCGCCGAAGCTGATTTCCGTCTCCCCCGCATCTCAGCAAATCAATGATTCCGGCAGTGTTACCTTCACCGCCGTTGCCGAGGGAGAGGACATAAGCTACAAGTGGGACTGCGTTTCCGGCGGTTCCTCCGGTATGCAGCTTGTAAATCCCGATACGCCCACCCTTACGGTGACCGTGCCCGAAAAGCTGAAGGAAGGCTTCAGTGCCACCTTCAAGTGCACCGTTTCTTCAGACGGAGGAAGCACGGTATCCGATGCGGTAACGCTTACCTACACCACCACTTATATTGCAGGCGACATTAACGGCGACGGTAAGGTAAACGGCAAGGATCTTACAAGACTTATGAAGCGCCTTGCGGACGAGAATACGGAAGCTGTCTCCGCCGCCCTTGACGTAAACGGCGACGGAAGCATTAACGCCATAGATATTAACATTCTTATGCGCTATATAGCGGGCGCAGATGTTACCGTATACTGATTTTATAATTGCAAACACATCACAGCCCGCAAAACGCGGCAAGGAAGGACCCCGAAACAAATGACTAAAGAAAAAATACTCTCACTTCTTGACGAAATAAAAGCGGCAGACAGCTCCCCCGACAGCGTAAAGCTGCCCCGAGACACCGTTTATCTTGACTATGACCGCGTGCTTTGCAGACCGGGAGGACGGGGAGACAGCCGTTTCCCCTATGAGCGCGACGGACTTGTGGTATGGGTACATTCCGACGGCTATATCGACGCCTGCGAATCAGTATTCAGCATTTTTCGCACCTGTAATTTCGGTGAGGAATCTCCCGTCAGCTTTTTCGGCGGACTGATTAGGGAAGACGGCACATATTTTCCCGTTTCCGTAACGGGAGCCTCCCGTCAGCTTTTTGAAGAGAGCGTCGACCGCTGTACCGTATACAGCCTGAAGCACGCCGTTTCCGTTGCCGACACGCCGGATGTCGTATTTACCCTGCGCACTCATGTAGACGGCAAAAAACACATTCACTTTTCCCTGTCTGCCGTAAACAAGAGCAACAGAGAGCGCAAAATTTATCTTGCTTCCTTTATGGAGGCTCTGCTGCGCTTCAACGAATCCGAGACCTTTTGGCAGCGTATGTCAAAATACGGACGCAGAGAGAGCGACGGCTGCTATGTGCTTGAAAGCCGCAACGGTGACTCCGATATGCTGGTCATAAACCGCCGCATTACCGAAGGCACGGCGGACTTTACAAGCTACACCACTGCAAGAGGCGATTTTTTGGGTGCAAAGGGTCTCGGTATTTCCGCCTCCGAATCGCTGAAGAGCGGACGCATTGAGCGCGCTTCGAACCGTACCTCCACCACCGACCTGCCCTGCTGTGCGGAAATTCACCTCATTACCCTTGAAGCCGGTGGGTGTGCAAACATTGAATACGAGCTGACCGTTTGCCACCGTAAGGGCAGCGAGACCGCTTATATAGGCAGCTTTACCGACATCGACACGGTAGAAAAGGAGCTTGAGGCTGCGGAAAAAGCGGAAGCAGGCGATTTTGACAGCATAAAGATCCGTTTTGCGGATTGGAAAGACGGAAAGCTGAGAGCCGCCGCCATGAACCGGTTCCTGCGCAGCGTTCAGAAGCAGACCTCTTTCTGCGCACACGGCAAAAACTACGCGGGAGCGTATCTGGGTATACGCGATGTTTTCCAACAGCTTGAAGGCGCGCTTATCTGGCAGCCCGAGATCAGCCGCGAAAAGATAGTCTATGCGCTTAACAACATTCTGACTACCGGCAGACCGCCCCGTATGTTCTCCGTTCCCTCCGACCCCACCGACCCCGATGTGGCGATCCCCGTTTGTCTTGAAAAGTACATTGACCAGGGCGTTTGGATAATTTCCACAATATATACATATCTTTCCTACACCGGCGACTGGACCATACTGGACGAAAAGTGCAACTATATTGACGCTCCTGACGAAGCTTGGTGCGACGCGCACAAAACGGGAGAAGTTACAAGCGTGCTTGAGCATCTCATACGCATTATGGGATACCTTGAATCAAATATCGATCATGAATACGGCACGGAGTGCATGAGAGTTCTGTTCGGCGACTGGAACGATGCCGTCGACGGTCTCGGCAGGACGGATGACCCCGACCGTGAATTCGGCAGCGGTGTTACGGTTATGGCAACTCTCCAGTTCTACCGCAACTGCCATGAGATGATTGAAATTCTGTCCCATGTGGGCGGCTATGGCGAGCTTTGCGACCGTTATGCAAAGGAAGCGGCAAACATCGAAAAGGGTCTTGACAAGTACGCTATTGATACGGATGCAGAAGGTCACAGGCGCATAGTACACGGCTGGGGTGACAAGCTCTCCTACAAAGTGGGCTCTTACTGCGACCCCGACGGCAAGTCCCGTTTCAGCCTTACTCCCAACGCTATATGGGCAAACACAGGCTTTATTCGACGTGATCCCACGCTGAAAGCAAGTCTTATGGAGTGCTTTGACGCCGTCAGCTCAAAATACGGTCTCAAGACCTTTGACAAGCCCTTCCCGCCCGACTGCAAGGGAGTGGGCAGAATAGTGAATATTCTTCCGGGCACCTACGAAAACTGCTGCGCATATGCACACGGCAGTCTGTTCGGCGCTCTTGCTATGTTTGAGATAGGCGAAAGCCGCCGTGCTTGGGAGGAAATTGAAAAAACAATTGTTATCACCCATGACAACTGCACAATGACCACATTCGTTATGCCCAACTCCTACTGCGAAAACGCCGAGTTCAATATGGACGGCGAATCCTTGGGCGACTGGCATACGGGCAGCGGCACCGTTCTCGTGAAGGGCATGATACGCTGCGGCTTCGGAATAGCACCCGACTTGTCCGGACTCAGAATTCAGTTCCCCGCTTATTTCCCCGCCCGCAGCGGTGAAATCACCGTACCCGTAAGAGACGCTATAGTCCGCATCGAATATGAGGACATGGGCGCAGGTAAGCGCACAATAACCGTGGACGGAGCCGACTATACGGAGCAGTTCGACAGCCTTATGAATATCCCCGTGCTGTTTATTGAATCCGACAAGCTGCACGGAAATATAAACATCAGGATAACTGACTGATTTAAATATGGGCTCCGCCGGGTCTCCGGCGGTAAGCGGGGCTACCCCGCGCTCCGTGGGTATATGCGAGGCGCTGCCATTGACCCTGCTTAGGATATGCGAGGCTCTGCCTCGCGCTCCGACCACAAGCGGGGCGCTGCCCCGTACCCCGCTTAGTACCTTTTTTGAGAAAAAGGTTCTAAGGACTCCAAAAAACTTTTAATTAGGGTATGGAAATATAGAATAGTTCCCGCATGGGTGCCGCGAAAGCGGCAGGCATCTGAAGAAACGCAGGAGAAAGTAAACTTTCTCCTGCGTTTC
>CAMFEL010000037.1 GCA_945949385.1 uncultured Clostridia bacterium | reverse complement strand
GTTTTCGGCGCGCTTGCCCTCTCCGACGGCGGAAGCGGCGGGCAGAACGAGGACGGCACGGGAGAGGAAGACAATGCTGTATCCGCTGTCAGTGTTAAAGCCGACGGCGCCGAAAACAGCGACCAAGGATCTGCGGCGGCAAAAAAATATACCGTAAAATTCAGCTTTTACAAAAAGCCCGAGGTGGTATGTGCCACAGAGTCGCGCACCGTGGGCGAGCTTGTCGGTCTGCTGGGAATAGAGCTTGACGAGAGCGAGCAGATGAGAGTCGACACATCAAAGCTTATTGAAGCTGATACAGATATTTCGGTGGACACGGTGACTCACGGCACGGCAAGCGCTGAAGTGAGCATTGACTATGAAACGAAATATGTGGACACGGACACCGTTCCCCGCGGAAGCACACGGGTGCAGCAGCAGGGAGTTGAGGGGATTCGCACCGTTACCTATGACGTTACATATGTAAACGGCGTTGAAACAGAAAGGGTGGAAACGGGCGAATATATCAGCCGTCAGCCTACTGACCGAATTGTTGCCCGCGGCGTGGGCGGCACCGTCACTCTGGGAGGCACCGTTTACAGCTACTCCTACTGTCTTTTGTGCGATTCCACCGTTTACACCGGCGGCGGCATTACCGCCTCGGGTCTGCCCGCAACGGAGCAGGTGATTGCCGTTGACCCCCGTGTTATCCCTCTGGGCACCAAGGTATATATAGAGGGTATCGGCTACCGTATCGCCGCAGACACGGGCGGACTTATTAAGGGCAATTTCATCGACATTTATTACGAGGAAAGTAATCCCAACTTTGCCGGCTACGGCAGACGCGATGTAAAAGTATACATTCTTGACTGAACTTACCGAGGTTTTTATGGACTTTCAAAAGCTTGAAAAACTTATGGATCATTTCACTTCCTGGCGTATTCCCGGCTGTTCCTGTGTCGCTTATTACAGGCACAAACCGGTATTCAAGTATTCCTCCGGATACGCCGATGTGGAAAAGGGCGTGAAAATGGACTGCGACAGGCACAAGATGTTTATGTATTCCTGCTCGCCGCCCGTGACCTGCACGGCGGCACTTATGCTGTGGGAGCAGGGGAAATTTCTCTTTACCGATTCCATAGGCGACTATATGCCCGCCTGGAAAAATGTCAGGGTGCGCGCTAAAGACGCCGACGGCGCCGATATTACCGTCCCCGCCGAAAAAAGCATTACGGTGCGGGATCTGTTCACCATGACATCGGGGCTTGACTACAGCACGAACGGAGACGCTTTTCGCGCTGCACAGGAGAAGTATGCTC
This sequence comes from uncultured Clostridia bacterium, assembly GCA_945949385.1. Taxonomy (GTDB): domain Bacteria; phylum Bacillota; class Clostridia; order Oscillospirales; family CAG-272; genus Avispirillum. The sequence continues at coordinate 13,191 of CAMFEL010000037.1, read as the reverse complement.
CGCAGTGCTCTACCGTAGATATGATGAACGCCCTTGCCGGCGATCCCCTGTTCCGCCAGCCCGGCGGCGGCTGGTATTACGGTATGTCCCACGATGTACTGGGCGCTCTTGTGGAGGTTATTTCCGGCATGAGCCTTCGGGACTATGCGAAAAAGTATATTTTCGATCCCTTAGGCATGGAGGACACGGAATACTGCGACGGCACCATAAAGGAAAGCGACCGCGCAGCCACTCTATACTGCTTCAGTGATGAAGAGGGCAGATATTTTCGCAACGGCGGTCAGCGAAACGATATGATTTTCGGCACCGAATATGCAAGCGGCGGCGCGGGAATAGCCTCCACCGTAACCGATATGGCAAAATTCGCCGAAATGCTTGCAAACGGGGGAAAGACTCCCGACGGAAAGCATATTATCGGCAGACGAACCATAGATCTTATGCGCCGCGACGCTCTGAGAGAGGATCAGAAGGCTGACTACTGGTTCCCCGGATACGGCTACGGTCTGGGAGTCAGGACTCTGGTTGACCCTACGGCGGCAGGAGCGACCTCAGCACCCGGTGAGTTCGGCTGGACGGGCGCCGCGGGAGCATATATGCTGGTTGATCCCGACAGTCAGGTTGCCCTCTACTATGCCCACCATATGATGAACAATCAGGAGCCTTATACCGCACCAAGACTTAGAAATACTCTGTACGCCTGCCTTGAGGACTGAAAGAAATCAGCAAAAAGCATCCCGTTTCCTACGCTTTTTTATCAAAGCAAAGCGCGCAATATGAAGCACGGCAGGGAAGCAACAGCCTTATTTGAACAACGAGGGCGGACAGTTATTCGCATTAAGAAAGTATCAATCATTCAATACTTTTGACAAAAACAAGTAAAACAAGCGTCGCTTTGAAAAGCAAAGCGACGCTATACTTTTTATATGCATCTGCTTCTTTGAAGAACCCTTGTCAGGCAGATGTACTATAAGTATAAAAGCCCCTTTGAAGTTTACGGTTCAAAAAAGAAAGAGGCAGAATAGTGTCTGGGGAACAACCGTAAAACGGCTTCGCCGGGAGAAAATCCGACGCAGGAACGGTTCTGCCGTGCTTCCGTTCTAATGTGCGGCGACACTGAGAATCTCGGCGAAGTGTACAACACCATACCGTTAAGCCGTCCCGAAGATGAAGTCGGTGAGACAGAAAAGTGCGCCCACATGAAGGCGGCATTCGATGACATATTAACCTCTTAACGTCATATCGCTGTCAAAATTAAGGCAAAACACGCAAATGAAAACAGGGACAAGTCGACGACGCTTCGGATTCCGCATGAGACAGTTTCCTATTGCACACGACAGCAACGGCAAGTTGCTTGCAGGAAGTAAACATATGCGGTATAATATGTACGAGGTGATGCTTTTATGGATACTAAGGATATTATACTGAGTCTGCGGACAAAAAACGGTCTGTCGCAGGATGAGCTGGCGGAAAAGCTTTATGTTACAAGGCAGGCGGTGTCCCGCTGGGAAAACGGCGATACCGTTCCGAACACGGAGACTCTGAAGCTGTTGTCCAAGCTGTTTGATGTATCGATCAACACTCTTTTGGGCTCTCCGCGTCAGTTGATATGCCAGTGCTGCGGTATGCCTTTGGAGGACAGTAACATCGGCAAAGAGACAGACGGCTGTTTCAACGAGGAATACTGCAAGTGGTGTTACGCCGAAGGCAGATATACCTACGGCAGTATGGACGACCTTATTGAATTTTGTGCTTCCCATATGGCAAACGAGAATTTCACCCCCGAAAATGTTCGGGCGTATATGAGGGATATGCTGCCGAAGCTGAATTACTGGAAAAGGTACGAAGCACTCGGCGGCAAGGACAGGATTGATGAATTCAAAAGCATTCTCATAGGCGAAATCAACAGCCTGCAAATCGAGGGAATGCCGAAAACAGATACGCTGGGCCCGGTTTCGGGAAGCCGCTTTAATTTCGAATACAGCCTGCCCTGCAAAAGCAAAGTCAGATTTTTGGATGACGGTGCAGTTTACCTCGGCACCGAGCTTGAATGCGAGTTCGGCACAGACAGACGCTTCGGCGTTGTTGCAAGTGCGGATTTCATCCTCGTGTGCACATACGAAGAAAAAGGCGCCTATCCCGAGCTTGTCGTTTATAAAAAGAGATAGGATATGCAGTATACCAAAAATATCCTCCGGACGAAAAACCGTACGGAGGATATATTTTTTTCTTAAATCAGTGTACGAGGAGAACGATTTTTCGTCATTCCCGCGGAGCTGTTCAAGCCGTTTCCCGCTTTGTGTGCTTCATGCTCATTTTGAAAAACATAAAGCCGAAGGCGCAGAATACCGCAAGGGAAATCAGGATATGCCAAAATTGCACCGGGTCTGTCCTCATATAGGAGAGAATGCCGAGCCTTGCCACATTAAAGCCGGCTATAAGCCACACGCAACCGGCTGCCGCCGGCAGTGTGCGCTTTTTACGTAAAATCACCTTCAGTTTTTCGCGGTCTTTCTAAGAGCCAGAATAAGCAGAATAATCCCCGCGCCCGCAAGAATATGACCTATGCCCGCAATGCCGGATATAGCTGCAGTTGCGCCGGAGGAAAGAGGCAAGTCAAGCACCCGGCATACGCCGCGCACCGCAAGCATTACTGCACTCAGGGGCACGCCGATATTGTAAATGCAGAGAAAGGCGCGGAAGGTCTTAAACTTTTTCAGGTCGTTATGCGCCGCAAACAGCGCCACAACGAGAAATACAAGCATACCGAGAATAAACAGATGGGGGTGCACCTTTCCCAGCTCGCACACTCCCGTATAGCCGTTGAGCTTGGTAAATTCACGGTAAAACACGCCTGCCGCCAAAGCGGCGACGGCATAGACAAGTGATATGTTAAGGTACTTTTTCATACCTTGCTTCCTTTCCTGTTTTCTGATTTTTACGTCTTTCTGCATTTTCCGCCCTCCTTTTTCATTGCCGTATATCTCAAAACACCGCCCGCACATAGGCGCAGGTTTTGGGTTTCATAAACACTGTTTCAGGCACAATTATAGTGAAAGTAAGAAATTTGTCAATATATTCGGCGCAAATCTTCCGTTATTTTCGGCATTGCCTCGGTTGACATTCGGTCTTTACTGTGCTATGATTTTTACGGTATGTAAACCCGTACGGCTTGCCGCACAGGGCAAAACTCATATTATACCGAAGGAGAATGAAAAATGTTGGAAGTCGGCATGAAAGCGCCTGATTTTACCTTAAAGGACAAGGACGGAAAAGAAGTCACTCTGTCGGATTTTCTCGGCAAAAAGGTGGTTTTGTATTTTTATCCCAAGGACAACACCCCCGGCTGTACCCGTCAGGCATGCGCCTTTGCGGGTGCTTACGGTCAGTTTCAGGCAAAGGGCGTGGAGGTCATCGGCGTCAGCAAGGACAGCATAGCCTCTCATGTTAAGTTTGCGGAAAAATACAATCTTCCCTTTATTCTGCTGTCGGATCCGGAGCTTGCCGCCATCAAGGCGTACGGTGTGTGGAAAGAAAAAAGCCTGCGCGGGAAAATAGGTCTCGGAGTGGTAAGAACCACTTTCATTATCGACGAAAAGGGCAATATCGAAAAGATCATGCCCAAGGTAAAGCCGGACACCAACGCCGCAGAAATACTGGCGGAGCTGTGATTTTCACCGCATTTGCAAGACAAAGCACCGGGGAGTTTTCCGCGATGTTTTTAACAGATAACAGACAGTTGTATGTAATCGGAGGGCTTTTGCCCTCCGATTTCTGTTCTTTGGCAGCTTTCACCGCGATCGTGTAAGGATTACAAAAACGAATACCGGTCGAAAGTATGAAAGAACATCCGAACGGAGAAGAATTTATATTCTGACCAAAGCAGGCTTATATATGCGCAGCCTACCATTTACGGTCGGGACGGAGCTCGTTCCAGCGGTATACGGCAACCGCTCCCGGCATATGAAGCTGACACGCTCTGTAATACGGCTTTTTCCCAAATTGCAGTGCACAGCTCCACATCTGTTCAAAGCAGGTTCTGTATTGATATAAAAATTCCAGCGTGCATTTGCCGCTGTTTACGGCATCTGCAAGGTCTTTAGCATTCCGGAATTCCACCACGGTTTTCTTGAAGATATTTCGGGTATATACGTGTGCTTCTACATCGTTTATATCTTCAATCTGAAAATCCGCCCGGGCTGCCGTTGTTCTGACGGTTTCGCCCGTACCGTTTGCTTCGTGCAGGTGTGTTACCCAAAAACCGTCCGGAAATTCAAAACAAAGTATGCCGTTTTTATACATAACTTTTTCGGCAATACAATCGTGCAGGATTACCGTTTTATCATGGCAGTCGTCCGGGTCGTTATGCCTGAAAGCTGTATCAAACACAGGTGATATCCCCTTTCTCCATATAGCAATTGCAAATTCAAGAGGCAGTACGGAAAAACTGTTTTCCGTAAGATACGCGCCTTATTTTCATTATACAGGAAACGGACACATAATTCAATGATATATCGCTAACGCGATATGATATACGGCAAGCCGTATGATATACTTGCTTCGCAAGCATGATATAATATCCGTTCCTCATATGCCGCAGGCATATATCATCGCACGACAGTGCGATATCATATCGAAGATATATCACCCGTTCCACAAGGAACGGATATCATTGAAAAAAGTCACCTTTGTCGGTAGACAAAAGTGACTTTTTTCATGCGAAAGAGCGACTAAAAGGTGTATAATTGGGGGTAAAAACGACCAAAAGTATGGCGTCTATCCGTTTGACAAATTGGAATTGGCTGCACACTAAAGCATAATTATTCCGCATCCATAACCAAGAATTGCATTATCGTTTTTTGCCATTCTTTGTAGAGTTGTGGGATTACAAGGCAGATTATGCTTGCCATAATCAAATAAATTCTCCATGGCTTGTTCTGAATCGTTGCACGCACCAATAATAGAAAAGTGTTCAGCAAACTGCTTGATATTTGAATCCTTTGGAAGCATATTTAGCATCGACGGATAGAGCAACCAAGAGTAGCAAAGAAAAGCTTTGTATTCTATAGAAGGAAAGCAATCTTTGAAAAACACCTTGGCTTGGTCAATAGATTCATTAACCAAAGCAGCACTAATATTTGCACCTTTCTGAATGTGACAGTTTATCACAGGAGAGCCGTTGGGTAATGCGAGTTTCTGTTCTTGTGTAAATACCATATATGGTTCTCCAATGGTTTCCTCATCCAAATAAATCATATTGAATGTTTGATATTGCAATACCCCTATCTTGAATATATGCACATTCATAATGTGGCGAAACCATATAACATCATCTTTGGAAATGCCAATTTTACCACACTGTTTGTAGTACAAGTTTGCTCGGAGAGAAACATCTCTAAAAGTATCCAAAATAATTTCATCTGTTGTACCAATGGCCTTATACTCTGCATACTTTTGCGATAAGAGATATACAACTACCATTAAACGGGTTAGTGGCATTCGCTTGCATAGCGGAAAGTCAAAATCGTCGCTACTATAAGCGGTTTCTGCAATTGATGCAACTTGCTGCCTGTTTTTTGTAAATTTTTGTTTTACTGCATCTTCAATAACAGCTTGAAGCTTTAATTGAGTCAGTAGTGTTTCTAATGTCATCTTATGTCCTCCATAATTAGTTTTGGAGGATTATTTACCGTGCATCCTCCACACACCCAAATTGTTATTCTTTTTCATAATGAACCACCCTTTCTTAGTTGTATTTATTACAACGCCATAGGCGATGAATATCCCAAAATCAAGTTGCTTATTTGTTCGTCAAATTCAAGTTTATCGAACTAATTATACCACAAAACTATGAATTTTTCAAGCGAACACAAAAAGCGACCCCGACAACCGTTCTGGCTGCCGAGGGCGTTTGTGTTACATGTATTTTTGATGGAACAAATCAAGGCGAAGCCTTGCATATCATCAATTCCGCAGGAATTGCATATCATCAACACGCAGTGTTGCATCTCATCAAGCCGCAGGAGGGTTTATGCACGGCTATGCCGTGATGATATACCATCGCAAAGCGATGGATGATATACAGCCCCGTTGGGGCTGATGATATGCCAAGCCTGCGGCTTGGATAAAAAAGAAGTAACTTTTGTAGACAAAAGTTACTTCTTTTTTGGCGGAGATGTAGGGATTTGAACCCTAGCGCCGGCAGAACCGACCTACCGGATTTCGAATCCGGACCCTTCAACCACTTGGGTACATCTCCGTATATTCACTTTACCGGAAAGTCTCCCGGCACTTATACAGTATATCACACCGCGTCGCCGTTTGCAACAGTTTTTTATCCGATTTGCGGTTTGCTGTTGTTCGGGGAATTCAATTTCGGATATTTGCGGCAGAAATGAAGTCGGTAAATTTCAAAGTCGGCGCTTATGGGCGCTGTGCGTATACGCTTGACGGTCTGCCTTCCTTTTTTACTGAGCAAAAGTCGGTTTGCGGTGTTGAATTGGCATCCCTTTTGTGCTATACTGTAAATAAGTACAGGTGTCGGCTTTTTCAATCTCGCGTATGAAGTATGCCGAAAGGGAAGGCTCAAGTTTTAAGTACGGTAAACATTTATCGCACGCAGGCTGCTTTAGCCCCCATTTGTGTCTTGCCGCTGCAAATCAACGAAAGGTATGGTCATGATTATGAAAATTCTGCACACGGGTGACGTGCATCTTGACACGCCCTTTTCCGGACTTTCTCCGGTTCTCTCGCCGGAAATGCGCCGCGAGCTGAGGCGTACCTTTTCGGCAATGATGAAATACGCCGCCGACAGCGGAGTGGATATGGTGCTTATTGCGGGGGATCTTTTTGACAACGAGTTTGTGACCCGCGAGACCGTGGCTCTGCTTCGCCGCGATTTTTCCGCGCTGTCCTGCCCTGTGGTCATTTCTCCCGGAAATCATGACTGTGCGGACAGCTCTTCCATATGGATCAGAGAACTGCTGCCTGAAAATGTCTGCGTTTTCACCGACGAAGCGCTGAATTACTTTCCCTTTGACGATTTGGGCGTTGATGTTTACGGCTACGCCTTTACTTCTAAGTTTTACGACAGGTGTCCTTTGGACGGGCTGAAGCCGGAAAATCCCCACAGAATAAATATTCTGCTGGCACACGGCGACACCACATCCCCCATCAGCCGAAGCTGTCCCCTGCCCCCTGCGGCGCTCCGTGATTTCGGCGCAGACTGGTGCGCTCTCGGTCACATTCACAATCCCGAGGCGGCAAACGAGGCTCTGCGCGGCATAGGCTCCTACTGCGGCTGCCCTATGGGACGGGATTTCGGAGAAAGCGGCGACAAGAGCGCGACCCTTATAAACATTGAAAAGGACGAATCGGGAGTACGGGTAAGTACAGAGGCGATCTCTTTTGCAAAATACTCTTTCCGCATATGCAATGCGGACTGCTCGGGTCTTTCCGAGGTGCAGGATGTATACGAGGCTGCGGCGCGTGCCGCTATGCAAAACGGCTTCGGCGCCGATGACCTTGTAAGGGTGCGCCTTACGGGAAGCGTTGACCCCTCACTGCGCATTGACCCCGCAGACGCGGCGGAGTATATAAAGGGAGTCAAATACGCTCAGGTGCGCGACGAGACCTCTCCCACCTGGAACGCCGGCTGGCTTGCGGCGGACAAGGGTATTCGGGGAGAAGTATACCGCACCCTTTTGCCGAAGCTTGAAAGCGCAGACCCCGCACAGAGAGATACTGCGGCGCGGGCGCTTCGCTACGCGCTCTCCGCTCTTGCGGGTGAGCTGTAAGGAGGCTCGATATGTATATTAAGAAAATTCACATAGATTCCTTCGGTCCGCTCAGAGACAAAGAGCTTGAGCTTTGCGACGGACTTAACATAATCGAAGGCGAAAACGAATCCGGGAAAAGCACGGTGGCAATGTTCATAAAGTTTATGCTTTACGGACTTTCCGGCAGAACATCCGACGGAGAAATGTCGGAGCGGCGCAAATATGTTCCCTGGAGCACGGGGTGTGCCTCCGGAAATATGACCGTGGTGACGGACAGCGGCGAATACAGAATTGAGCGGGAGCTCTTTGTTTTCTCCGACGCGCAGGCTGTATCCGAAAGCGTACGGGAGCGGGTGACTGTTACCGACGCCGTCACGAAAGAACGGGTGTTTAAGGACGAAGTACCCGGAGAAGCGCTGCTGGGAATTCCGGAGCAGGTATTTGTAAACACCGTATTCGTCCGTCAGTCCGGCGGAAAAATAGACGGCAGCGGTCTTGCGGAGGCTATTGAAAACATACTCATGTCCGGCGACGAAAGCATAAGCACCAAAAAAGCTGCCGACGCGCTGGAAAAACAGCGCAAGACCCTGCGCTACAAAAGCGGCAGGCAGGGCGGTCGGCTGTACGAGCTTGAGCGGGAGGAAGCAAGGCTCTCGGCAAAGCTTGCGGAGGCGGCGGAAAAGAGCGCCGAGATCATAAATCTTGAAAGCAGTCTGGAAAAGCTGCAGGCAGGCGTTGAGGAAAAGGAGAGGGAGGCACAGCGCTGTGCGGAAATATCAGAGGCGTACGAAAAGCTGTCCCGCGCGGATAAGCTTGACAACGCCCGCAGATGCCGTGCTGAGATCGCCCGTATCGACGCTTCTCTGTCGGAATATGAAAAATACGGCTCCCTCAGTGAAGCCGCAGCGAGGATTCATAGGCTCAGCGCCGATATTGCCGCCGCAGAAACTGAGCTTCGGGAAGCAGGCCGCAGGGAGGCGGAGCTTGACCGTCAGCTTCCCAAGGAGGTTTCGGAGGAGGAGGCCGCAAGGCTTCGCTCGGATGTAAAGCTTGCAAAAAAGGCCTCGGGAGGAGCGGCGGCGCTGAGAGTTTTCGGCGTGCTGTTCATCCTTTTGGGTGTCGGCATTGCGGCCCTTGCATTTCTTATGCCCAAACTTTTGCAGAGCTTTCTTTCGGGCTACTATAAATGGGCGGCTATCGGCGCCGGGGCTCTGCTTCTGATACTTGCAATCATTTTCTTTGCCGCAGGCGCCGCAAAAGCAAAGAAATTCAAAGCCATACTGAGAGAATGGGACGCCGACGGCGCAGACGGGCTTTCAAAAGAAGTGGAAAGGCATATTGCCCTCTCCCGTCTGAGAGAAGACCCATCCTCGGAGTATTCTCTGGCGGCGGAAAATCTGCGCCGCGCACAGGAGCGCAAGGACGCCCTTGTATATGAGCTGCGCGGGTTGTGTGCCGTATATTGCGAGGAAAATCCCGACACGGATATATTTGCCCAAAATGCAGTTTCCGCTGTCGAAGCACTGCAGCGAGAGCAGCAGTCCTTATGGCAAAGCCGCAGAGAGTGGGAGGGCAGACTTGCCGCAGTTTCCGAAGTACTTGGAGACGACGGCGGAGCCTCTGCCGCCGCGGAAGCCGCCGCGGTGCTTGCCACGGATGCCGGACGGGAGGCGCGCTCCATGGGTCCCGCCGAGGCAAGGGAAACAGCGCAGAAAGCCCGGTTTATCCGCTCCTCTCTGGTATCCCTTAATCAGCAGCTTATAGAAAAGACTGCCCGTCTCAATCAGCTCAGGGGAGGCTCTCCCGACCCGTACGCCGTAGCGGCGGAGCTTGACAGCGTAAGGTGCGAAAAAGCCGTTCTCAGCGAAAAATACAACGCCATTATGTGCGCTCTGGACGCTTTGAAGGAAGCGGGCGAAAACCTCAGGCGCAGTCTTATGCCCCGCATTGTCGGCGAAGCGGGAGCCATAATGGGCAATTTCACCGACGGCAGATACGCCTCTCTGGGCGTGGAACGGAATTTTGATATGACCTTTGAAACAGAGGGCAAAACAAGAGACGCCGCTTATCTTTCGGCGGGCACCTCGGACATTGCGTACATAAGCCTGCGCTGTGCCCTGCTCAGCATATTGTTTCAGAATGATGCGCCTCCCGCCGTGTACGACGAGAGCTTTGCCAGAGTTGACGAGACAAGGCTTTCGCGTATTCTCTCCCTGCTGTCGGCGGCCTCCGACAGAGGCTCGCAGTCTCTTGTATTTACCTGCCGCACCCTTGAGGGCAATATTGCCGATAAGCTTGACGGCGTAAATGTTATACACCTGGACGGCAAAGAGCAGTAAAGAAAGTCACGGGGCGTTTTCCCCGCATGGCAGCGGAAATGCTGCTCCCCACAGGACGAACAGATCAGAAAACAGATCAATAAACATAAAATCGGACAGACGAAAAAGGAGGTGTCGGCTTGGATACGGAATATCTGAAAAGGGTGGGACTTTATATTCTCGGTGCCCTTTTGTCTCTGGGACTGGTGTTCTATCTGGGCTATCATATATGGCGCTCCTTTACAAGGGAGGTGGAGACCGTCCCCGCCACGCAGACCACCGCGCAGGCGACCCTTGACGGGCAGGGGTATATTTTTCGCAGCGAGACACCCGTATACAGCACCGTTTCCGGAAAAAGCGCCGTCGCCTCCGTAAAGGACGGGGAAAGCGTGCCCGCAGGAGGCGAGGTGGCGAAGATCTACTCCGTTTCCGCACCCGACATCGAAGCAAAGATCTCGGAGCTTGAGGAGCAGGCGGAGCTTCTGGCCTCCTGCGCCGCGGGAGGAAGCACCGCAACTCTCAAGGACTCCGTTTCGATCGACAACGATATTTACACCCTGCTTGCCGAAATGAGGGACTCCGCAGACAGCGGCAACGCCGCAGACGCTCTGGCTTTGCGCTCCTCTTTCATGACCTCGGTGAACAAGCGGGCCGTGCTTACGGGCTCGCAGGGGAGCTTTGACAGTGAGATCGCGGCGCTGAGAAGTCAGATTTCGGAGCTGACTTCAAGGCTCGGAAGCTGTCTGCAAACCGTGACCTCCACCGTAAGCGGATACTTTTATCCCTCCGTGGACGGCTATGAGCAGGTTTTTGATGCGGCAAAGCTTGCGGGAGCTACCTATTCCTCCCTGTCACAGCTTCTTTCTGCGTCCCCCGTGTCAAACGGGGCAAACTGCGTGGGAAAGACCGTAACGGAGTCTACCTGGTATCTGGTGCTGAAAACGGATCGGGGCAGCGCCTCCCGCTACAAAGAGGGCGACAGCTGCACCGTAAACTTCAAAAGCAGTTCCGTGTCCTTTGATATGGATGTGTACAGCGTTCTCACCGACGCTGACGAAGCCCTGCTGATACTGACCTCGCGGCTTATGCCCGAGGGCTTCGATTTCGCAAGAGTGCAGAGTGTTGCGCTGGTGACGGAGGAATATACGGGGCTTCGCGTGCCTCAGTCGGCGGTGCGTGTGACGGACGGCGTTACGGGAGTCTATATTCTGGACGGCTCCACCGTGCGCTTCTGCGCCGTTGATATACTGTACCGCAGTGACGGAATATGTATTGTCAGTGAAGAATCCGGCAGCACGGTCAGCCCGGAGGGCTCAGAGGAACAGGGGAACGGAGAGAACGGCGGATATGTGCGCCGCCTCGGCCTTCACGACAGTATAATCACAAAGGGCAAGGGCCTTTACGACGGAAGAGTCATAGGAGGATAGCATATGGACAGGGCAAGAGAAGAACAGATACGGGAAAACTACAAGCGGGTATGCGAAAAAATTGAGGCGGCAAAGGCAAAACGCGACCCGAAAATGGGCGATGTTACCCTGCTGTGCGCCACAAAGACCGTGCCTGCCGAGGAAATCCTGTTTGCAATAAACGAACTGGGACTTAAGTGTGTCGGCGAAAACAAGGTGCAGGAATTCCTTCAGAAGTACGACGCGCTGAGAGGTACCGTTCCGCTTCACATTATCGGGCATTTGCAGACCAACAAGGTAAAAAGTATTGTGGGCAAGGCGGATATGATACAGTCGGTGGACTCGGAGCGGCTGGCGGCTGAAATTTCAAAGCGCAGTATCGAAGCCGGAGTCGTCACCGATGTGCTGTGCGAAATCAATATAGGAAAAGAAGAAAACAAGGGCGGAGTTATGCCCGAAAAATGCGATGAGCTGGTGTCGTATATGGAGACCCTGCCCGGTATCAGGGTGCGCGGTCTTATGACTATGGCGCCGGTTTGCGAAAAAAATGACGATTATAAAAAATATTTTGATAAAACATATTCAATATATCTTGACATTTTGCAAAATAAATCGCATAATATAATAGAGTCTGTATTATCTATGGGTATGAGCGACAGCTTTGAGGCTGCCATTGAATGCGGTGCCACCATGGTGCGCGTCGGCTCCTCTGTTTTCGGCAGCAGAATATACCCGCAGCACGGTTGAACCCGGGAAAAACGAAAAATTTTTTGGAGGTATAACTCTAATGGGAATCGTTGATAATATCAAGAAAAGAATGAGCGGAACTGACGACGAGGAAGTTTACGGCGAAGCATATAACGACGACGAGTACTACAACGACAGCTTCGGCTCTTATGACGACGGCATGGACGCCGACGGCACCGTAGGCGCCGGCACGGGTATGGGTACCGGTATGTCCGGTCTCGGCGGCGGAAGCGGCATCAGCATCTCCACCTCCGCAGGCAGCGCCCTTGAAATGAAGGTCGTAAAACCCGAGTCTTTTGACAGCGTGGCTCAGATCGCGGATCATCTTCTCTCCAGAAGAACCGTTGTACTTAACCTGGAAAATACCAATAAGGAAACCGCACGCCGCCTTATCGACTTTTTGTCCGGCGTAGCTTATTCCATTGACGGCTCTCTGAAGAAGATAGCCTCCAACGCTTATGTTATCACCCCCAGCAATGTTGATGTGGGTGACGCGAAGCTTACCTCCCGCAAGGCGCCCGCTCAGCCCGAACAGCGTCAGGATTCCGTTTCCGACGACTTCGGCGAGTATTGATTTTTTCAGACTGTAATTACCTTATATGCCGCCCCGCTCTGGCAGGGCGGCGTATGTATATTACCGCTTTTTATGTATTCCGACAACAGTAAAAACAAATACGGCTCCGCAGTCTGCGGCGACGAAGAACGTCTGCTGCTTGCAAGAGCGGCGGAGCTTTCGCAGAGAAGCGAGAGGGGTGAGGTAACGGCTACCTCCTTTCTGACACCCCGTCAGCAACGCCTGATTTATGACGGTCAGACCCGCAGCGGTGCCGCCGACAGTCTTTTTCTGTGGGGCGGCTTCAAGGGTGCCCAGCGCCGTATCGCCATGTTTCTTCCCCGGTGGATAACGGACGGGGCAGCTCCCGCCGGCGCCTTCTCTCAGGCACG
>CAMFEL010000036.1 GCA_945949385.1 uncultured Clostridia bacterium | reverse complement strand
TTTTTGCTGCCTCTCAGGCTCCCGCCCTCGTCGACAGCTTTCTTAGTATACCAAACCCGCTTCCCTTTGTCAAGTACTTTTTTCTCGTTTTTTGAAAAAATATTAACAAATGTTTCGCGTGTGGTGCTATATATTATAGCGATTAAATTGCATCTTGTCAACAATTATTTTTAATTTTTTTGAAAAGCCGGCAGAAAAAATTCTGCCGGCTCAAAATGTATTGTTCAATTTGCGTATACAGATGTAATATTTAGATACTCTTCAAGGCACAGACCGCTCCTGTATACCTTCTCCGCTATATCCTTACCGAGGTAGCGCACATGCCACGGCTCATACATATATCCGGTCTGTGCTTCTTTATTCTGAGGATAGCGAAGGATAAACCCGTATTTCCAGCAGTTTTCCGCTATCCATTTGCCCTCTTTTGTCTCTCCGAAGGACTGCTCCAGCGAATTCAGGTCAAAAGCCAGACCGGTCTGATGCTCCGAATACCCCGGTCGCGCCGAGTACCTGTCCGCCGCCGCCTTACCGTCGCGTGCAACATAGTTGTTGTATAGCGTTTCCTGCCGCGAGTATGAACGGAAGCCGGAAGCTATCCAAAGATTTATTCCCTCTTTGGCAGCCGCGGCAATCATTTCATTAAGCGCCGCGTTTGCAGTGCTGTCCACTCCTGGATTGTAATCCGAAGGCAGCGAATATGTTTTGTTCACCACAAGTATTCCCTGAATATAGGTAAGTCCCTTTGCAGCGCTCACATTAACAGCCACCTTTGCACTGACGTTTTTGTTGTCGGCGGAAGTCACCGTAACAGTGCAGCTTCCCTCGCTGACGCCGGTAATATTGCCGTACTTATCAACCGTCGCCACAGAAGTATTGTCGCTCTCCCATATTTCCGCCTTGTTCTCGGCGTCCTCGGGAAGCATGGTGACCCAAGGCATATCCTTAGAGCCGACAGTTATATTTACTTCATATTTATCAAGCTTGATTTCCGTCACATGTCCGGGTGCAGGATCGGTAACTGCTTCCGTGGTCACAGCCTCGCTCGTACCGCTCCCGTTTTCTGCGGAAGTGCTGTCATCGACAGTTGTAACAGGCTCCGTCGTATCAACGCTGTCATTATTATCAGCCTTGCCGCAGCCCGCCGTAAGCGCGGCAACGCAAAGCAAAGCAATAAGCGCCGAAACTATCCTTTTCATTTTTACACCTCATTTTATGTAATCTCAGAATTCAATTCTGCATTATGTCGTCAATAACCTCATGCAAAAGCGAAATCTTTCTTTCAGCCACGCAAAGCAGCTCCTGCGGGCCGTATTCCATAGCACAGCCGTGAAACTCAGCCACCATTGAAATATCGTTGTAGTTGTCGCCGGCGGTATAAACTCTTTCCCGCGCAATACCGAACATCTCCGCTGCATAAGTAGCCGCATAAGCCTTGTTCACTCCCGCAGGGGGCATATCTATAGCAATATTGTTCTGAAGCGGAGTCAGAACATTGCCGAACAGCCTGCCGATCTCCGCCGCACGTTCTTTCGCAGTATCCGCATCGGGATACCCCGCGTTAAGGCTGGTAAAGCTTTCAAACCGTCTTGCCTCGTCCGCCGATACGGTGGGAGGAAAATCCGGGTCTCCGCCGATATCGATAAATCCGCTTTCCGTACCTATATCGTATGCGAGATACCTGGCTCCGGTGCGGCGAAAATAGTCGATAATATCGGAAAGAGCGGCACCGTCCGCGCGCCTGTCATATATGACCTTTCCGTTTGAATCAAAGCAAAGCGCACCGCTGAGGCAAAAGCAGGCGTCCATATCATGAAAATCCGTTCCGTCGAAACCCCACAGAGCATTTTGATATGTTCTTCCCGTAACTACCGCAAAGCGGTTGCCCGCCTCTCTGAAACGGCGTATGGCGGCTCTGTCCCTGTCATCCACAATGCCCTGCGGCCAATGGCACAGGGTGCTGTCAAAATCGCTTGCCAAAAGAATTCTGTCTGTCATTTATGAAATCCGTTTCCGTTACTTAGAGCACATAAGGCCCGTGATCTCCCCGGCGACGCGCTTCGCCGCCGTAATGACAAAAGCATCCATTTGCGCCTCTGTCATATATTTGTAATCTCTCTCAAGATTATAATGCTCTCCCGCGTAAAAATCAACGATTTCCGCTCTCTTTTTTTCAAAAGCTCCGCGCGAAAACTCATCCATATATGTATTTTCAATGCCGTTCTCTGCACTGTAAACCTCATACAGATGAAAATCCGGATGCTTTTTCAGAAAAAGATGATCAAGATCATACCAATCCCGCTTAACATCCCATACAAACGCCGGGTAGTCTTTTTCTATTCCCTCTTTGTATTTGCTTTTCAGCGGAGCATACACCTGCTCGCTCCATATAGCGTCGCTTATGAGATGAGATATATACCCAAGATAGAAAGAGCGCTCCGATTCCCCGCAGCAGCTCAGCCTGTCGCCGTACTTTTGAAGAAAAAGCCGGAAGTCCGCCCTGCCGCCATTTAGAAAATGGGAAACCGACTTCGGAGGCATATAAGAAAGCCCGTCGGCTTGAGCCTCGCCGCTGTCAGGCGCAATATTTCCGATGGCAAATTCCGCTTCGGGAAGTCCCGGAAAGCGCCGCATCACCGCTTCGGCTATTCGCAGATGTGTAATCCATGTAGCCATAATTCCCCCTAAAGCTCTGCCTGTTAAATATCTATCCAGTACCTCTGCACAACATCTCCGCCGTCGCATATCTCGTTTTCAAGCACGCCGCCGTTGTTGATAATACTCTTCGCAGAGCCTATATTGTCGCGGTCGCATACCATCAACACCCTGTCAATGCCCAGCTTCCTGCATTCGTCAAGAGCAAGAGCTATCATAGCTGTAGCAACTCCCTTTCTGCGTTCCGAAGGGCGCACACCGTCTCCGATATGCCCGCCGTCTCGCAAAAGAGCGTCGTTCAGCCGATGCCTGATGTTTACCGCACCCACAAAAATATTCCTGTCCCTGTCCAGACAAAAATATGTGGAATCGGGTACAAGCCCCTCCCGCTCCTCCGTAATCTCTAAGTTTGCGACATAGTTTTCAAAATCGTGATAATCGTTTTTACGAATGACGTAGGGAATGATCTTCTCTCCCGACGCACACCACTCGTCCATCATATCAAAAAGCTGCGCCTTATATTCGCAAGTAAGCTTTACAAGTGTCAGATTCATATGTATTCCCATCTCCGTTCCATAGTTTTGAATATCCACCGGACACTGTTTTAAGTAAACAGTATCACGAAGCAAAAATGCTTGCTCGCAAGGGCATTTTTGCGAGGCCGTCAATGTCGCAACCGGGCAAGGCACGGGCGGTCAAAGCCGCAAAGACTTCCCGTAGGCAAGGATTTCTGCGACTATTATACCACACCCCACCCCATATATCAACCTAAGCTTTGCAGTAAATCCAGCCGTCATCCGTTACCGAAATCCAAAACTGATCATGTATAATACTGTGCCTGAGCGTGCCACAGTTCATAGTATTTTCCGCTTTCATCCTCCAGCAGCGAGTCATGCGTACCGTATTGAATAACGGATCCGTTGTCAAACACAGCTATCCTGTCGCAGAACCTGCACGATGCCAGACGGTGACTGATATAGACGGCTGTTCTGTCCCCGGTGATCTCGTTAAACTTTGAATATACCTCATATTCCGAAATCGGGTCAAGGGAGGCAGTCGGCTCATCCAGTACGAAAAACGGCGCATCCTTGTAAAGGGCGCGGGCAAGCGCGATTTTCTGCGCCTCACCTCCCGAAATCTCTACTCCGTTGTTGTCGAAATCCTTATACAAGCATGTTTGTGTCCCCATGGGCATTTCGCCGAGCCTATCGCCGAACCCCGCCTGAGTCAGACAGGTGACAACACGCTCTTTGTCGTAATCAAGACTTGCCGCCACATTCTGCCCGAGCGGGAAGGAAAACAGCTTGAAGTCCTGAAATACTACGGAGAAAAGCGACATGTATTCATCGTAATCATACTTACGTATATCCACTCCGTTCAGCAGAATTACCCCCTCGGTCGGGTCGTACAGGCGGCACATAAGCTTAATAAACGTAGACTTTCCGGAGCCGTTCACACCGACGACAGCCAGTTTTTCACCGACTTTGAATTTAATATTCACATTCCGCAGGGCATATGTGTCTGTATTGGGATATTTGAATGAAACATTGCAAAATTCCACATAGTATTCGCGGTCATCCCGTTTTTCCACGGTCAGCGAGCCCTTGTACATATTGTTCGGTATGTCGAAATATGAAAAGTACTGTTTCAGGTGCAAATTGTTTTCAAGCGTTGTATTTATACCCACTATCAGTGTAGTAACCGCGCCGAGCAGCATTGTCACGCAGGATACGTACTTTGCAATTGATCCCACGGTCACATCGCCTTTCAATGCACCGTAAATAAGCACTGCATACAAGACAAACTGCAATACCGTATTCAGAAGCTGACCCGGAAGGGACATCAATGCCAATCTGTTATCCACATGAATCGATCTGCGATAAAAACTGCTTTCGGTTTCAGCTCTTTTTTCGGCCAGCATATCCTCCATTCCGTACAGCCGTATATCCTTACCGGCGCCGTAATTGCCGATATAGTCGCTGAATTTGTCAAGGTAGACATTCATAAATACATTATTACGGAAGAATTTACAGCGTTCCTTCATCTGCTTTGATGTCGTAAGCACATTACATACAACCGTAACGGCAGTAACGGCAACCGCCGCCAGCTTCATACCGAGCGGGACGGACGTCAATGTAAAAAACGAAAAGGACATTGAAGCGGAAGCGATAATTCTTGTAACTGCGCCTATCATGTTCGAAAAGCTATGACGAATCTGATATAGATTATACCCGGTCTGTGATTCCGCTTCTATCTGATGTTTCAAATGGTATATGTCGCGGTCTTCTATGGACTCATAAGCCATAGACATGGCCTTTTCGGAATACGCCCACTGCTCCTGACGGTAACAGTTATAATCCGTTTTCGCATCGACAGAAGACAGGTATCCCGATATAAGGTGCAGTATAAAAGTGAGTCCCACGGTCAGAGCCACATACATAATAAGCCTCGCGGCGGGCTCCCCCGATGCAAGCGCATCAATAAGCCTCGCAGAGAAATATACAGGAACATACGGCGTCACAGCTCTGACAATATCGCCCAAAGAGTGGCTTACAAAATATTTCGGCGCGTATGCGTGGTACTGTCTCAACCCACGGATGAATATAGATAGATGCTCCTTAAATTTCATTCGTCTGTTCTCCTTTCCCCGAGCTTTCCTTCGATCCGCCGCTACCGTCACGGTACCAGCAGCTTTGAATTTCGAACAGCTTCGCATACTTGCCGCCCTTGTCCACGAGCTCGCCGTGAGTTCCCTCTTCCGCAATACGCCCGTTGTCAAGGTACAGAATTCTGTCGCAGAATCTTGTTGACGCAAGTCTGTGCGAGATAAAAAGAGACGATTTTCTGTCTGACAGACGCATATATTCCTCATATACACGGCTTTCCGAGATAGGGTCAAGAGCAACGGTAGGTTCGTCCAGTACCAGCACGGGAGCATCCTTGTACAAAGCTCTCGCTAGCATCAGCTTCTGAACTTCACCGCCCGACAGCTCAATTCCGTCTTCGTTCACCTGTTTGTCAAGCCTTGTATATATACCGTTCTGAAGCGAATCGATTTTCGGCCCGAGTCCGGCGCGGCGCATACACTGTTCCGCAAGAGAGTAGTCCGGTTCATCGCCGGACCCGGCAACAACCGTCTCTGCAAGGGAGAAGAAAGAAGTTTCCACGTCCTGAAATACCGGAGAAAACAGTTTGTAATAGTCGCGGCGGTAGAATTTCTTAACCGGAATACCGTTTATGCGTATTTCCCCCGAAGTGGGTTCATACAGCCCGCACAGCAGCTTGACTAAAGTAGTTTTGCCGGAGCCGTTTAATCCTACAAGCGCTATTTTCTCCCCGGATCCGATTGTAAAAGATATGTCTTTCAATGTATCGGTTTTTGCCCCGTCATATCGGAATGTGACACGGTCAAATGTGATTTCCGGAGAGAGCTCAAGCATTCCGTCGATTGCCGCTTCTCCCGTTCCGTCATACTCGGCAATATCGAGATATTCTCTGAAATCGCATATATACATACTGACAGACTGCATTGAATTGTAGTTGCCGATAATGCTTCCGATAAATGATGCAAAGGATGATATGGCCGCAAAGCAAAATACAAATCTGTCAACGGTGATTTCGCCCCTCAAAGCCATCGCAATCAGCAAGGCGTATGCCCCGCTGTCACGGATAAGTATTATAAAAAGATCTGCCAGACCCGACACAAATTGACGCAATATGGATTTATTCTCCCACCGACGCTTCTCAGAAGAGAGCTTGCGGTACATATCGCGTATCCATTCAGCCATACCGTATATGCGTATATCCTTAGCAAAGCCGAAATCGGACGGCTTTGACTGAACGTACCACAGCTTGCTGTCAATATCGCTTTGCTCCTCGCGATGGCTGTATTCCCATTTGCGGTACAGCTTCGCACACAGCCAGTTCACGATCGGGGCGGCGGTAAGAATGGGAACTATCCACGGAGAAACAAAAGTGAGTGCCGTACCGAAAAGAAAATAACAAATAACAGCTTCGATCAGACTAAGCGTTTTTGTAGGCAAATCCACAAGCGGCAGCGTACCGCCCCACATCTGGGTAGCGCGTTCCGCACGACCGAGAAGATCCCTCATTTTCTTAGTCTCATAAATCTGATAAAAGCACCCGAGAGACTTGCGGGTAAGCTCATCGGTAACCATATAGCGGTATATTCCGAGGCGGGAACGGGAAAGTCTCCGGAAAATATCTGTAAGTATACTGCCCGCAAGCATCGCAATCAGAAGTCCTCCGACAGACAGCAAAGCATTTTCAAATGAGCTGTTGTTCGTCACTTCGGCAACTGCAAGGGACGGTAAATATATCCCCGCATATGTCATCGCTATGTTCAGCGGTACGCACAAAACAAGCATAATAAATGACGACGGCGCGTATTTCATCAGCCGGCGGAATGACCATGCAGCATTTGACATAAGGGACTTATACGGTTTTTTCGTGTCGGTTTTCTTTTTCATGTCAACCGCTCCTTTCTGCCGTCATTGTAGCACCGGTTTCAAATGAAAGAAAAATTCGTGCACGAAATGCTTCTTCCGGTGCACGAATTGCAACTTATTCCATAGCCGGTACCAAAAACTCTGATGTAAATGCCCCGTCTTCGCTGTTATATTTCACCCATCCGCCGTGCTCCTCAATTATAGCCTCGGCTCTGCGCAATCCGAATCCGTGAATTCCCTCCTTATGTGACTCAAACAGAGAGCCCTTTTTCGTCTGCTTCTCTCCCGCCGAATTCATCATGGAAAAATACAGCATTTTCCCTTTCATTGACATATACAGCCTAATAAATCTGTTGTTTTCCACCGCACAGCAGGCTTCAATAGCGTTGTCCAGCAGGTTTCCCACCGCAATGCTCAGTTCGACATCGGAAATCGTAAGCTCGTCCGGCACGACAGCTTTTACGGTCACTCCGATGTCTTTTTCCTTTGCCTGCGCGATTTTTGCCGACAGTATGGCATCCAGTGATACATTTCCCGTTTTCAGCAAAGTATCGACATTCATCAGTTTACCGTCAAGCTCTTCAATATACAAAAGAGCACGCTCTGTTTCGCCCGATTCAAGGTATACCTTCAGTGTCTGCAAATGGTGATGGAAATCGTGCTTGTACCCTCGCATTTCCGTATATATACCCCTGACCTCGCCGAGATGACGCATTGACTGCTCGGTTTGATATTGGGTAAGCTTCAGATATGTTTTCTTTCTCATAATCAATTCCTTAAAATAAAGGCGCGGTTTATAATATCGTATTTCCCTCTCGCCAGCGGAACAACTGCCCTGTTTTCAAGAGTAACACCTGTGCGCGAAATCCGGATGATATGCCTGAGATTTACAATATATGACCGGTGAGTGCGAATAAAATCTTCACTGAGCCTTGCTTCAAAGGAGGAAATGCTCTCTTTGACTTTATATTCCGCGTCATATGTGCGGATTGAAATATAGTGCAGAAAGGATTCTGCATAATATATATCGCTCTCATAGAGCTTTACTGTATTTCCGCCTGAAGAAAAAACAACGGACGGCGGCTCAACCGACAGCTTTTCCGAAGCTTTTGTAAGTACCTGCTCAAGCTTTTCCCTGTTTATCGGCTTAATCAGATAATGCAGCGCGTCAACCTCATAGCCCTCCCCCGCAAACTCATAATGAGATGTAATAAATATGATTTCGGAGCGGTTATTATCCTTTCGCAGCCGCTTGGCAAGCTCAATGCCGGACATGGTTTTCATCTCCACATCCAGTAGAAGAATATCGTAGTCAGGGTAGCACTCGTAAGCAAACATAAATGCTTCGGCGCTGGGAAACGGTTCTATCCTGCAAACATGTGAATTTGATTTGCCCCATTCGGATACAAGCCCGGAAATATACTCAATTTGAGCCTGTTCGTCATCACATATTGCGATTTTCAGGTTCATAAATATACCTCCATTGCGACATCCGCATTGCCGCGGATAATCATCTGAATATACTGAAATACTTCACGGTACGGCAAATCCGTCATGCAAAAAGCCGCTCCCTGTATTCCAAAGTAAACTTTACAAGTGTCAGATTTATATGTATTCTTCTTTCGCTTTTCATCTCTTTGTCATAAATGCCACACACTGAATATAACTCAATAGTTGGTCGAAATAAATACGCCGATAATTCATACGTGTAAAAACCGCAAATCTGTAATACTTTATGTATTATCTGTTATTGGCAAACTCCACTCTTATATCTTCAACATTGTGCCAGAGTTTTTTCAATCGATTGTGAAAGTTAATCAATCTGTTGCAAGCTCTTCGAAATGCCATGTCAAATTCATATCCATCTTTATATGCAAAATCCCTGAAAACTTGATGAACCAAATAATTTCGCTCTTCTTTGATTTCTCTCAACAATTCATATTGTGAATGGCTTAAAAGGTTATCATTATCGGAATAATCCAATTCTTCCAATTCATTGATAACTTTTCCCAATGTCCAATCAGAAATATCTAAAAAGTTTTCTTGGCTGTCGCCGCAAAGCATCATCGAATAGATCCATTTGACATCATGTTCAATGGATTGGCAATAATAAAGCGTTTCTCCAACATAATACTTAAAATCGTCTAAGGTCACAATTCAAAAACTCCTATTATGTAATTACATATCAATATATTAGTTTTCTGTTTATGAATAGCATTAAGATGTTAGTACCTTTAGTTATAACTATCAATAGCTTGTCTTGAAAAAATGTTCTCAAAGGCTTATTACAATTACCCGACAACCCTTACCATCGAAGCAACACACTCCACGATATTACTTCTTTCCCACAAGCCTTCAAAGCCAACCGAAAATCGAATTTGGTTAACCAAATTCAGTGCTTGGTAAGACATAATTCTATCATTTTCTTTAAAAAAGGTAAATCACCCCATTGAGGATTATCAAGCCTAAATGTGCAACCGCACACTCTATTAAATTCTTTTCCGAAAATGATTTTTTTCTTGCCACCACCGCAAGAACCGCAATTGCCACAGAAATCAATATGCTTCCAGGCGTTATTTTTGATTTCTTCATCCATAATATCGGTACAAAAAGCGGCACTATCATTGGACCAAATAGTCCAAAGATTTTCAGGCTCATCAGGATCGTTAATTGCTATGAAAGCAACGCATTCTCCATTGAATTTAAGCCAATAATATATTTTATCTTTCCAACAAGAACCATTATCCTTGTAAAATTCAATGTTGTTGCGTCTCAAAAATGCAACAAACTCCAAGGCTGTTGCTTGGGCTTCTCCCACTAGACTTTCTCTTACATAATCTTCGATTTGTTTTGTCATAAAGAAATCTCCTTAATAGAGCTATATTATTTGTGGGAAAGCATTACTACCGTCTCCACATGCTTCGTATGCGGGAACATATCCACGGGCTGGATTTTCTCGCACCTGTATCCGCCGCGCACAATAAATGCCATATCCCGCGCAAGTGTTTCGGGATTGCAGGAAATATAAACGATCCTCTCCGGCGCGCACCGAAGGAGAGACGCCAGAAATTCTTTTGAACATCCGGCGCGGGGCGGGTCTGCAAACACCACATTCACGCGCTTATTCTCCCGCGCAAGCTGAGTCATAAGCTTCCCCGCATCCGTATTGTATATACGGTAGTTTTTCGTATGATTGAGACGGCAGTTCTCGATAGCGTTTCTGACCGCCTCTCCGTTAGTCTCAACGCCGATAACATGTCCCGCCTCGGCAGCGGCTATAATACCCAGAGTGCCTATACCGCAATATGCGTCAAGCACCAGCATATCCGGTCTGAGGCGCGCAAAATCAAGCGCCTTGTTGTATAAAATCTCAGTCTGCGAGTGATTTATCTGATAAAAAGAGCGGGGAGAAATACGGAAAAAGCAGCCGCAAAGCACATCTTCGATATAGCCCTCGCCGTAAAGAACGGTCTGTTTTTCTCCCATCCATAAAGGGATATCCGTGTCGTTCACACATTGCACCACCGTGCGTATATGAGGGAATCGCTGCACAAGAGACTCTGCAAATTCTCTGCCCCTCTCAAGACGCACATCGGCGGTCACAAGCACCACCATAATTTCTCGCGTAACGGTGCCGCGCCTCACCATAATATGGCGCAAAGCCCCCCTGCCGCTGCGGGGATTATATACACTGATACCGTATTCCGAAAGCATCCCGCGAGCGGCGCGCACTATCCAGCAGGACACCTCGTCCTCAATAACACATGAGTCAGTCCTGACCACACGGTTCTCCGAAGACTGCCACACGCCGGAAACGACCCTTCCCCGCTTGTCTGCGGCAAAAGCCGCCGACAGCTTGTTCCGGTAGTGACTCGGGTCATCCATACCGATAATTTCATCGACGCGGCAAAATCTTCCGAGCAGGGATATGACCCTGCTCATTTTATAGCTTAGCTGCTCCTGATAGCTGAGATTTGTAAGCTGGCAGCCTCCGCATTTTTTATAAACAGCACATGAATGAGCTATGTTCACGCGCTGCACCTCCCATATAATTTTATAAAAAAGGCGGCACAAAAGCGTGCCGCCGGTAAATTACTGCTTTTTCAAGCCTACGGCGATCCTTGCCTTTTCGGCGATCGCAGCGGCGTCAAGCCCAAACAGAGACAAAAGCTCTTTAGCAGGGCCGCTTCTTCCGAAGCAGTCGTTAGTGCCTACCTTAACCACGGGGACGGGCAGGCTCTCGCATACAACATCGCATACCGCGCTGCCGAGACCGCCGATAACGGAATGTTCCTCGCAGGTAACGATACAGCCGCACCGCTTCGCCTCTTCGATAACGAGCTCGCGGTCAATGGGCTTAATGGTAGCCATATTTATAACGGAAGCGCTGATTCCCTCAGCCTTCAGAGCCTCAGCGGCAAGAATTGCCTGCTCCACTTCAACGCCGTTGGCAATAACAGAAACATCAGTACCGTCAATCAGCTTTACGCCGCGTCCGATCTTAAAATCGTAGTCCGCGCCGAAAAGAGTGGGCACAGCCATTCTGCCGAAGCGCAGATACATGGGGCCGTCATTGTCAATGGCAGCCTTTACCGCGAGACGGGCTTCAGCCGCGTCTGCGGGGCAAATCACCGTCATACCGGGAACGGTGCGCATAAGCGCAAAGTCCTCAAGGCACTGATGGGTAGCGCCGTCCTCGCCTACGGTAATACCGCCGTGAGTCGCGCCGATCTTAACATTTGCGTGAGGATAACCGATGGAATTGCGCACCTGCTCAAAGCTTCTGCCTGCCGCAAACATGGCAAAGCTCGAAGCAAAGGGGATCTTTCCGGAAAGCGCAAGTCCCACGGCAACGCCTATCATATTGTTTTCGGCAATACCGCAGTCGAAAAATCTGTCGGGATAAGCTTTTTTGAACATACCGGTCTTAGTAGCCGCCGCAAGGTCTGCGTCAAGCACCACAAGATTGTCGTACTGTGCGCCGAACTCCACCAGCGCCTTGCCGTATGCTTCTCTGGTAGCGATTTTATCTGCCATCGTCTTTTCCTCCTTACGCCTTGAGATCCTGCATAGCAACGGCATACTGCTCATCGTTGGGAGCGGCGCCGTGCCATGATGCCTGATTTTCCATAAAGGAAACGCCCTTGCCCTTTATGCTCTTTGCAATAATAACGCTGGGCTTACCCTTACACTCCTTTGCCGCCTTGAACGCGGACTCAAGAGACTCAAAATCGTGAGCGTCGGCAGTGATAACATTCCAGCCGAAAGCCGCAAATTTCGTATCGAAAGGCGCAGGCCCGATAACATCGTCGATAGCGCCGTCTATCTGGAGACCGTTCCAGTCCAGAATATAGCACAGATTGTCAAGCTTGTAGTGAGCGGCGAACATGGCGCTCTCCCATACCTGACCTTCCTCAGCCTCGCCGTCGCCCATAAGAGCGTAGACACGTCGGGAAGCTCCGTCAATCTTTGCAGCAAGCGCCATTCCGCAGGCAACGGATACGCCCTGACCGAGAGAACCGGTAGACATATCTACGCCGGGGACTTTTTTCGTATCCGGATGACCCTGAAGATTGGAGTCGGATTTTCTGAAGGTTTTCAAATGCTCAACGGGGAAATAGCCTCTGTGAGCAAGAACCGAATAAAGTCCGGGACTGATGTGACCCTTTGACAGAACAAATCTGTCGCGCAGGGGATCGGCAGGATTCTTCGGATCTATGTTCAGCTCTTCAAAATACAGATAGGTAAGAATGTCGGCGGAAGAAAGAGATCCGCCGGGGTGACCTGAGGATGCACTGTGAACGGCGTCAATAATGCCGATCCTTACGTTTCTTGCAATTTCTGAGAGCTCGGAAATGCGCTTTTGTTCCATAAACACTGATTCCTTTCAAAATTGCTGTCCTTTCGGGACGCAGCTATACATATATAATAATACATACGGCAAAAAAAGTCAAACCATAAATGCAATAATAATGCAATTTGTATATAATTATTCCATAACGCCGAAGTCACCGCACACCGCATACGGTTTGTGGGACTCCGCTCATTTTTCCGCCCAGGTGTTCAGCTTCATAATACCCTCTTTGCGTCCGGACAGATACACCACATCTCCCTGACGGAATACATATTCGGGAGTCACGGTTTCCGTAACCTTTGAACCGTTCTCCACGGCGATTATGTTAAAGCCGAAGCGTGCGCGGATATTCACCTCCCGCACGGACTTGCCCACGATCCTGTCGGGGATTTTAAGCTTCGTAACATTTATTCTCTCACCGAGCTGAACGATGTCCAGAGCTCTTGAAGTTTCCAGACGGTTGGCAAGGCGCACCGCCATATCTCTTTCAGGAAAGACCACCTCGGCGCCGAGCTTTTCAAGAATAAGTCCGTGCTCCGCGCTTGCCGCCTTTGCAATGACCTTTGGAATGCCCATGGAAACAAGATTGAGCACTGTCAGAATAGAAGTGTCCATTTGCTCACCCACGCATACCACTGCCACATCGCAGTTCTGAATTCCCGTGTCGGTCAGCACATTTTTGTCAAGTCTTTTTACAACATATGCGTTTTCCGTATACTCGCGCAGCTCCCGAATCTTTTCCTCGTCTCTGTCGATGACGAGAATTTCCGCGCCGGACTGCGCAAGCTCCGTTGCCAGAGCATATCCGAATCTGCCCAGACCCACAATGCCGTACGACATTTTTTCTCTTTTTGCTTTCTGCTTCATATGCGCCCTCCGGTAAATTGCAATTTATAGTAAATATCGTATATAAAAATCATCCTACCGCAATGCTTCCCTCGGGGTGGCTTACACGCTCCCCTTTCGAGAAAGACCATATCGTTGCCGCCGTAAGCACTCCCAGCCTGCCAATATACATAATACATATTGAAAGTATCTTCGCCGCCGTACCGAGCTGAGGCGTGATGCCCGTGGAAAGTCCGGAGGTGCTGAAGGCGCTGACCGCTTCAAAAAATACATCGGTAAACGCAAGCTCCGGCTCAAAAACACAGAACATATAAGTTCCGACCGTTACAACCCCCGCGGAAATAAACATAATAACGGCGGCTTTTCTGAACTTTTCCTCCGGCACGCAGTAGTGAAAAGCGGAGCGGGAGCGGTTTGTTGCCGCCGATTTTACCCCCGTAAGCAATACAAAAAGCGTGGTAGTCTTTATACCGCCGCCGGTAGACGCGGGAGACGCGCCTATGAACATGAGAAACATCATAACGATAAGTCCGGCTTTGGAAAATTCCCCGAGAGAATATGTAGAAAAGCCCGCGGTACGCGTGGTTACGCTCTGAAAAAACGCGCCCAGCCAGCTTATATTCTCCGTAAGCTTCAAAAGCAGAGTGCCTCCGATGATCAGCACTGCGCTTGTAAAAAGCACGGCCTTTGCGTGCAGAGAAAGCTTGCGGTGCCGTCTCAGTCCCTTGGAGCGCAGTTCCCGCAGTACGGGGAATCCCCGTCCTCC
>CAMFEL010000035.1 GCA_945949385.1 uncultured Clostridia bacterium | reverse complement strand
ATGCACTGCTGTCAATGACTCTGATAGCCGTGCGGTAAGAGTTGCAGTTCAGGGTCGGACCTTCAACTCTTAAATCCTTGCACCAGATAGCATTGGCGTTTGAATTGACATTAAGAGTGCCGGTACCTTCAATTGCCAGATTCGTATTCGGCGCATAAATACCGTAGGTACTTATGCCGTCTGCAGCCTCCGGGGGAAGATATTCTATGGAAGGCACACCGACTGTGGCATTTCCCAACAACCGGATAGTAAGATTGTCGATTGATCCGACCCGGATGACAGCTTTGTCTTTTGAACCGGACAGATTGGTAGCTGTTGCTTTAAAAAAATTGTCATTTAATACCAGAATATTGTAACCGGGGAAGAATACCCAGGAGTTATCCGTCATATTAGTGCTTTTGTTGACAGGGGTGTTACCGATCCAGATTTCATTCTCCCAGTCAGATTCGGCAGCAACAGCCGCCTGCGGCATAAATGCCAAAACCATACAAAGTATCAGCAATATGCTTATGATCCGTTTTTTCATTGCGTTTGCCTCCTAACAATTTATATTCCGGTTGTATTTCATAATAAAGAGTTCAAGGCTTTCCTTGAGCACGGCTATCTGGGATTTCAGATAGAACTCATCCTCAAACAGTGCGTAGTGTACGCAGGCTCTGATCAGAATGAAAATCAGCGGCGTGAGTTTTTCGTACGGAATCCCCAGTTTCGGCTCTAAGCTCTTTGCATATTCGGTGTATCGTTCGTTTACACCCTCAAAGAATTTCTTGCCGTACTGCCTGTATTTCGGGTGAGTGTAGATCTGATACATCAGGCGGTATTTCTTGCCGTGCTTTTTTGCCGTCCAATACGGTATCTCGTCTATAAACCGCCACAAGTCCTCCACATCCGCGGGGGCTTTCGCCATAAAATCGTCCTCGACCTTGCTCATACAGTATTCGGTGGATTGAATGATAAGGTCATCCAATCCTATAAAATATGTATACAGGCTTGCGGAGGTAAAGCCGCACGCCTCGGCAAGTCCCTTAATGCCGACAGAGTTCAATCCGTGCTCCGCATAGCATTCGTAACATTTTTCCATAATTTCGCTTTTCTTGCGTTGGTATTCTTCTTTATTTCGTACCCGCATATCATCACCCCCATATCCGCCATTAACCGATTATTCAATTAATTATAACATAACTAATTTGAAAAAACAACACTTATTTCTGTTAGGAAAATGATTTTTATATACAATATTTACCTTTATCTGTTTACGGACTTAGGTATTACCGTAAAAGCGAAGCAATGAATCCTCCGACGGTTTTCACGGATTTTACGAAGTTTTTGTTAAAGATTTGTGAAACCGGTTGACAATTCACATTTTCGGGCATACAATGTTGAATGTCAAACAGTTGTATATAAGACAAAATAAGACAAATTCATATGAAGGGAGTCTTTTTAACCGTGGCCAAAAAACAAGACAAAATTTTTTCTGTCGGCAAGGAAGTTCATTCTCTTGACAACCTTATAGGCAGGTATATCGAACTTGCCGCCGGCAAAAGTGAAAGTCAGTTTGAGGGCATCACCGGCAACAACGGCAGGATTCTTTGCTACATCGCACGCAACGAGGGGTGTGACATCTATCAGAAGGATGTGGAAAAGGAATTCTGCATTACACGCTCTACCGCATCCAAGGTACTAACCCTTATGGAGGAAAAAGGACTTGTGGAGCGCTGTCGGGTGCCTCAAGACGCACGGCTTAAAAAGCTTGTGCTGACAGACGCGTCAAAAAGCTTTGTAAATATGATGAACGGAAATATGAACCGTGTGGAGTACGCACTTACGGAAGGTTTGACCGAAGAAGAAATAAAGACATTTATCGCCATCGCCGAAAAAATGAAAAACAACATACGCGGCAAGGTGCTTTGATCATTCTCTGACCGGTTAGATGATTTCATTTCCGCATATACCTGAAAGGACAAGAAATGCTGAAAAAACTTGCAAAATGTGTCAGGGAATATAAAAAGCCCACGGTACTGACCTTTATTTTCATTATATTAGAGGTCGTGCTGGAGTGCCTTATTCCCTTCATCACGTCAGATCTTATAAATACCATTTCCAAAGCTACGGACTCAGCAGGAGTGGAAATGGCTTCCATACTTAAAACCGGCGGACTTCTTGCTCTTATGGCAATAATCTCGCTGTGCTGCGGCGGAGCCGCAAGCGTCACCTGCTCCAAAGCCTCCTCCGGCTTTGCGGCAAATCTTAGACACGATATGTTTCACCGTATTCAGACCTTCTCGTTTCAGAATATCGACAGGTTTTCCTCCTCGTCTCTCGTTACGAGAATGACCACCGATGTAAACAATGTGCAGATGTCTTTTATGATGCTTATCCGCACGGCTATAAGAGCCCCGCTTATGCTGGTATTCGCCATTACAATGGCGTTTATTATGGGAGGAAAGCTTGCACTGACCTTTGTGGTTATCGTACCTTTCCTTATAGCGGTGCTGCTGATAATCGCGCGCAACGCCATGCCCGCTTTCCGCCGCGTATTCAAGAAATACGACCGTCTTAACGAATCCGTTGAGGAAAATGTGAGAGCCATGCGCGTTGTCAAGGGCTTTTCCCGGGAGGAATATGAAAAGGAAAAGTTCGGCGACGCGGCAGAGGACATACGCCGCGACTTTACAAAGGCGGAGCGCATCGTCGCTCTGAACTCTCCGGCTTCTCAGCTGTGCGTATATTTCAATATGGCTTTCGTACTGCTGGTAGGCAGCCGCATTATTATTTCCAACGGAGGCACTACCATAAACGTAGGCGAAATGAGCGCCATGCTGACCTACGGCATTCAGGTGCTTATGCAGCTTATGATGCTGTCCATGATATATGTTATGCTTACCATGTCGGCAGAAAGCGCAAGGAGAATCGTGGAGGTGCTGAACGAGGAAAGCTCCCTTACCAACCCCGCACACGCGATTACAACAGTAGCCGACGGCTCCGTGGATTTTGAGGGCGTTAGCTTCAAATATTCACAGGGCGCAAGCCGCTATGCGCTGGAAAATGTGGATCTTCATATCAAGCCCGGAATGACCGTGGGAATAATCGGCGGCACCGGCTCCAGCAAGACTACTCTGGTGCAGCTTATCCCCCGTCTGTACGATACTACCGTTGGCACCGTCAAGGTGGGCGGCGTTGATGTAAGAGACTACGATCTTGACACTTTGCGCGACTCCGTTGCCATGGTACTGCAGAAAAATCTGCTGTTCTCCGGCACCATAAAGGACAATCTGCGCTGGGGCAACGAAAACGCCACAGACGAGGAAATGATCGAGGCTTGTAAGCTGGCGCAGGCCGATGACTTTGTAAACAGCTTTCCCGACGGGTACGACACCCATATCGAACAGGGCGGTACAAACGTTTCAGGCGGTCAGAAGCAGAGACTGTGTATTGCACGAGCTCTGCTGAAAAAGCCGAAGATACTTATTCTGGACGACTCCACCAGCGCGGTGGATACAAAAACCGACGCCCTTATACGCCGCGGTTTCGGAGAATATATTCCCGAAACTACAAAAATCATTATTGCACAGCGTATTGCCTCGGTACAGGACGCAGACCTGATACTGGTTATGGACAACGGCTCCATAGTAGCCTCAGGCACCCACGCCCAGCTTATGAAAACTTCTCCCATATACCGTGAGGTATACGAGCAGCAGACCAACAGTGCGGGAGGTGAGAACAATGGCTAAACCGGGAATGCCACTCGGCGGACCGAGACACGGTGGGGGAGCCGCCATGGGTCAGAAGCGGGAGTTTGACACAAAAAACCTTTTCCGCATACTGAAAATGATGTTCTCCTTCTATCCGGTACTGTTGCCCATATGCTTGATTTGCATTATTGCGGCGGGCGCAGTTAACTCCGTACCCTCAATTTTTATGCAAAAGGTGCTTGCCGTCATTGAGACATATGTAAAGGCAGGCAACACTGACTGGGTCGAGGCAAGCGCGGAAATTGTCCCTCTGACCCTTACGCTTATCGCGCTGTATGCCGTTTCCATCATACTGATAACCCTGCAGTCACAGCTTATGGCGTATATCACTCAGGGCTTCTTGGACAAAATGCGCTGTGCCATGTTCAACGGTATGCAGAACTTGCCCATAAAGTATTTTGACACCAACAAGCACGGCGATATCATGAGCTATTACACCAACGATATCGACACCCTGCGACAGCTTATTTCCCAATCTCTCCCCAGCCTTCTGCAGTCTTCCATAATCGTAGTCACCGTGCTGTTCATTATGCTTTATTACAGCGTGTGGATGACTCTGGTGGTGGCGCTGGGCGTAGTTGCCATGATTCTTGTTTCAAAGAATGTAGGCGGCGGAAGCGCAACCTATTTCGTCCGTCAGCAGCGCGCCATTGCAAAGACCGAGGGCTATATTCAGGAAATTATGAACGGTCAGAAGGTCGTTAAGGTATTTACTCACGAGAAAAAGGTCGGCGAAGAGTTTGACGAGATAAACGGTGAGCTGAATCAGGTAGGCTTCAAAGCTCACGCCTTCGCGAACGCTCTGGGTCCCATCATCAACAACATCGGCAATGTGCTGTATGTGCTGTGCGCTATTGCAGGCGGTCTGTTCCTGACACTGGGCGCGCACAATATCAGCATTTCCGGTATGGCGTTCTCCATTTCCATAATCGTGCCTTTCCTCAATATGACAAAACAGTTCACCGGCAATGTAAATCAGGTGTCACAGCAGGTGAATATGATCGTTATGGGTATGGCAGGCGCAGGCCGTATCTTCGCTCTTATGGACGAAAAACCCGAAACCGATGACGGATATGTTACTCTCGTAAACGTAAAAGAAGGAAAAGACGGAGAGATATGCGAATGTGCCGAGCATACAGGAAAGTGGGCGTGGAAGCACCCCCACAGCGACGGAAGCCTTACCTATACACCGCTGAGAGGCGATGTAAGGCTCACCGATGTGGACTTTGAATACGAAGAAGGCAAGCCGGTGCTGCACGATGTTTCCGTGTACGCCGAGCCCGGTCAGAAGGTAGCTTTCGTAGGCGCAACGGGCGCCGGAAAGACTACTATCACCAATCTGATAAACCGCTTTTACGACATTGCGGACGGCAAGATCCGCTACGACGGTATCAACATCAATAAGATAAAGAAATCGGATTTGAGGCGCTCTCTGGGTATCGTTTTGCAGGAGACCAATCTGTTTACCGGCACCGTTATGGACAACATACGCTACGGCAGACTTGATGCCACCGATGACGAATGTATGGAGGCGGCGCGTCTGGCAGGTGCAGATGACTTTATAACCCGTCTGCCCGACGGCTACGGCACCATGCTTACCAACAACGGCTCCAATCTGTCTCAGGGTCAGCGTCAGCTTATAGCCATTGCCCGTGCGGCGGTGGCGGATCCCCCGGTAATGATACTTGACGAGGCTACAAGCTCCATAGATACCCGCACGGAGGCTATCGTGCAGAAGGGTATGGATAAGCTTATGGAGGGCAGAACAGTGTTTGTTATTGCACACAGGCTGTCTACGGTTATGAATTCCGATGTGATTATGGTGCTTGACCACGGAAGGATAATCGAGCGCGGAACCCACGAGGAGCTTATTGAGCGTCGCGGTACCTACTATCAGCTTTACACAGGAGCATTTGAGCTTGAATAAAGCAGAAGCACAAAAGTAAAAACGGCACAAAAAAGCCACCCTGCCGCTTCATCGGCCGGGTGGCTTTCTCTATGTATTCCGATATTCCGAATACCGCCTTATAAGCAGAGGCGGTTCAAAAGAGGCTTTGGACGATGAAATCCCGCCGCATTTGCGGCTGTAGAGCAAATCCGCATATACCGGAGGTCGGAAGCGTCGGTGGGATTTCGCCCCACCGTCATCATTCCCGAAAGGTACTCCACGGCAGTAATCAGCCGCCGGCTTTCCATTTGATGATGCATTTGATGATGTGCCGCTTTCCCCGTCTCTCCAACCCGGCAGAGCTGCTTTGTTCTGCACACCGAGTGCCCGCACCGCTGTATAAATATAACGGCACCGAAGATCCGCAGACCTTCGGTGCCGCTTTGAATTATTACTGCAATTTCAACTGTGAAACTGTATCTGAAGATTATTTAACAGGGGTATAGGAACCGCTGAGTATTCTCTTCAGCAGGTTAGCGTCAGTACCGTTCCAGCTTCCGTCTCCGTTAATATCCATGGACAGAGCCTTAGAATATGTACCGGAAATGATTCTCTTCATGAAGTTAATGTCGGTACCGTTTACCTTACCGTCGCCGTTAGCGTCACCTACTACAACGTAGGAGGAGGTAAGGGTGATGCTGCGAGCGGGCATGGTGAAGGAAGTAACGCCGGCACTTGCATCCTCAAGCACATCGGTGTCTCCGCTCCAACCGCTGAAGCGATAGCCCTTGCCTTCGCTTACATAGAACTCCTTGCTGAGAGAAACGGTCTCGCCTGCCGCATACTCGGTAGCTACGCCGTCAACAGTAACGGTATAGGTATCGGAAGGCTCGGTCGCTCCGTTAACATAGTTATTCATAAGAGAAGAACCGCCGAGTACAATATCCTTTACATACAGACCCATGCTGTAACGACGGAACATACAAGTGCCCTCGTTGTACTGATAAGCCATATGATAATCGGAAGCTGCAGCAACTATCTTGCCGTCCCAAGCGAATACTGCGGTAGCGCTGTCCTCGTCAAACATAAACGCGTAGGTGTGCCATGTCTGAGTGGAAAGATCCTCAGCCGTTGCCTTTGTGAAGGACAGAGCAGCTGCCTCAAACTCCTCTTTTGTGGTGTCAAGGCTGTCACCGATGCCGGCCTTGATTACAGCGAAGTAATACTCATCCTCGACCTTGAACAGACCTGCGGAATAGAATCCGTGATTGGTGTCCTTTGCAAACCAGTTTCTGATACCGGGTTTATAGTGACCGGTGGTTGCACCGTCTGAGAAATCGGTGGTCAGATCAGGGAAGTATACATCCATCTTATAGCAGTATTTTGCCTGCCATGTATCGATGTCAAAGTATGTTCCCGCCTGATCCTCGTTGTCAACATCGGCAGCAACATCGGCTACATTGGAGCCGTTGCCGTAAAGATCAAGCACTGCACCCACATCGGGGAAGGTGGTGTTATCGTAAGCGGTTTTGATGCTTCCGTCAGCATTGTAAATGTATGCACCGATACTGTTACCATTGTCATCTTTCTCATTTGATATTCTCCAGTTTGCAACAAAGCCGGAGTTGAATCCCTTGTTCATAATGGTGGTATCGGTGGTGCTGAAGCTGTTCTGCACGCCGGGATAGGATGTGGCAATAGACGTAACTTTAACATCCCCGCACACGCTGCAGGTTCCGGTGATGGAGCCTGCGGTATTTTCGGTGGGAAGAACTACATCGGAGAACGAATAATCGTGTCCCGACTTGTAGCCTCTCTCATATCCGCACTCCGTACAGGTTTCGGGAGCCACACAGGTAGCAGCACTGAAGCTGGGGTGAGTGCAGCGGGAGGTAGTGTAAGGGGTTGCGGAAAGGGTCAGGCTGTTGGAACCGCCTGCTGTCTGGGGATCGTTCTCCATCTGATATTTGCATATACCGGTGCCCCAACCGAGCCATGCGTTGTAGGCTCCTGCGCCGGGCTTACCGTTAAGAAGTGCGGCAGCAATACCCAGCTCGTTGCCTGCGGCTGCAGTATAATTATCAGCAATAAGAGACCACGGAACTGCCACCTCATAGTCCATTACACAACTCTTACTGAACTGGCCCGTGCTGGTATCGATAAATGCCGCAGAGCCGTACATTCCCTCTAAGCCGTCATACGTCTGATAGTTTGCGTCAGTACCCTGATACTTGGTTATGGTGCCTACGGTACCGTCTTTAAAGGTGTATTCCACTTCCTGGGGATCATATCTGAGAGCTGCGTCAAAAGTCTCGGTGTATACGGCGGTGCATGCAACAATATAGTTGCCGACAGTTTCGTGAGTGATCTGATGCCTGTCGGTGTAGGTAATGCCCGCCCAGGGATATTCATATGTTTCACTGCCGCCTACAGCGTCGTAACCGGTGCCGTTCGTTGCGGAGTTAGGACCCAGAGTGTCTACTCTGAACTGGAAAGCGTCTCCGTCCCAAGCATCTGCTCCTGCGTTGCCTGCAGGGCCGTAGCCGTCTTTGTCCACAACATGAGCCGCAACATACAGGTAGTCCTCATCCCACATGAGATACAGGTCATAGTTCAGACCCTTGGGGGTGTTGGACTTTTTGGTGGCAGGGTTCAGCGTGTAGTAGTAGTATGTATTCTCTGCGGAAGGGGTCTCAAAGGCATTGTTCTTGCCGTAGGTCTGACCCCCGTTGTTTGCAGCATACGCGCTGTCCACATGAGCGACGGGATCGCCCCATTCGCCGTCTTCGATCTTACCGTTCAGAAGGATGGCGCCCTTGGTAGCGTCGCCCGCTTTAACGGTACTCTCGGGAGCCCAAACGCATTCGCCTCCGGAGATCGATACTTCGGAGATGCTTACTTCTCCGCCGAAGTAATATGCTTCGGTTGCCACATTGTATTCATCCAGGGTAGCAGCCTGTGCGGAAGGTATGATAGCTATACCGCAGACAAGCATTGCCGCCACAAGGACAAGTGACAGTACTTTCTTCATTCTAAAATCCTCCGTTTAGTTCATTTTTCAAAAGTGCCACCGTCAGTCGGCACTCTTCTACAGTGAGTATATCACAGAAGTAAAACAATTTCAACTATTTTTTCCGAAAAACCCATCTGTTTTTTTCGCATTTTTACCCCTTTGTATCTGTTTTTTACTGTTTGTCAACTAAAAGTTTCTACAAATGTTATACCTCTTCCACAAAAAACGCAGCCGATTTTGTCGGTTTTTGACGCGATTTTTTAAGACGCGGTATTTACACACAGACGCCGGGGTGCTACAATAATTTCAGTACGATATTACGGGAGGAACAATTATGTTTGATTTCAAAGCAATACTTGACAAAATTGTTGAATTTGCAATGAGCGCCGGAGTAAAGCTGCTGATAAGTGCGGTCATTCTGATCGTAGGCTTCAAGCTTACGGGATTTCTGGTAAAAAAGCTGAAAAACAGAAAGGTCGGCGCCCATACGGACGAAACCGTGCGCGGCTTTGTCGTCAGCTTCGTAAGCATTGCGCTTAAGGTGCTTATCATTGTGACTGTGGCGGCATATCTGGGTGTTCCCATGACATCAATGGTAGCGGTCATCGGCAGCGCGGGCGTTGCCATCGGTCTTGCTCTTCAGGGGGGACTTTCCAACATCGCAGGCGGTCTTATGATAATGATATTCCGTCCCTTCTCCGTAGGTGACTACATAAGCAGCTCCAGCGGCGACGGCACTGTGGCGTCTATCGGAATATACCACACCACTCTGGTTACTCCCGACTGCCGCAGAGTGGTCATTCCCAACAGTTCTCTGACAAGCTCCACCGTCACTAACTATTCCGCCGAGCCGCGCCGCCGTGTGGATCTTGATTTCAGTGCCTCTTACGGCGACGATATAGACAAGGTGCGCGCTGCCATACTGTCGGTGGCAAACGGCATACCGCAGGTTTTGAAAGATCCTGCCGCCGAAGTAATGGTGGCAGAACACAGCGACAGCGCCGTAAAATACCGCGTGCGCGCATGGTGTAAGGGCGAGGATTACTGGACCGTTTATTTTGCGCTGCAGGAAAATGTCAAGCGCGCCTTTGACGAAGACGGCATCAGCATCCCCTTCCCGCAGGTGGACGTGCATATGGTCGACGAAAAAGCCGAAAAGTGAGCTTTTCCTTATAACAACTGCAATATATAAAATCGTACGAAAAGTCCGCACTTCGGGCGTTGTTCGTAAGACAGTTAAATATGCAAAATGCGTGACGGAAGCGGTCACGCATTTTGTTTTGGCTCGCCAAAACAAGAACAGCCACAGCAGCTCAAACTGCTGTGGCTGTTAACTGTCTTATGAACACCGCACTTGCTCCGCGGACTTTTTACAGTAAACAATCGGGTATGTAAATTATTTTTTTACCAGAGTGGCATTATATACCTTGCAGTCTCCCGCATCGCAGTGTACCACTATTACATCGTCGCGGGGGCTGAGCTTCTCGCCGGTAAGCGCATCGGTAAGCTCCAGAGTATAGCCGCTTTCGGGAGTAATGCCTATATCGTAAAGGTGAATATATCCCTCTCTGGCAGCGTCGGTAAAGTTAAAGCTTGCAAGGCAGAACTTATCGTCGGACAGGTGACGGAACATATGGAGATATGTCTCGTTCTGCTCGGGATAGCCCACAACATAAGGCGGTCTTGCCTCAGCGTCCTGATCTATGGCGATAAGCGCGCGGTTTTTCAGAAGCTCCAGAGTATCCTCGTCGCAGTTTCTGATATCGCAGCCAATCATAAGAGGCGCCGCCGTCACGCACCACAAAGCAAAATGTGTTCTGTACTGAGCCGCAGTGCAGCCGCCCATGCCGCTGACATTTCCGTTGTTGTACATTCCGCATATGAGCATATCGGGGTCGCAGAAACAGCCGGGCGCGCTTGACGCCAGCATATGAAGCTGTTCAAGAGCTATGCTCTTAAAGGACTGAGGATTGTCGCATATGTCACCCGTGGTGCGGAACATATGCGCACCTGCGCTTCTCGCCCATTCCCACACCTTGTGGGTGCCCCAGTTGCAGGCGGAGAAGAGAATATCCCTGCCGGTAGCCTTCAGCGCAAGTCCCATGCGGCGGTAAAGCTGTTCGCCCATCATATCCGACTGGGCGCCCACAGGCTTGAAGCAGTTGTCGTATTTCAGAAAGTCCACGCCCCAGTCCGCAAAGGTCCGGGCGTCAACATACTCATGACCGAAGCTGCCGGGATAGCCCGCGCAGGTCATGGTACCGCAGCAGGAGTACATTCCGAATTTGAGCCCTTTGGAATGGATATAGTCGGAAAGGTATTTCATACCGTGGGGAAACTTTGCGGGATCCGCGACCATTCTTCCGTCGGCATCGCGATTTCTCAGCGACCAGCAGTCGTCAATGACCACATATTCGTATCCGGCGTCTTTGAGCCCCCTGTCTACCATGGCATCCGCAATGCCCATAACCAGTTCCTCGGTAATATTTGCACCGAAGGTGTTCCATGAATTCCACCCCATGGGCGGTCTTTCAGCAAGCATATTTGCCTCCGCATTTTGCCGTTTCGGCTTTATTGGCGTCTTGTTGCACCGCGCTTACTATAACACAGCGGCCGCGCTTTGGCAAGCCTTTTTTGCCAAAGCGCGGAAATAATTTTTCGCACGGGCATTTATACGCGAAATGATTGAAATTTGTTGCATTTTGATGTAAAATAGTTATAATATAAAAAAAGCACTCCCTGCGGAGCGCCGAAAACTGTATCTTCCCCGGGTCGGGGATACTGAAAAATTCCCCGCCCGTATTTTTATTTTCCCTTTTGTTCTATTCGGCAAAAAAATTCTTTACCGTGTCAATATACTCTCCCAGAATATCCTCTCCCGACACAAAAATAGAGTGCTTTGCCTTCTTTATGCACACATAGCGGCAGCGGTCGCCCAAAAGGCGCGCCAGTTTTTTCTGAGGATGGGACTGCACCACGGTATCCCTCTGTGCGGCTACGAGAAGCACGCTTGCCGTGACTGCGGACAGCGCCTGTCTGTCCAAAATCCGTCTGTCCACCCCCAAAGCTTCATACATCCAGCAGTTTGTGGAGGCAGAGCCCTGATACCGCTTTTCCGCAATGCGCAGATCAAGATTGTGTCTGAAACGGTTGTAGCTGTTGTCCGCCGACCTTGTGAAATCCGCATCCTCGCGGAACTCGCCGGAATATCTGAACTTCGAGTCCCAGGAGGTGCGCGCCGCTTCCCTGCGTATAACACATTTTACGAGACAATGGGGCAAACCGTGAGTTTTGGGACTTACCATAGGTGATGAAAGCAGTACCTTTTTCACTTTTTCGGGATAGCGGCACATATACAGCGCCCCCACGGCGCCTCCCATGGAATGAGTATACAGATATATGTCAAGTCCCGGCGACATAGACCCTGCAACCTGCTCTATTACAACGTCCAGGTCGTCGACATAATCGTCGAAGCTGTTTATATGGATTAAAGAACCGTCCCCCGCCTCCCTGCCGGAAAGTCCGTGTCCGCGCTGGTCGTAAACGTATACGTCGTAGCCCATATTCATAAAATACCAGCACAGCTCGTCGTACTTGCGGGAAAACTCCGTAAAGCCGTGGACTATGACAACTGCGGCTTTGGGATCCTTTACTCCGAAGCGGCGCCAGGAAAGGGACATTCCCCCCGCCGTCTCAAGCGTTCCGCTTTGAGCGCAGCTTTCAAGCGTATTTTCAATTTCCGTAATGCGGCGGGGATACTCCTCCTCGCCGACGATCTTAAAATCCGTACAAGGTTCAAACAGCATAACAAACTCCGAAAGCGGTGATAATAATGACAAACGCAAGAAAGGTAAGTCTCAAAAAAGCTTTGCGTGTTATCATTATTATTACACTGATTTTCATTCTCCTATCATTTTCAGTTACAAAAATTATTTATGACGCGATTTTCTCGCGGTGGGACCCGGAAAAGTCCGCGCTGTCTTCCGAGCTTTCCGCCCTTGAGGAAAGCGCCGAAAAATACACTTTTTACAGCGACGGCGCTCTGCTCAGCTCCTATCTGTACACTGCAGACGCATCCCCGGCCGACTCCCTTGTGGTCATTGTCCCCGGTTTTCGCTCTACTCACAGAGACTATCTGGCTGTTGCCGAAAGCTTCAGGTCGGCGGGACGCGATGTTTTCATCTTCGACCCCACGGGCTGCGGAGACAGCGGGGGAGAAAGCTGCGTGGGCTTTGCCGGGGAGCTTTTCGACCTTGACGCCGCTCTTGACTTTATAGACGGGAATTTCAACTATTCACATATATTCCTGCTCGGTCACAGCCGCGGAGGCTGGGCTGCCTGCTGCGTTCTCGCAGACGGGGAGCACCGTATCAGCGCCGTTGCCGCCGTCAGCGCGGTAAACAGTCCTATGGAAAGCATAATCATGCCGGCAGAAAGCCGTATTGGCTTTGCGGCATATCTTAATTACCCCATGCTGTTACTGTATCAAAGTATGCTTTTCGGTCCCTCACACGCGGATAACAGCGCCGCCGAGGCTTT
Source organism: uncultured Clostridia bacterium (assembly GCA_945949385.1). Taxonomy (GTDB): domain Bacteria; phylum Bacillota; class Clostridia; order Oscillospirales; family CAG-272; genus Avispirillum. The sequence goes on along the minus strand of CAMFEL010000035.1, from coordinate 1,440 downwards.
GTCCGAAACCGAGATCCCCGTGCTTATTGTTCACGCAGAAAACGACGAGCAGGTTCCTGCCGACCGGTATTCTCTGATTTCCCACCGCGCCGAGATCGAAAGCGATTCGGTAGAGTACTATATATGCGATGACCCCGACGGAGACGGGCACACCGGCGTTTTGTTCAGTGCAGACGGCAGCGCCGACGGAACACTTATGACAAAAATCGACACCTTCTTCTCGGACGCCGCCGAAAGCGGCGACAAGACCGCAGAAAGGACAGACATTCACGCCAATGATGGAAGAAATCGTACTGATACCGGCGTATATGCCGGATAAAAAGCTCATCACCGCGGTTTGCGAGCTGTGGGAAGCGGGGCTTGGTATTATGATAATCGACGACGGCAGCGGCTCCGTGTACGACCCCGTATTTGAGGCGGTAGCCTCAAAGGCAGAGGTCATACGCTTCAGCGAAAACCGCGGAAAGGGCGCGGCACTTAAATCGGGATTTGCCGCCATACGGGAGCGTCATCCCGAATGCCGTTTCTTTATTACCGCCGACGCCGACGGTCAGCACCGTGTTCACGATATACTGAGAGTGCGCGACGAACTTCGGCGCGGCTCCTCCTTTGTTCTGTCGGTACGCAGACTCAAGGGGGATATTCCTTTGGCATCGAAATTGGGCAACGGGCTGTCGCGGGTGGTCTACACTCTTATGACAGGGCACTATTTTACAGACAATCAGTCAGGCCTGCGGGGCTTTTCCGCCGACAATACGGAATGGCTTCTTAAAGTGCCCGGAGACAGGTACGACTACGAGCTGTGTATGCTGTACTATGCGGACAAGCAGGGCCTGACCGTTACCACTATCACCATTGACACCGTATATATCGACAACAACAAGTCCAGCCATTTCGATCCCCTGCGGGACACTTTGAGGCTTTACAGACGGCTGTTTGCTTCTGCCTGGTCAAGCTTTCTGTGCGCCGCCCTGTGCGAGCTTATGATACTTGCCCTGTACCTGATTACCGGCAACAGGTTTGCTTTGGTGGGGGTAATGTCAGCCGGAGCCTCCTGCGCGCTGGTGAATATCCTTTTGGACAGATTAGCCGCGTTTACGGAGGTGAAATATGCCGATTACGGCAGAACGGTGGCTTTCACACTTATCAGATTTTTTGTGTATTCCTTCGCCTGCTTTGCCATAGGCCTGCTTTTGCCCTCTATGCCCCTTATCCTCTCCTTTAACGCGGTGGCGCTGCTGTCCCTCGCCCCGGAATACTTCATACATAAGTGGCTCCACGGCTTCAAGCGCCGCGAAATAGTAAAGGAAACCTGAATATCGCACCGAAAGCGGCTCCGCGCCGCTTTCTTGTATTATGGGGAGATATATGGGGCTCCGCCCCACACCCCGCTTAGTACCTTTTTTGAGAAAAAGGTACTAAGAACCCCAAAAAACTTTT
>CAMFEL010000034.1 GCA_945949385.1 uncultured Clostridia bacterium | reverse complement strand
ATAAAGCAGCAGAAGAATATGCAGAAGCAGGCTTCCATTGCACCCAAGGCCGCCGCTATCCGCAAAAAGTACGCCGGACGGAACGATAAGGCGACTCAGCAGAAGATGCAGCAGGAGACTATGGAGCTTTACAGCCAGCACGGTTACAGCCCCATGGGCGGTTGCCTGCCTATGCTTATTCAGCTTCCCATAATCATGGCGCTGTACTATGTTGTAGTATACCCTATGCAGTATATCTGCCTTCTCGGTAAGGAAGTCATAGGAAATATGGTGGTTGCCTTCAGAGACGCAGGTTTTCTGTCGGAAGCGGCAGTTAAAGCTCTGGGAGACAGCTTCACCGCCGAATCGGCACTTACCAACACAAGAGCCGCGCAGGTGGAGATCATCAATCAGGTCAGCCGGTGGAACGCCGAAGGACAGACGGAAATGGTGGCAAAATACGCCCCTGAGCTTGCGGGCAAATGGCTGCCCGACTATAAGGTAGGCTTTCTTGATTTCTCCGTAGCACCGCCTTATCCCACCAACCCCGATTTCAAGACCCTGTGGCCGCTTCTTCTCGTGCCGGTGCTCATAGTGGCTACCATGATACTGAGCCAGCTTCTTACGAGAAAGTTCAGCTATCAGGATCCCACCATGAAAGAGCAGCAGAACAACTGCTCCATGACGGTAATGACCTATTCCATGCCTCTGCTTTCCGCATGGATCTCTTTCTCCCTGCCTGCGGCAGTAGGCGTATACTGGATCTACCGTTCCATCGCCGCAACGCTTCAGCAGTTCATAATGTCAAAGATAATGCCTATGCCCACCTTTACGGAGGAGGACTATAAGGCGGCGGAAAGAGAGCTTATGGGCTCGTCCAAGAAAAAGAAAAGCAAAAATTCGTCCTCATCCTCAGGCTCACCGGACGGAACGAAGAAACGCTCACTGCACCATATTGACGACGATGACGACGATACGCCCGCAGTAAGCGCACCGAAAAAATCTGACGGCGCAGAGGATACAGCCGACGGAAAAGCCGAGAGCGGAGAGAGTGCTTCGGACAGCGGCGAAAAGTCGGAAGACGCCGATGCGGCGGACAAGAGCGATAAGAGCGACACGAAAGCAGCCCCCCTTGACGGAGATGTCCCCGTGATCAAGGAAGATAAGGGCAAAAAACAGTACAAAAAGAAATAAGAAACACAAATGGCGCTGACGGTCGGGCATAATGCCGTATTCCTTACAGCGCCGAAAGCCCGCTTTGCTTTTTTGCAGAGCCTTTGTCGGCGCGGGCGAAAATTTACAGAAAGGTACAATAATTATCATAACGGTATGGCTGAAGAAATCATTATAGAAGGTAAAACTTTTGAAGCCGCTATGGCTGAAGCGCAGGCTAAGTACAGCGGCGAAAATGTTCAGTATGAAATACTTGAAATGCCCAAAAGAGGCATTTTCGGCATAGGCGCAACCCCCGCTAAAATCAAGGTAATAATAAATGACGCCGAGGAGGACGAGGATACCGATCTTTCCGGCATCGTAGCTTCCATAAAGGGACTTGGCGTTACCACCAACCGCGGAGGCGGCGGAGAGACTCCCGCCCCCAAGGCTGAAAAAGCGGAAAAGCCCGTCAGAGAAAAGCAGAACAGACACGACAGACGGGACAGAGACGCCGAGAATAAAAAGGCTGATGAAAAGGTCAGCCCCGAAGCAGCAGACAGGGCAGCAAATTCTGCAAATGCAGAAAATGCTGAAGCAGGGGAAAAAACCGCTCCGACAGAAAAAGCTTCCGGGAAGCCTGTTATAAAGGAGCCTCATGTTATTGAGGTTACGGAAGAGGAAAAGGAGTGCGCCCTGAAATTTGCCAACACTCTGCTTTCCGATATGGGCGTTGACGCAGTTGCAAGATTTACCGGCAGTGAGCCCTCCGGCATCGGCGGAAACACCTATCCCCATATGGAAATAGCGGGAGAGGGCGCGGGAATACTCATCGGTCATCACGGCGAGACTCTTGACGCCATTCAGTACCTTGTAAACCTTTGCGCACACCGCAAGGGCGGCGGCTCCTCCAAAGAGTTTGTTAAGATCATTGTTGATATTGAAGATTACCGCCGCAAGAGAGAAGAGACTCTGCGCGCACTGGCGAGACGCACCGCGGCAAAGGCGCTCAAGTACAAGAGAAATATAGTTCTTGAGCCCATGAATCCCTTTGAGAGACGCATCATCCACTCCGAAATACAGGGCATCGAGGATGTGTCCACTCATTCCGTAGGCAGCGACGACAACCGTAAGATCGTAGTCTGCTACGAGGGCGCAGATAAGTTCGACCGACGCCGCAGAAACGGCGGCAGAAGAAATGCACGGGCGCAGGCGGAGAACACCGCCGCAAATACTGCTGAGGACGGCGCACAGGCAGAGCCTGCGGCTGAGAGCGCTGAGGCTGAAACGGAATGCTCCGCTCCCGCAGCCGAGGAAGAATAAATCAAAGGGGGCTGCCGACGGCAGTCCCTTTTCAGTATTTGCAATGCCGTTTTATACGGCATACGGAATATTTTGCATTTGACTAAAATAAAAGGAAAAAGCCTATGATTTGCGATACTGTTGCCGCCGTATCCACACCGAGAGGTAAGGGCGGCATAGCCGTAATAAGAATAAGCGGAGACGAAAGCGCCGCGGTGCTTCGCCGCTGTTTTCGTCCCGCAGGTAAGGCTCCGTGGGACGCCCCCAGACTTGCCTGCTACGGCACCGTCGTGCGGGGAGAAGAGGAGATAGACACGGGGCTTTGTACCTTTTTCCGTTCTCCCGCCTCCTATACGGGAGAGGACAGCGCGGAAATAAGCTGCCACGGAGGTACCGCCGTCACGGCGGCAGTGCTTGAAGCGGTTTTTGCGGCAGGAGCCGTACCCGCCGAAGCCGGAGAATTTACCCGCCGCGCTTTCATAAACGGAAAGCTGTCCCTTACGGAGGCGGAGGCGGTAGGCAGACTTATAGACGCCGATACCGACTCCCGCCGCCGACTTGCCAACAGCGCGGCAGGGGGCAGACTGAAAAGCGCCGCCGAGGATATATGCGCCTCTCTGCGCGGAGTGCTGGCAGCACTGTACGCCGCCATAGACTATCCGGACGAGGATATAGGCGACGAGGGAGAAAGAGAAATTGAGGGCGTGCTGTGCGCCGCAGGCGAAAAGCTGAAAGCGCTGCTTTCCACCTATCGCACAGGCAGCGCCGTTGCCGACGGCGTTGTCACCGCCATTGCGGGAGCCCCCAACAGCGGCAAAAGCTCACTTTACAACCTGCTTTGCCGAAGTGATAGGGCAATCGTCACCGATGTGGCGGGCACCACCCGCGATACTCTTTGGGAAACCGTTGACGCAGGAGGCGTTACACTGCGCATAGCCGATACCGCAGGTATCAGGGATACTCAGGACAGAGTGGAATCGGCAGGTATCAGCCGCGCCTTGCAGGTAATGGAAAGCGCCGAGCTTGTCATAGCGGTTTTCGACGGCTCCCGCCCTCTGTCGCAGGAGGACAGAGAGCTTGCAAAGCATCTTCGGGATGCCCCCGCCGCCAAAATATGCGTAATAAATAAAAGCGATCTGCCGCTGTGCGTAAAAGAAACAGATACGGGCGACTTTTTCGATGAATATGTAATAATGTCCGCCGCCACAGGCGAGGGAGCGGACAGGCTGTACGGCGCCGTATCCCGTATATACAACAGCGACGGCATTTCCCTTGAAAAGGACGCGGTGCTGTGGGATGCAAGACATAAGGCAACTGCCGAAAAAGCGCTTGAGCTGATTGACGCATCGTTGAAAGGACTTCGCAGGGGAGATCCCCTTGACGCCGTATGTACCCTTGCGGAAAGCGCACTTGCCGAGATGGGAATGCTTGATGGCAGAGGGGTCACGGAAGATATAGTGTCCGAAATTTTTGCCCGCTTCTGCGTGGGCAAGTGATTGGAACGCATTTTATGCAATTGCATAAATCGGCTTTGCATATAAGCGCGGCATAAAAAAGCGCGGGGGAGATTTTCCTCCCCCGCGAAAAGCCCCACGGCTCGGCGCTTTTTCGGTTGTTCGAGATTTGCCGTCACGGTCAGCCTTTCTTCTTGGGCACCAGAACTATAATCAGAATAATAATTGCAACAACGATTATAATGGCGATGACAATAGCCCATACGCTCATTCCGTTGTCCTTTGTGTTGTCAACGGCGCCGTCCGAGGTCACTTCATCCTTTTTGTTTGAGGTATCATCGGCTTTTGAGGACGAGTCTGTACCCTTGTTGTCGCTTGTGCCGTTATCCTTGTCGTCGCTTCCGCTGACAATGCCGTTTTCCGCATTGTCGGTGACATCGCCGTTTTCTGCGGCGTTGTTATCGTTTTCGTTTGTGCCGTTGTCTGCGTTGCCGTCGGCAAGCCCGTTGTCGGCATCCATGTCGTTGTCATTGGTGCCGCTTGTGTCGCTTGTGTCGGATCTTGCGTTGTTACCGTTTGTGTTTGCCGCCGGTACTACGCTTACGGCTTCGCCGTCTGCCTCCACGGGCTCAACATTTGCGGCAAATGCCGAAAATGTAAACAGCGCCGCGGCTAAAACAAGCGCAAACAGAATTGAGAGACCTTTTACTGCTTTACTTTTCATTTTATTTGCTCCTTTGTGTAGTAGTTGTATCGCACGCTACTATTATTGCCCGTTTTTACCGGCGTATTCACTTCGGGCGGATTATTTGGAGAGATATGAAAAAATTTCAGGAAATTTTAAGTGCGCGGAGACTTGTAAATAATGGAACAAAAAAGATTTGCGAAAAATGACTCAGGCTTTGTATGCGGGCATTGCGGAAAAACGGTAGAGCCCCTCGGCTACACCTCCCGCAATCATTGTCCCTATTGTCTTTGGAGCCGCCATCTTGACGAAAATCCGGGAGACCGAGCCGGCGACTGCGGCGGGATGATGGAGCCTGTCGGCGCCGAGCCCGACCCGAAAAAAGGCTATGTTATTATCCACAAATGCACAGTGTGCGGAGCCGTGCGCCGAAATAAGGCGGCTTGTGCGGGAAGGCGGGGCGCCGCCCAGGACGATATAAAGCTTATTATAGCCCTTACCGGCAGACACGACAAATACTGAAAACGGAGCATATGATGTTTTATATAAAAGAGGAATTTGAGAAAGAGCTTTGCGACATATGCCGCAGGGGAGGGCTGCCGCAGTACGGCGGCGAAAGCGTGCAAAAGCTTTTTACAATATGCGAAATTCTTGACGAGCGCTCAAAAAGCTTTAACCTGACGGCTATTACCGAGCCGTGGGCGGTGGTGCGCAAGCACATAGCGGATTGCCTGTATTTTGCCGAGGCGCTAAGATGCGAGGGGGCAAAAAGCCTTATAGATGTGGGAAGCGGCGCGGGTTTTCCCTCCCTTCCCACAGCGGCGGTGCTGCCGGATACGGCTGTGACGGCCCTTGACAGCACAGCGAAAAAGGTTGCGTATATGAAAGAATGTGCTGCCGCCGCCGGTATCTCCAATTTTGACGGCATTGCAGGCCGCGCCGAGGAAGCGGCGCATACCGCGCTTCGGGAAAGCTTTGACGCGGCAGGCGCCCGCGCCGTAGCATCGCTTCGGGTGCTTCTGGAGCTGTGTACGCCCTTTGTGCGCGTTGGCGGCACATTTATCGCCATGAAGGGCGCCGCGGCACTTGAGGAAGCCGAGGAAGCAAAGAGTGCCGCAAAAGTATTGGGCTGTGAGCTTGCGGAGTGTCGACAGTATTTTATACCTGACCTTGAAGAAAAGCGATTTCTCCTTATTTACCGAAAGATTTCCCCCGTAAAAGCAATGCATCCCCGAAATTATTCACAGATAACGAAAAAACCGCTTTGAGCGCGGCAAACAGCGGCGAGAGGGCGCAAAGCGGCAAAAACATATATAAAAACAAGGCTTAATTCCTGCTATATTTTACATTCCCCGTAGTATTCTGTATATACAGAAAAAGAGGGGGAATGTGAAAGTGGCAGGAATTTTGTTTTTTCAGAAAACACGGCAAACACCGCCGAAACCGGACAGCGAAAAAGAGACGGCAGCGAAATTGCAAGGAGAGGAGGCAGCCGCAGGGGGCGAGCGAATATTTATGCTGTCGCCTGACGAAATAACGCCCAATCCCGCGCAGCCGCGCAGATTTTTCACGGAGGACGCCATATGCCGTCTTGCGGACTCCATAAGACAGCACGGCATAATACAGCCTCTTGCGGTGCGGCGCGTGGAGGGCAGCGGAGTATATGAGCTTGTGGCAGGGGAGAGAAGACTGCGTGCGGCGCGGCTTTTGGGTCTTGAGCGGGTGCCCTGCGTCACGGTAAACGCCGACAGCGAAGAATCGGCTCACCTTGCAATAATCGAAAACATCCAAAGAGAAAACCTCAATATGTTTGAGCAGGCGCAGGCCATAGCGCGGCTTATGCAGATCCATTGCCTTACGCAGGAAAAAATCGCGTCGCAGCTTTCCTGCTCTCAGTCCTATGTGGCAAATAAACTGAGGCTGCTGCGCATACCGCCGGAGGACAGGGAGGAAATACTGACCTCCTCCCTTACGGAGCGCCATGCCCGCGCACTTCTGCGTATAAAGGACGCAAACAGACGGCGAAGCGTAATGCACACCGTCATCCGCAGGGGTATGAACGTATCGGCCACGGAGGAATATGTGGACAGGCTTGTGGAGGCAGAGCGCACGCGGGAAAACGAAGAAAAGCGCCGCGGCACCAAAAAGCTTGTTGTTCGCGATGTAAGACTTCTCTATAATACCATTGACCGCGCCGTGGAGACCGTCAGACTGTCGGGACTTCCCGTGGAGACCCTGCGCCGTGAGTGCGCGGGAAGTACGGAAATAGTGATACGAATTCCCAAAGAAGCATAGCCGACGAAAAAAGGCGCAAACAGAAAACGCCCCCGACGCTTAGTCGGGCGCCCATAAACAGAAAATCCTCCGTAGGCTATACATACGGAGGATTTTTAGTGGGAATACCGGTACCTGCGCGGGGAGCAGCCGCCTTGAAAGATAAAAACTCCGCAGACTGCACACCGCTCCCGTGGGGCAAAACTGCGCTTTCTTGTTCTTTATGTCTTTTGAAAGCGCGACAAAATGAAATTTGCTGTTAAGAATCATCCTGATTTTCGCAGCAGGAACAGTTGAATTGAACAATTCTTCTCCACCCGGGCTGATAAACATTTTCAGTAAACCGAATTGGTCTCCCCGCCGCGCTTACAGCTTCTTATAATAATTTTCAAGCTTGTGAAAATCAGCTTTGTCCGTTATCCTGAGCCCCGCGCTCTCTGCCATTTTTATGGCTTTTTCGAGAGCATCTGTCTCATAGAAAGCGTGGGGAGTGTGAGCGTCACGGCCGATAATTGCGGTGCAGCCCTCTGCCGCGGCGGCCTCTAAAAACTGCGTACAGGGGTAGTCGCGCCCCGAGGTAATGCCCAACAGGTTGATTTCCACAGGCAGTCCCAACTCTTTTGCACAGCGGGCGATACGGCGCATTTCTCTTGTAAATTCAGGCGTCTCTCTGTCATAGCCTACAATATCGGGATGAGCAATATATGAAAACACGCCTGTTCTCAATGCTTCACAGCACTGGTCTGCATATTTTATAAGCTCGTCCTCGGTTTTTACCCACCTTGTCCAGGTGCCGTGCTGATCGTCGTCAAGATAGTGCTGTCCCAGTATCATATACTGAATGCCGTAGGGTCGGAGAAAATCAAGGAGCGCGGGAAACAGGGCGGGGTAGTATTCTGTCTCAAGTCCCAGCAGTATGTCGATTTTCCCCCTGTACTTTTCTCGAAGCTCCGTAATGCTTTCGCAGTAATCCTTCAGATCGTCGCAGTACATACGGTAGCTTGAATAATAATCCCCGTCAAAGCCCACGTAAGGGCAGTGGTCGGAAAATCCCAGAGTGGTGATCCCCGCGTCCATAGCGGCGAGAACATATTCCTCGTCGCTTCCCACGGCGTGACGGCACCGTGCGGTGTGGGTGTGATAATTTGCTGTCATTAAAGTGCTCATTTGTATTTGCTTCTTTGCCGTATAGATTTATTCAGCCGTATATGTTTTGCCGAATAGATTTATTTTGCCGTATCTCCGTCGCTTTCGGGCATTTCCGGAAGCGCCAGCGGCGCGGCTCTTTTCAGCCGCAGGGAAACGGAGGCTGCGCCTTCGGCGTCCGTGCCCTCCGCGTTTTCCTTGTCTGTGCCGGGAACTGCGTCCCTTACAAAAGTAACCGACCCGCGTGAGGAATGCTCCACGGAAATTCCGGTAATGTAGTTTTCAATAAAGGATAGGGGCACCCAGACATGGGAGCCTGCGGTGCGGCACGCTCCGCTCATAATAACGGCGGAGCCGTTGACGGAAGCGTCTGCAGAGCCGTTTGTGAAAATGACATATTCCTCCGAGCCGCTGCCCTCGCTTGTGCGGTCGTCGGGGGAGGTAATGACATAGCGCATGGAGTCAATACTGCCCACCTCCGCCATGCCGAACCACTGCGACACCGTGGAAAAATCCACATACATAACGCCGTGACGGTAGGCAGATGCGGCGGGAGCCGTAAAGGACAGAGCGGAGCCGTCCTCGGCTTCCATGGAGTATTTGACATCGTCGGAGATGCCGCCGTTTGCGGAGTAAAACTGCGCCCTGTACCACCAGAAGGTACAAAGGGAGCATATTATAAGCATAATAAGAAGACGGGTCATAAAAATTTTTATGCCGAAAAGAATGGCGGCGCCCGCATTCTTCTTTTCTTTAGCTTTTTTCTTCGGCCGCTTTGCGTTTTGCGGCGGACTGCTTCGGGCGGCCGTATAATCGCGGCTTGTCTCGTAAGTCCTGCCCTGCGCGGTGTATATTGGACTTCCCTCGGGAATGACCCATCCGCCGGAGCCTTTGTTTTGCTTTTTCTCTCTGCCCCTTGCGGCTGTGCCTTTCTTTTGCTGAGCGGAGCCGGCGTGAGCGGCGTTTTTTTGCCGCGCGGCGTTTGCAGTCCCTTGCGCTCTTTGTGCGCCGCCCGGCGCTCTTTGCATTGGAGCCGCCGCTCTCTGCGTCCCGCTGCTTCGGACGGGATTTGCCGTGGGCGCCGTATTTCTCCGAGGCGCGGCGGATACCCTTTGCGGCGGCATAATGCCTCCGCGTCCTGTCCTCGTGCTGACGGGGCGGCTTTGCCCATATTGCTGATTTTGCCTTGGCTGAATATTCTGTGGGGTCTGCGGTGACATCCGCGTCTGCGGACTCTGAGCGTACTGACTCGCCTGACTGTACTGACCCGATTGCCCGTACCGTGCTGCCTGTCCGTACTGCCCGGCATATCCGTATCCGTACTCTCCCGCCTGTCTCGCTGTCTGCGTCGGCTGCGGACGGGTGCGCAATGTCGCTGCTCTGTCCTGCGCCGGGGCTTTCGGCGTGACCTTCACGGGAGCGGGGCGCGGTGCTGTTCTTGCATTGCTGTACGCGCTGCCGCTGCCGTAAGCGCCGCTTCCGTATGACCCTTTTCCCACTGTACCGTGCGCGCCGCTTCCGTATGCGCTGTTCCTGCTGCCGTACGCAGAGCCATACGCGCTGCCGTAAGCACCGCCGTTTGTACGCTCTTCCTCCGAAGAGCCCATAATGCTGCGCATTTTTGACGAGCTTTGCACAGGTCTTGCCGCAGGTCGGCGCGGAGTCTGTCCTGCTCTTGACAGAGTACCGTCGTCGTTGACAAGAGGTCTGTCTCTGCGTCCGCCGTCCGACATATCCGCACCGCCTTTCAATAAAAATACCTAAAAAGGGGAAAAAGCTATTTTGTTTCCGCTATCATAAAATACGGGGAAGTTGGAGAATTGCACATCTGAAACTTAGCAATGCACAGCTTATAGCGTGACAGGGTGGAGAAATACTTTTGCAGCTCCTCACCCTCTGCGGCTCCCTCCGGATGACCGGGATATACGGCAACCAAAAGTATGCTGTCGCGGTCCAGCATGGACAGCGCGTTTTCCACCGCCGGCAGGGTAGTGCTCCTCATGGTTGTAAGCGCCTTGTTTCCGCTTCCGGGCATATATCCCAGATTGAACATACCCGCCTTTATGGGAGCATTTACAAATTCCTTTGCGCGGTGATGGGAAGCGCAAATAAGCCGCCAGTTTTCGGGACAGCCGCTTTCTCTGAGACGGCGCGCCGTAGACTCCAGCGCCATAGGCTGAATATCAAAAGCGGTAACTGAGCCACGCTCTCCCACGGTGCTTGACAGAAAAGCCGTGTCGTGGCCGTTGCCCATGGTAAAATCGCAGGCAATGTCGCCCTCGTGCAGATGTGACAGAATAAAATATTTCTGAAGGGACAGAAGGTCTACCATCAGCCGACCTTCTCAGTCGCGGCGTCAAAAGCGCGGAGGTTTATGTCTCTTGCCTTTGCGGGCACACAGGCGGCAACGGCGTCACGTAAAGCCGCGGCATCAAATCCCAGCACATGAGCGGCAAGACCGATAAGCGCCACATTTGCCGCTTTTTCGCTGCCTGCTTTTTCCGCAATGGCAACCGCGTCCTCGGAAATAATATCCACTCCCAGCGCCTTTATCTTTTCGCACAGCGCGTCGGGATACTGAGCCGCGCCCGTAATAACCGGCATGGGGTTGATCTCCTGAGTACCGGTGACAACGGTGCCGCCGATACGCAGATAGGGCAGCCAGCGGGCAGCCTCCAGCTTTTCAAAGGACAGTATAACATCGGCCTCTCCCTCGCAGATCACGGGGGAAGCAACATTTTCGCCGTAGCGCACATATGTGACCACACTGCCGCCGCGCTGACTCATGCCGTGTACCTCGGAGACCTTCACATCGTAGCCGCTGCCGAGAGCTGCGGCGCCGAGGATCCGGCTTGCCAGCAGAGAGCCCTGTCCGCCCACGCCGACGATCATTATATTTTTAGTTTTCATATAGTTTCAGCCTTTCCGTTAATCTGAGCTTCAGTCTTCAAAGGCGCCGAAAGCGCACAGCTCTTTGCACAGTCCGCAGCCGACGCACATAAGGGGATCAACTGCGGCTTTCTTTTTGCCGTCCTCGCCGCGTACCATGGAAATGCAGGGACAGCCTATCTTCATGCAGGAGGTGCATCCGCGGCACTTTTCCGTGTTGACGCGCAAAGCGGGGTGTCTTTCAACGCCCTTAAGCAGAGCGCAGGGACGGCGGCATATAACGACCGACGGGCAGTCGGCGCTCAGCTCCTCGCCTATAACCTGTTCAAGCTCCTTGAGCTTAGCGGGGTCAACAACTCTGATATGCTCTCTTGCAACGCCCAGACCGGCGCATATGTCTTCAAGACAGATGTAGGGAGCGGGAGTGTTTTTAAGCGTCAGACCCGTAAGGGGATTTTGCTGATGACCTGTCATACCGGTAATGCGGTTATCAAGTATTATAACGGTGGATTTTCCGCCGTTGTAAACGATGTTCACAAGCCCCGTCATACCGGAATGCATAAAGGTGGAGTCCCCGATAACGGCAACGGAGCGATCCTCATCGCCGCGCACCTTGTTAAAGCCGTGCAGAGCGGAAATCGACGCGCCCATGCAGTATGTAGAATCCATGGCGGCAAGAGGCGGCACCGCGCCCAGGGTGTAGCAGCCTATATCTCCGGAAACAGTAACTCCCATCTTTTTCAGCACATAGAATACGCCTCTGTGAGGGCATCCGGGGCACAGTACGGGAGGACGGGCGGGAATATCGTCGCCCAGTGCGGTGTTCTGAGGCTCCTCTCCCAGAAGCTTTTCTCTAAGCAGGGACTGAGAATATTCGCCGCACAGGGGAAGCACATCTTTTCCGGTAACTTTAAGTCCCATACTGCGGCAGAAGCGCTCGATAAAGCCGTCAAGCTCCTCGATAACGATGATCTGCTCCACACTCTCGGCAAACTCCCTGATAAGCTTTTCGGAAAGAGGATATACCAGACCCAGCTTCAGATAAGAGGCGCTGTCGCCGAAAACCTCTTTTGCGTAATTGTAGCAGTTGCCCGCCGTAATGATTCCGAGGTTTCCGCCCTTTTCAATTTTGTTGAAAGGACAGCTATATGCAAATTCTTCAAGATCGGCAAGTCTTTTTTCCACCACGACATGACGGCGCCTTGCGTTTGCGGGCATCATAACATGCTTCGCGGCGTCCTTAACATATTCTTTCAGAGGAAGCTCGCTGCGCTCCAAAGTTTCCACGGGGTTTGAAGAATGGGAAACTCTGGTGGTAAGGCGCAGAATAAAGGGTGTGTCGAATTTTTCGGAATACTCATAGCAAAGGCGCACGAATTCCTTGCATTCGGCGGAATCCGCAGGCTCCGCCATAGGCAGCTTTGCGGCCTCGGCATAGTGACGGCTGTCCTGCTCGTTCTGAGAGGAATGCATTCCGGGGTCGTCGGCAACTCCGATGACAAAGCCGCCGCCCACACCTGTGTATGCCGTAATAAAAAGCGGGTCTGCGGCAACATTAAGTCCCACATGCTTCATAGCACAGAAGGAGCGGGCGCCGCCCACACTTGCGCCGAGAGCGGCCTCAAGAGCCACCTTTTCGTTAGGCGCCCATTCGGCGTATATTTCGTCGTATTTTGCGGCAAACTCAGTTATCTCCGTACTGGGGGTACCGGGATAGCTGGAGACAAAGCTAACGCCCGCCTCGTAAAGTCCGCGGGCAACAGCCTCGTTGCCGAGCATGATTTTTTTCATTTTTCAGGTTCCTTTCCGTATCTTCCGTAAGAGCTTTCGCCAAAGGGATACAATACTCCATAATATCAATATTATTATATATTCCGAGTCCTTATATGTCAAGTGCCGCGGGCAAATCGGGGGACGGCAAGCGCCCTTTTGCAAAGACCGGTCTTGCCTGCTGCAAAACGCCGCCGTTGACTTAATAAAAGTTTTGTGATAGAATATACTAAGATAATTGCCGAAAGGTTCAGATAGCCATGATAACTATTGAAAAAACACAGGTAATGAACTTCGAGGCCGCAGTCCGCGGTATGCGCAATCCCATGAACAGCTGGGCAAACAGCGACAGCTATTATGATGAGGACGGCAAATATATTATGGGAGAGGCGGATCTGAAAAGAGCCCATGCGCTTTCGGCTTCGGGCACGGATCACAGAAAATATCTGCGTATGATATTCGTCTCCGTTGATATTACCGCGCCCCTGTACTGGTGGAAGGAGTACGACACCTATAAAGTGGGTACCGTGGCAAATTCCTGCTCCACCATGCATAAAATACATTCAAAGCCCTTTGAGCGCGCCGATTTCAGCTGCGACAGAATGAGCGACGCGGCTCTTGCCTGCCTTGACACCGTAATCGGCTGCCTTGAGGACAGAAGACAGAAATTCATCGAGACAAAGGAAAGGGCATACTGGGACGATATGATACAGCTTCTGCCCACCTCCTACAATCAGAAGCGTACCTGCACACTGAACTACGAAAACCTTGTGAACATATACTATGCAAGAAGAAACCATAAGCTTCCCGAGTGGCACGAGGTGTGCCGCTGGATAGAAAGCCTGCCCTATGCGCGGGAGCTTATATGTGTAAGGGATGATAACAATGGCTGAAACAAAAGCAGAAGCCGAGCGCCTTGCCGTAGGCAGGCGTGCCGGGATAGTGGGCATATGCGCAAACATTTTTCTGTTTGCGCTTAAGCTTTTTGTAGGCATAATCACGGGGGGAGTCTCCGTCATAGCCGACGCAGTAAACAATCTGTCCGACGCGGGCTCCTCTGTGTTTGTGCTTGTGGGATACGCCCTGTCGGGTAAGCCGGCGGATAAAGAACACCCCTACGGACACGCGCGTATGGAGTACCTTTGCGGGCTGTTTATTTCCGTAATTATTGCCGTGCTGGGGCTGGAGCTGCTGCGCTCCTCTTTAGGTCAGTTGTTTGCCGGCGGGGGAGAGGCAGAGTTTTCTATCACCTCCGTCATACTGATGGCGGCCGCGGTCATAGTAAAGGTTGCTATGGCAGTATATTACCGTGTCAAGGCCGTAAAGATCGATTCCCAGGCACTGCGCGCTTCCTCTGTAGACAGCATAGGCGATGCGGCGGCAACCACCGCCGTTGCGGTAGGTATGTTTATCAGCCGTTATACGGGCCCCCTTACCGACTCGATTCTGGGCTGCGCCATTGCCGTATACATAATCGTTATGGGTATAAAGCTTGTGAAGGAAGCCTCCGATACCCTTATCGGTAAGGCTCCGGACGCTCAATTCGTTGCGGAGATCGCGCAGACTATACGCTCCTATGAGGGAGTGGTGGGTATACATGACCTTGTGGTACACAGCTACGGCGCAGCTCGCTGCTTCATATCCGTTCATGTGGAGGTGGACGCAGCGGTAGATGTTATGCAGTCTCACGACCTTATTGACAATATTGAGGACGATTTCCGCCGAAACCGCGCCATTGACCTTGTGATACATATGGATCCGGTACAGCATTCCGACCCGGAGGTAATGGCGGTAAAATCCCGTATGGAGGATGTACTGTCACAGGTATCCGCCGAATATTCCAGTCCTGTGTCAATGCACGATTTCAGGGTGGTGTTCGGCGTTACTCATTCAAATCTCATATTCGATATTGCCGTAACGGACGGATTCCCCCTTTCCGACGAAAAGCTGTGTCAGGTGATACAAAGCGAGGCGCGCCGCCTCGACCCCACGTATAATACGGTAATAACGGTAGACCGCGACTATACCTCCAACCGCTTCGGAGAGAAAATGTAATTATTGCAGCGCGTGGCACGAAAGGGCTCCGCCCCGTGCCCCGGTGAGTATAAGCGGGGCTCCGCCCCGCACCCCGACCGCATACGGGGCTCTGCCCCGCACCCCGGTGAGTATAAGCGGGGCGCTGCCCCGCACCCCGACCGCATACGGGGCTCTGCCCCGCACCCCGGTGAGTATAAGC
>CAMFEL010000033.1 GCA_945949385.1 uncultured Clostridia bacterium | reverse complement strand
GCGCCCCGTATATATCCCGCGGAGCGCGAGGCAGAGCCTCGCATATGCTTGACCGGGGCGCGGGGCGGAGCCCCGTATGCAGCCGGGCAGGGGGCAGAGCCTCGCATATGTTTGACCGGGGCATGGGTCGGAGCCCCGTTTGGTGCCGGAGCGCGGGGCGGAGCCTCGCGCGGGGTCGGGGCGCGGGCGGAGCCGCGCCTGCCGCCGGGACATAGGCAGCAGTCCCGGCAGATACACGTATATTATCGGTGAGAGGGGCAAAGCTTCGTAGTAATCTTTTTTACTCGTCCTTTTTCTTGCGCGGCTTGGTAAGGAAATTCAGGAGCACTACGGCGAGAATTATTACAGCGGTGACGATAAAAAC
Source organism: uncultured Clostridia bacterium (assembly GCA_945949385.1). Lineage (GTDB taxonomy): Bacteria > Bacillota > Clostridia > Oscillospirales > CAG-272 > Avispirillum. The sequence continues at coordinate 14,647 of CAMFEL010000033.1, read as the reverse complement.
GCCTGCCATGCCCTTTGCCATAACGGGGAGAGTATCAAGAAGAGCCTGAAGATCAAATTTCATTTTTACTGTGACCTTGCCTTTCTTTCTGTTTTGAAATTAAGATGTGAGGTATAAGAGTTGAGTGTCCGGGACTTTTAGACTGTTATGTGCCTTTACAAACGGGCGTCAGCCCAGAAGGTTGAGAAACATACCGCCTGCGATGACGGAGGCAATCTGACCGGAGACATTTACGCCCACAGCGTGCATAAGCAGAAAGTTCTGCTTATCCTCCTGCTGTCCCATTTTATGAACCACACGGGCGGACATGGGGAATGCGGATATGCCCGCGGCGCCTATCATGGGGTTGATTTTCCTGTCGCGGGGCAGGAACAGGTTGATAATCTTTGCAAAGATTACGCCGCCGGCGGTATCGAAGACGAAAGCCACAAGACCCAGGGCGATTATCATAAGTGTTTCGACTCTCAGGAAATACTCTGCCTGCATTTTGGTGGCGATAGTGAGACCGAGCAACAGAGTGACCAGATTGGGCAGCACCTTTTGCGCCGTTTCCGACAGGGAATCAAGCACGCCGCACTCGCGGATAAGGTTGCCGAACATAAGAAATCCGATAAGGGCAACGCTGCGGGGAGATACAATACCGGTAATGACAGTAATGACAATGGGGAAAAGTATGCGGGTGGCTTTTGACACGGAAGCCTGCTTGTATTCCATGCGGATAAGGCGTTCCTTTTTGGTAGTCAGCAGCTTGATAACCGGAGGCTGCACAATAGGCACAAGCGCCATATAGGAATACGCCGCCACCATAATGGCGCCCGTATATTTTGAATTAAAGAAGTTTGCCACAAATATGGAGGTGGGACCGTCCGCCGCACCGATAATGGCTATGGATGCCGCGTCCTTAATTTCAAAGCCAAGAAGGGTGGCAAGTCCCAATGTGAAGAATATTCCGAACTGCGCCGCCGCACCGAAAATCAAAAGCTTAGGGTTTGACAGGAGGGGGCCGAAATCAATCATTGCGCCGATGCCGATAAACAGCAGCAGAGGGAACAGCTCGTTGGCAATGCCCGCGTTGAACAGCACATCAATGACGCCCTCCTCCGTGCCGGTCTCGTATATCTGCGTGACCGCTCCCGACAGGGGCAGATTCACAAGAATCGCGCCGAAGCCGATGGGCAGCAGCAGAGTAGGCTCCATATCCTTTTTGATTGCCAGGAAAATCAGAACACCGCCGATTATCCACATGACTACCTGCTGCCATGAGATATTCAGCACATTTGAAAACAGTTCTGCCATATTCTTTTGTTCCTTTCATTGCATTCTAAATAAATGCCGTCCGCATTTCGGGAGATTTATCTGCCTATATGCTTTGGCAGTACGGGCGTCAAGTATTCGTTTAAGACAAAAAAGACTTTTATCGGGTGACAGGGCACCCGATAAAAGTCTTGCCGTTTAATTCTTAAGCGGGCATTTCTGCCGTACTGACGCCGAAGAAACGGGCATATGCCCGCCGACTACTCCCTTTTGAATCGGAAATATTACTAAAGTATTCTATCACAGGGAGAGGGATTTTGCAATAGTTTTGAAAAAATTTTATTTTTTCGTTTTGTTCTTGACAAACTCCCGGCGCTTTGCTATAATCATCGTAACAAATGCGATGATGATATTAAGCCATACGGGGCAAGCATTTCAGAGAGCCGTCGGCAGGTGCGAGACGGTATGAATCCCCTGACGCTGTCTCATATCGGAGCAGGATCCCCGAAAGATTGACGAGTAAGGGGTTCCGGGTGGTCCCGTCACAGATCAGAGGCTTTTCTGAGCCTTGCGAGCGGTCGTGTTTTCGCGGCAACGCGGGTGGTACCGTGGCTTTAATTTATCAAAGTCACCCCGCAGAGATCGGATAAGATCTCTGCGGGGTTTTCTATTTTTTAAGAAATGAGGTTTCGGAATGAAAAAGGTAACTGTAACTGACTACACGCTGAAGGCACTTGCCGATACTCGGGGCGCACGGCTTCTTTTCAGGGAAAAGACTGCTATCGCCGCCTGCATGGACGGAGTGGGAGTTGACGCCGTTGAGCTTGCGGAGATCAGAAATATAAAAGAAGATACTATCGTATACAAAACCGTGTCTTCCATGGTCAAAAACGCCTCCGTGGTAATTCCCGCAGGAAGCAGTGAAGAGAGCATTGATGCCGCATGGGAATGCGTAAAAGGCGCCGCGTCCCCTTGCCTGCAGATTTCTCTGCCCGTATCTACCGTGACTATGGAATACGGCTATCATATGAAAGAAGCGAAAATGGGCGATTTTATCTCCCGCCTTTGTTCTGCCGCCGCCGCAAAATGCAAAAATGTGGAATTTGAGGCTCTGGACGCTACCCGCGCCGACAGGACTTTCCTCCGGGAAGCAGTAAAACGGGCAACCGAGGCGGGAGCTTCCTTTGTTACTCTCAGCGACGACGAGGGATCGGCGCTGCCCTCCGAAATAGCTTCTTTGGTGGCATATATAAAGGAAGAATGCAGCGTCCCCGTATATGTAAAGCTGTCTGACGGAATCAATATGGCGGTTGCCTGCGCGGTTTCCGCAATCGGAGCGGGCGCCGACGGCGTAAAGGCGGCAGTAGCCGGAAGTAAGGTACTGAATACCGCGTCTCTTGCGGCGGCTCTTTGCGCACGGGCAGACAGTATCGGAGTCGAGACCTCTCTCAAAATGACAGAGCTTTACAGCGACGTTTCTTCTCTGCTTAAAGGTTTCAAGAGCAGCGCTCCAGCCGATAAGGCGGAGCAGAGCGACGAGGGCGGAATATATCTTCACTCCGGAAGCACCGCCGCTCAGGTCAGCGATGCGGTGAAAAAGCTGGGATACTCGCTAAGCGCTCAGGACAACGGAAAAGTTTACAGCGTGCTTATGGACGTGTGCGAGCGCAAAAGCTCGGTGGGCGCCGCGGAGCTTGAGGCTATTATCGCTTCAAGCGCAATGCAGGCTCCCTCCGCCTATCACCTTGAAAGCTACAATATAAACAGCAGCAACATCTGTACCGCCATGGCAAATGTGGTAATGGTGCGCGACGGCGAAAAGGTAAGCGGCGTTGCCTCCGGTGACGGCCCTATCGATGCGGCTTTCCGCGCCATTGAGACCTGCGTGGGACACCACTATGAGCTGGACGATTTTCAGATCCGCGCCGTAACCGAGGGCAAGGAAGCTCTGGGTGACGCCCTGGTAAGACTGCGCAGCTCCGGCAAGCTTTTCTCCGGCAGCGGTCTGTCCACCGACATAGTGGGCGCCAGCATCAGGGCGTATGTCAACGCTCTCAACAAGATAATATGTGAGGAGGAACAGGCGTGAAGCTCACTTTTTCAACGGAAAACGTTAAACTGGCATCCTTTCTTTCTCTGTGCAGATACGCCGACGATTACGGCTATGCCGGAATAGAAATATACGACGCCGAAAAAGAAAGGGTGCGCCACGCGGACAGTATTCTTCGTCCCGAGGTGGTATCCGACGCAAAGAGAAAGCTTTACAACAGGGGACTGTCCCTGGCGGCGCTGACCTGTCCCTTTGATGCCGACGATGAAAGAACGGATACGGAACTGCTTTGCCGCTATGTGGATATGGCTCATTCTTCGGGAGCCGACAGAATAATCCTGCGCGTTTCCGACAGCGGGAACGGCAGCGTCTCCGACGCGGCGCTGGCGGCAAAAATAGCACCCGCCGCCTCTCTTGCGGAAAAGAAGGATGTGGAAATACTGTTTGAGACCTGCGGACGCTTTGCCGATACAAAACGCGCCGTAGAACTGTTCAATCGTTGCTCAAGTGCGGCGCTGGGCGCCTGCTGGAATGTGAGAGAGACTTATTTTCGCGGAGGCGAGGGCGCGGAGGACACTATCACCAATCTGGGCGCTTACATCCGCTATGTGCGTATGGGCGACAGAAAAGATGACACCGATGTGCTCATAGGAGAGGGAGAATTGCCTGTGGCGGACTTTATGGATGCCCTTGTATCCCTGAACTACGAATCGTATGTTTGCGTTGCGTGGAACGACGAGATCGGCGATCCCGACATAGTGCTCACCCATTTTCAAAGCTATATGGCCGGTCTTGAAAAGACGGAGAGAGGCGCGGACAGACTGTACTGTAACCGTGCCGGAACCGGCACCTTCCCGTGGAAGCAGTACGATGTGGTGGATCTGACCTTTTCTCAGGTGCTGGACACTATGGCGGAAAAATACCCCGACCAGTACGCTTTCCGCTACACCACTCTTGACTATACCCGTACCTACTCCCAGTTCAGGCGTGATGTGGACGAGGTGGCGGCGGCGTTTATCGCATTGGGCGTAAAGCCGGGACACCATGTGGCTGTGTGGGCTACAAATGTGCCGGAATGGTTTCTGTCCTTCTGGGCGGCGGTAAAGATCGGAGCCGTGTTGGTTACGGTGAACACCGCATATAAAATACACGAAATTGAATACCTGCTGCGTCAGTCGGATACTCACACTTTGGTGATGATAGAAAACTGCAAGGATACGGATTACGGCGATATTATGCGCAGACTTTGCCCCGAGCTTGCCGAAAAGGAGCCGGGTGAGCCTCTGTACTCCAAGAGTTTGCCGTTTCTGCGCAACATCGTCACCGTCGGCTTTTCCATGCCCGGATGTCTCACCTGGGGAGAGATGCTGGAAAAGGGAGAAGAGATACCCCGGGAGGAGGTGCGCAGGCGCGCTTCTCTGGTGCGTCCGGGAGATGTGGCAAATATGCAGTATACCTCCGGCACTACGGGATTTCCCAAGGGAGTAATGCTGACTCACAGCAATATTATAAACAACGGTAAGATCATCGGAGACAGAATGGATCTGTCTACCGCGGACAGAATGATGATTCAGGTACCCATGTTCCATTGCTTCGGCATGGTGCTGTCCATGACCTCCATGATGACCCACGGCGGAACCTTGTCGCCGCTGCCCTATTTCTCCCCCAAATCCTCCCTTGCCTGCATTACGGCGGAGAAGATCACCTGCTTCAACGGCGTACCTACCATGTTCATCGCCATGTTTGCCCATGAGGACTTTGCAAAGACGGATTTCTCCCATATGCGCACGGGCATAATGGCAGGCGCCAACTGTCCGGCAGATCTTATGCGCCGTGCCGCCGCGGAAATGAATATGACGGAGATACTGTCCGTTTACGGTCAGACCGAGGCCTCCCCCGGATGTACCATGGGAGAGGTGAACGAGGATATAGACCACAGAGTTGAGACCGTGGGCAGCGCATTCCCCGGGGTGGAATGCAAAATAATCGACCCGGAGACGGGCAGAGAGCTTCCCGACGGAGAGGCGGGCGAATTTGTGGCTCGCGGCTTCAATATTATGAAAGGCTACTACAAAATGCCCCGCGCCACCGCACAGGCTATTGACGCCGACGGCTGGCTTCATTCCGGCGATATATGCTGCCGCACCCCCGACGGCTATTATAAGGTCACGGGACGGCTTAAGGATATGATAATCCGCGGCGGCGAGAACATATATCCCAGGGAAATTGAGGAGTTTTACCTTACAAATCCCAAAGTGCGCGATGTGCAGGTGATCGGTGTGCCGGACGAAAAGTACGGCGAGGAGGCTTGCGCATGGGTCATTCTCAATGACGGCAAGAGCGCCGACGAGGCGGAAATGAAGGCCTTCGGAGTTGCGGGAATGGCTACTCACAAGGTGCCCAGATATTTCGTGTTTACGGACAAATTCCCCATGAACGCCGCGGGGAAAATACTCAAGTACAAAATGCGCGAGGAAAGCGCGGAGCTTCTGGGACTTAAAAAATAAGCGTCTCGCAGAGCTTTTGAAAAGTCCACCCGCCCGCAGCCGGGCGGGAGGACACATATAACATAACGCACTCGCGTTTTTGTTATATTTTTTTGAAAAACTACTTGACACGCGGAAAAAGCGGTGCTATAATCATCAAAAAGAATAAACAAAAGCTGTGACGAAGACGGAAAAACGGGGTAGCTTTCAGAGAGTCGGGGACGGTGCGAGCCCGACAGCGAATACGTTTGATTCCCATCACTTCCGAGCTGAAAGGATGAGTGCCTGCGGGCTTTAGTTCTTTCCGTGATTGCTGCGTAAATGCATACGGCTTGTCGGAGCCTGAGTGGCATCGAAAGATGCAATTTGAGTGGTACCGCGGGTAATTTAGTTTAATTTCCCGTCTCAAGAGTTTTTCTTGGGACGGGTTTTTTATTTTCCAAACGGAGGATTTTCAAATGAGTAGTACACAATCTGCAATGACACAGCTTCACGAGATAGCCTTCAGAATCCGTGAAATGCGCGAGATTATGGGCTTTTCCGAGGAGGAAATGGCGGAAAAGACCGAGGTTTCTGTTGAAAAATACCGCGATTATGAATCATGTCGGGTCGATCTCCCCTTTACCTTTATTCATAAATGCGCCCTCGCTTTTGAGATTGAGCTTACCGATCTTCTGGAGGGACGCGGCGCTCGCCTTTCCTCCTACACCGTTACCCGCCGCGGCAAAGGTCAGCAGACCGCAAAAGAGGACGGAATCAGCATTGCAAACCTTGCTCCCGAATTCCGTCACAAGATCGCAGAGCCTTATTGGGTGCGCTACGAGTATTCCCCCGAGCTGCAGAACAAGCCTATCCACCTTACAAAGCACAGCGGTCAGGAATTTGACCTGGTGCTTTCCGGCTCCCTTTTGGTGCAGGTCGGTACAAACAAAGAGGTTCTGCACGAGGGCGACAGCATATACTACAATTCCTCCATTCCTCACGGTATGATAGCTGTTGACGGCAGCGACTGCGTGTTCTGCGCCGTCGTCCTGCCCGGAGAGGAAACAAAGGAATCCGAGGTGCGCAGCAGCGTAGTCTCCGTCCGTCCCGTTACAAAACTGCTCTGCGAAAAATTCGTAGACGCTGTCGAGGACGAAAACGGATGCCTTGAGTCTGTTTCCTTTAAGAATACGGATAGCTTCAACTTCGGCTTTGATGTGGTGGACGCTATTGCGGATAAATACCCCGACAAGCTTGCTATGGTCTATCTGGACGAGGACAAGAGGGAGCGCCGCTTTACTTTCTCCGAGATGAAGAAGGAGTCTGCAAGATGTGCCAATTACTTCAAGTCTTTGGGCATCGGACGCGGAGATAAAGTAATGCTGGTGCTGAGACGCCATTATCAGTTCTGGTTTGCCATGATAGCTCTGCACAAGCTGGGCGCAGTGGCTATCCCCGCCACCTTCCAGCTTCAGGAGAAGGATTTCATATACCGCTTTGAGTCTGCGGGAGTATCCACTCTGCTTTGCACGTCAAAGGGCGACACGGCAGCTATTGCCGCAGCCGCAGCCGCAAAGTGTCCTACCGTCAAGAATATGATTATGGTGGGCGAAAACCGTCCCGGCTGGCACGATTTCGACGCGGAATATTCCCTTTTCTCAAGCCATTTTGCCCGCACCGCGGACACCTCCTGCGGCAGCGAGGCTGCGCTGATGTTCTTCTCCTCCGGAACTACCGGAGAGCCTAAAATGGTAGAGCACAGCCATACATACGCGCTGGGACACTACGTTACCGCAAAATACTGGCATTGCTGCGAGCCCGACGGACTTCATTTCACAATTTCCGACACGGGCTGGGGCAAATCCCTCTGGGGCAAGCTGTACGGACAGTGGATGTGCGAGGGCGCCGTATTCGTTTACGATTTCGACCGCTTCTCCGCAAAGGATATACTGCCGCTTCTGGGACAGTACGGAATTACCACTTTCTGCGCTCCTCCCACTATGCTGCGCATGATGATGAAAGAGGATCTGAAGAGCTACGATTTCTCCACAATCAGGCATATGACTACCGCCGGAGAAGCGCTTAACCCCGAGATCTCCAAACAGTTCAAGGAAGCCACCGGACTCAGCATCGCCGAGGGCTTCGGTCAGACGGAGACCACCCTGACCGTTGCAAACCTTGTGGGTACCGAGATAAGACCCGGCTCTATGGGCAAGCCCTCGCCCCAGTACGATGTGGATATCGTTGATGCCGACGGCAACAGTGTGCCCTGCGGTGAAACCGGCGAGATCGTTATACACCTTGATAAGGGCATGCCTGTGGGACTGTTCAACGAGTATTACAAGGAACCCGCCAAGACTGCCGAATGTATGCGCGGCGGCGTATATCATACGGGCGACACCGCATGGTGCGACGAGGACGGCTACTACTGGTATGTGGGACGTGTGGACGATATTATCAAGTCCTCCGGCTACCGCATAGGGCCTTTCGAGATAGAAAGCGTTATTATGGAGCTTCCCTATGTGCTTGAATGCGGAGTGTCCGCCGCTCCCGACGAGGTGCGCGGTCAGATAGTCAAGGCAAGCATTGTACTTACAAAGGGCACGGAGCCTACGGAAGAGCTGAAAAAGGAAATCCAGGACTATGTGAAAACTCACACCGCTCCCTATAAGTATCCCCGTCTTGTGGTGTTCCGCGACGAGCTTCCCAAGACGACCAGCGGAAAAATTCAGCGGAATAAACTTTGATTTTTTTGCCGTATCCCTTGACAACCGAATAAAGACGGGTTATAATGAGACAACAAAGGCGTAGACGAAGAGTGTCGGAGCAATACGCACTTCAGAGAGGCAGCGGTCGGTGCGAGCTGCCGTAAACGGTGCTTTGACTGTAGCTTCTGAGCCGGAAGGAAGAAAGCCGCAAGGCAAGTAGAGCCTTCCCGTAACTGCTGCGTAAATGCATAAGGCTTGTCAGAGCCTGAGGGGCATCAAAAGATGCAATTTGAGTGGTACCGCGGGTTAGCTGAATTTCAGCACTCGTCTCAAAGTAATCCATACTTTGGGACGGGTGCTTTTTTCGTCCCGACAGACATAAGGGAGGAAGACTTATGAAACAGATTACGGCTCTTGACTACAAAATCGGAGAGATGGCCGCCCGTATCCGCGAGCTGAGAGAGATCGAGGGACTTACGCCGGAGGAAATGGCTCAGAAAACGGATATAAGCGTTGAAGAGTATCTGGAGTGCGAAGCTGGCAGAAGCGATCTGAACTTTGCCTTTATATACAGGTGTGCTCTGGCGTTCAATGTGGACGTTACCGATATTATTGAGGGACACAGCCCCACGCTTAAATCCTTTACACTTACCAGAAGCGGAGAGGGTCAGGAAATAGCCAACGCTCACGGCATGACATACTATAACATGGCATACGCTTTTCAGAACAGAATAGCGGAGCCGCTGTATGTAAAGAGTGAGTACGACGCCGAGGCACAGACCCGAGATATTGAGCTTACCACCCACGAGGGTCAGGAGCTTGACATAGTCATCTCCGGCCATCTCAGAGTACAGATAGGCGAGCACAGCGTGATTCTCGGGCGGGGCGACAGCGTATATTACAACTCCTCCACGCCTCACGGTATGATAGCCGTAAACGGTGAGGACTGCGAGTTTTACGCCATAGTCCTTAACCCGTCGGGAGAGCCTATACCGGAGCTTACACCCGTACAGCGCGTCGAGGAAAAGCGCGTTATCGCCCAGGATACGAAAAAGCGTATCTATCACGAATATGTTGATGTAATTAAGGACGAAAAGGGCACACCTACCTCTATTACCTTCAAAAACACGGAGCATTTCAATTTTGCTTTCGATATAGTTGACGGTCTGGCGAAGAGAGACCCGGCAAAGCTTGCCATGCTCCACATTTCAAGGGACAAAACGGAGCGCCGTTTCACCTTTGAGGATATGAGAAAAGCCTCTGCACGGTGCGCAAACTACTTTACCTCTCTGGGAATCAAGAGGGGCGACAGAGTTATGCTGGTACTGCGCAGAACATATCAGTTCTGGTTTGCAATGCTGGGACTCAATAAGCTGGGCGCTATTGCCATTCCCGCCGTATGTCAGCTTCAGGAGCACGATTTTGACTACCGCTTCAAGGCTGCGGGAATTGAAACCGTAATCAGTACCCCCGACACGGCGGAGCAGATAGACGCCGCCTGCCGCACCTACGGCGGTATGAAAAACCGCATTATGGTGGGAGGCACCAGAGATGGCTGGAGAAATTTTGACGACGAGTACAAAATGTTCAGCTCCCATTACGAGCGCACTCCCGACGCCCCCGGCGGCGATGACCTTATGCTTATGTTCTTTACCTCGGGCACATCGGGGTATCCAAAAATCGCCGCTCATAATTACAAGTATGCTCTCGGACATTTTCACACGGCGAAATACTGGCATTGCTGCGACCCGGACGGACTTCACTTTACCATATCGGATACGGGCTGGGCAAAGGCAATGTGGGGCAAGCTGTACGGTCAGTGGCTGTGCGAGGCGGCGACCTTCGTATACGATTTCGACCGCTTTGACGCCGCGGACATACTGCCCATGTTCAAAAAGTACAATATTACCACCTTCTGCGCTCCTCCCACCATGCTGCGCATGATGATAAAGGAGGATCTTACAAAATACGACCTGTCAAGCGTCAAGCATATGACAACTGCGGGAGAAGCGCTGAATCCCGAGGTTTACAGACAGTTTGAAAAGGCAACGGGACTTCAGATAATCGAGGGCTTCGGTCAGTCCGAGACTACAATGGTTATCGGAAATCTGCGCGGCGCTCCTCACAAGATCGGCTCCATGGGCAAGCCCGCGCCTATATACAAGGTTTCCCTTGTTGATCCCGACGGTGCTCCCGTGCCGGTGGGCGAGGTAGGAGAGATAGTTATTGATGTATCCGACGGAGCGCCTTGCGGACTCTTTACCGGCTACTACGGCGACGAGGAAAAGACAAAAGAGGTTTGGCACGACGGATTTTACCATACGGGCGACACCGCGTGGTGCGACGAGGACGGCTACTACTGGTATGTGGGACGTGTGGACGATATTATCAAGTCCTCCGGCTACCGCATAGGGCCTTTCGAGATAGAAAGCGTTATTATGGAGCTTCCCTATGTGCTTGAATGCGGAGTGTCCGCCGCTCCCGACGAGGTGCGCGGTCAGATAGTCAAGGCAAGCATTGTACTTACAAAGGGCACGGAGCCTACGGAAGAGCTGAAAAAGGAAATCCAGGACTATGTGAAAACTCACACCGCTCCCTATAAGTATCCCCGTCTTGTGGTGTTCCGCGACGAGCTTCCCAAGACCTCTACCGGCAAGATACAGCGCAACAAGCTGTGATCAAATATACAACAGGAAAGGAAATATACGGATGAAAATTTCCTGCATCCAGATGGATATGAAGCTTTCGGCGCCCGACGAAAATTTCAGCCGCGCCTCCGCGCTTATTGAGAGCGCCTGTGCCGACGGCTGCGATGTATGCGTGCTGCCGGAAACATGGAACACGGGATTTTTCCCGAGAGACGGACTTTCTGACATGAGCGACGGAGCCGGACAGCGAGTCAAGGCGGAAATCGGCGGACTTGCAAAAAAATACGGCGTCAATATCGTCGCCGGAAGCGTTGCCGATTTGCGAGAGGGCAGGGTATACAACACTTCTTACATATTTGACAGAAGCGGAAACTGTATAGCCTCCTATGACAAGACTCATTTGTTCACGCCTATGGGAGAGCACCGGTATTTTGCTTCGGGCGCAAGCCTTACGGACTTTTATCTTGACAAAAAACGCTGCGGAATACTGATATGCTATGACATCCGTTTTCCCGAGGCGGCGCGCACCCTGTGCGCCGAAAAACGCCTTGACGTGCTGTTCGTTGTGTCTCAGTGGCCCCGTGTCAGAGCCGCACAGCTTGAGACACTCACAAAAGCACGCGCCGTTGAAAATCAGATGTTTCTTGCCCTTTGCAACTCCTGCGCAACGGCCGGGGACACCGTGTACGGCGGAGGCTCCGCCATATACGACCCTCTGGGAAATGTTCTGGCAAGGGCAGGGGAGGAGCAGGAAATAATCTGCGCCGACTGCGATATGAGTATAACGGACGGCATACGGAGCAGCATAAATGTTTTCGCCGACAGACGGCGCGAATTATACAGTATATAAAAATCAACTGATATAAAGGAGAAATTACAATGACTTACGATTTTCCCGTAACAAGAACGGCGCATCCCAAAAAGCGTCCCGAGGATGAGACAAAGCTGGGCTTTGCCAAGTATTTTACAGACCATATGTTCGTAATGGACTACGACGAGGGTATGGGCTGGCATGACGGCAGAGTGGTTCCTCACGAGCCTATTCTGATAGAGCCTGCCTCCTGCGTGCTCCATTATGCGCAGATGATGTTCGAGGGAATGAAGGCATATCGCACTCCCAACGGTGACATTCAGCTTTTCAGACCTGATATGAATGCGGCGAGAATGAAGCGCACCAACGAGCGTATGTGTATTCCCGAGCTCCCCGAGGATCTGCTTGTGGCGGCGGTACGCGCCGTTATCAAAGAGGATCTTGACTGGGTACCCTCCGCGCCCGGCACCGCTCTTTATGTCCGTCCCTTTATTTTCGGTGACGAGGTTTCCTTCTCCGTGCTTCCCGCAAAGCACTACCGCTTTATGGTAATACTGAGCCCCACAGGCTCCTACTATGCCGCAAACGACGGCGGTCTTTCCACCACCCGTATTTATGTTCAGGACAAATACATCCGCGCAGCCCGGGGCGGTACGGGATACGCAAAGGTAGGCGGCAACTACGGCGGCGGTATGCGTGCTTCCCAGGACGCTATGAAATACAACTGCAAGGATGTTCTGTGGCTTGACGCGGCAGAGCATAAGTATGTTGAGGAAATAGGCACCTCCAACGCCTTCTTCTATATCGGTGACGAGGTAATTACGGCACCTCTTGATTCCGAAACCATACTGCCCGGCATCACCAGAGATTCCGTTATCCGCCTGCTGAAGCATTGGGGCGTAAAGGTTTCCGAGAGAAAGCTGTCCATCGACGAGATCGTAGAAGCAAGCAAAAACGGCACTCTTAAAGAGATCTTTGCCAGCGGCACCGCTGCAGTTATCTCTCCCATAGGCTGGCTCTGCATCAAGGGTGAGGATATGACCGTTGCCGACGGTAAGGTGGGTACACTCGCTCAGAAGCTGTACGACACTCTGTACGGCATCCAGACCGGAACGGTTGAAGATTTTATGGGCTGGACATATCCTCTGGGACTTAACAAACAATGAAGCGGCTCACTCTTTTCTGCGGCCACTACGGCAGCGGTAAGACAAACATTGCCGTAAATTACGCACTGCACCTGAGATCTTTGGGATATGACACGGCGATAGCCGACCTTGACATCGTAAATCCCTATTTCCGCACAAAAGACAGCGAGGCGGAGCTTCGCTCAGCAGGCGTCGATGTTATCGCCCTGCCCTTTGCCAATACAAACGTGGATCTTCCGTCCCTGCCCTCCGAGGCGTATTCTCTGGTGCAGAACAGGAAGAGACACGCGGTTATTGACGTGGGCGGAGACGACAGCGGAGCCTACGCTCTGGGAAGGTTTGCACCCGATATAATCGAAGAAAACGATTTTGAAAACCTCTATGTGGTAAACTTTTACCGCCCGCTGACGAAAACTCCCGAAGAAGCACTTGAAGTTATGCGGGAGATAGAAGCCGCGGGTGGAGTCCCCGTCACCGGCATCGTAAACAATTCAAATCTCGGCGCCGATACTGCGGCGGACGCGGTGAGAAGCACCTACGGTGCGGCAGCAACTCTTGCAAGGCTTGCGGGAGTGCCGGTGGTTATGACAACGGTGCAGCTTTCTCTTGCAAAAGAGATGGAGGGCGACGGTGTTACGGCGCTTAGTCTTCAGAAAAAATACTGGTAAACATAAGTAAAAAGAAAGGCAGGATATATATGGTTAGCTTCAAAACAGATATCTGCAAGGGCTGCGGACTGTGCGTCGGCGTTTGCCCCCGCGGTATCATTGTAATCGACAAGACTAAGATAAACAAAAAAGGCCATTTTCCCGCCGCCGTAACGGATCAGTCAAAATGCATCGGTTGCGCTTTCTGCGCTACCATGTGTCCGGACTGCGTCATCACGGTGGAAAAGTAAATAAATTAGCTTAGAAAGGTATGGTCATAAATATGAGTGAAAAGGTACTGATGAAAGGCAACGAGGCTATCGCCGAAGCGGCGATACGCGCCGGCTGCCGTCATTATTTCGGCTATCCCATTACGCCTCAGACAGAGCTTGCGGCGTATATGGCTAAGAGAATGCCCAAAATAGGCGGAACATTTTTGCAGGCTGAAAGTGAGGTTTCCGCCATCAATATGGTATACGGAGTGGCGGCAAGCGGCAAAAGAGTAATGACCTCCTCCTCCTCTCCCGGAGTTTCTCTGAAGCAGGAGGGTATTTCCTACATAGCAGGCGCAGACCTGCCCGCGCTTATTATCAATGTTCAGCGCGGAGGTCCGGGTCTGGGCGGTATTCAGCCCTCTCAGTCCGACTATTTTCAGGCTACCAAGGGCGGAGGTCACGGAGACTATCATCTTATAGTGCTCACCCCCGATTCCGTTCAGGAAATGGCGGATCTTACCGCTCTCGCCTTTGACCTTGCGGACAAGTACCGTATGCCCGCCATGCTTCTGGCAGACGGCACCATGGGTCAGATGATGGAGCCCGTCGTTCTTCCCGAGGAAAGCTGCGGCACTGTGGAAAAGCCTTGGGCTGTAACGGGCACTCAGATGAAGAGAGTCCATAATATCGTAAATTCTTTG
>CAMFEL010000032.1 GCA_945949385.1 uncultured Clostridia bacterium | reverse complement strand
CGCAGGGGCGGACGGCGAAGCCGTCCGTGAAGCGATGAAGAAACGCAGGAGAAAGTTTACTTTCTCCTGCGTTTCTTCATAAGCCTGCCGCAACGCGGCACCCCTGCGGGAACTTTTCTATATTTCCATACCCTTATTAAAAGTTTTTTGGAGTCCTTAGAACCTTTTTCTCAAAAAAGGTTCTAAGCGGAGCGCGAGGCAGAGCCTCGCATATGCTTAAGCGGGGCACAGGGCAGCGCCCCGTTTGCGGTCTGGGCGCGGGGCGGAGCCCCGTTTGGTGCCGAGGTATGGGGCGGCGCCCCATAGTAATCCTGCAATTCTTTCTTACAGCTTGATCTTCTTTTCGGCGTAATCCATGTTTGGGCAAAAGCGGGGCACTTCCATAACTCTGCCGCCGTTGGTAACGGAAAGCTGGCTGAGGAGGGCAACAGACGTCCATTCCGCTGCCTTATAAACATTAAGTTCAGGCTGTTTTCCGGTTTTTACCGCGTCGATAAAATCAGATACAATATAATAGTCTCCGCCGCCGTGACCGGCGCCCTCACCCGCGTTTCCTTTATATCTTTCCGGAAGCAAATCGTTAAAATCGGAAAGAGGCTTCCATTTGAGATGCGCATCCGGTTCTCCCTCCGTAACAAGTGCCACCTTTGCGCTGTCTCCGAGACCCCGTGCTGCCTCGTAGCAGCCTTTGGTGCCCTGTACGGAATAATACATCATATTGTGCGGACGGGGAGACATGGTGTCAACCCTGATTTTTACAAGCTTTCCGCTTTCAAGCTGGCACATGGTCTGCGTAAGATCGTCGGCGCGCAGTCCCAGAGAATTGTGACAGCCGGGGGTAAAGGTGGCGACGGACACTATCCTGTCGTCATCAAAGCACTGCATAACGGGACCCAGGCTGTGGGTGGGGTAAAAAGCGCCGCGGGTGCCCATCTGCCAGTAATGTCTCCATGTGGGTTTCCCGTTGCAGAAGCACAGGTCGGAGCATTGATGGGTATACTCGCCCTCGCCGTAATAAATTTCACCGAACATACCCGCCTTGACCATGGAGCGCACAAGCTGTACCTCCGGCGTGTAGCAGTAGTTTTCGGCATACATATAAATCTTGCCGGACTTTTCCACTTCCTCAATAAGCCACCAAAGCTCATCCATGGTAACGGCGGCTGTCACCTCGCACATAACATGCTTTCCCGCCTGAAGTGCCTGTATCGCCTGGGGCACATGGCAGTTCATGGGCGAGGAGATAATGACTGCGTCAATGTCCGCCTTCTCCAGCATATCCTCATACACGCGGTAGCACTGCGACTCCGTAAGTCCGATTTTCTCCCTTGACGCCGCAAGAGCCTCTTCTCTCAGGTCGCACATGGCGGTAATAACCGCTTCCTCGGGCATCTTTTTCACCGCGTCAACGATGGAAAAGGCGCGGACTCCCACCAATCCTATCTTAACCATACCGATATTATCCTTTCAAGGTTATACGAATAATTCCGCAATTCCGCATTTACAATAACACAAGGCAGCGCGCCCGTCAAGACGGTTTTTGCATTTTTGCAAAATAAAAACAGAGCAGAAAAAGAAAAGCGGTCTTACCCCTTTGACAAGGAGCAAGACCGTGCTTTTAAGTACATATAAATATGTATCGGGTAAATTAACCTTTTGCCTTCTTTTTGCCGGAGGATGCCGCTATCAGCAGAGCACCGCACAGCAGCACCGCCGACGCGCCCAGAAGCACATACAGCATAGCGGGGGGATCGGAGGGCTTTTCATCGGAAGCATATGTACTGAGACCTACATAAGCGGTGTGCAGGCTGTCATAGATCTCCTCACAGTGAGACACCTCCTCGGCGGGAGTGCACAAAGCCTCCGCCGCGTCGTTCATTGCACTGCGAAGCCGCTTTACCGATTCCTTTGTATATCCGGTAACATTTGCATCGCTGCATTTTTTATACAGGGAGTCAAGCTCGTGCCTGTCCGCCTGAGAAACGCTTACCGTCATATCAAGAGCGCAAAGACGGTATGTTTCCGTAACAGCCTCGCTTTGCTCGTACAGGGTACCGCTTTCCGTATCGCTGAGCACTTTGAGACTCATGGAGCCCGACGCTCCAACCTCGCCGGAGGACAGACAAAGTACATATTCCGTCCCTGCCTCTGTTTCAGATCCCATACCTATCTCAAACAGAACGCCTCTGCCGTCTGCGGTTCCGGTGACCTCGGCAAGCTTTTCGTCCGGAGTGTATCCGTCGTCCTTTAATGTGTATACGGCAGCGGTTGTACCCTCGGGCACGGTGCCGCCTACATATATACTTTCAACAGTTCCCGTGCTGTCAACGGTAAACTTCTGATATACACGATTGCTCTTGATATATCCGCGCCGTTCTCCGTCCGTAAGCCTTTCGGTGTACCCTGCAACGGTTTTGGAAAGCCGCGATTCCGCACGGCTGAGTTCCTCGGCAGCTTCCAGCTTTTCCTCAACGCTTGCAGAGCCGTCCCTTGCCGTCCTTGCCCTTTCCAGCGCCGCCGCAAAACGGGAAGCGGAAATAGAGGTACAGCCCTCTGCAGTGCGAAGTTCGGCGGAAAGCAAAGCGCCCTCAAGAGCTGTGTCGGCTTCAAGCTCGGCGGCAAAAGACGCAGGACTTACCGAGGTTTCAACGGTGATCTCCTCGGTTCCCGCAGGTGCGTTGACAGTACCATTTTCGGAGTCAAAATCGCAGGAGGCGTTTTTGATATTGCCTCTCAGCATAGGTATCTCAATGCTTACGGGATACTCCTTCGCATCGGTGAGACTGAAAACTATGGTGTTTTCATCTGTCGTTACTGTAATGGATGCCCCGTTTGTACCGGGGATATTTTTAAGCGTCATCCCGTCGGAGCCGGCAAGCACAGAGGCGCTGAGTCCCGCGCCTACCGTCAGCACATTTGAATAGTCCCTGTATGCCACGGCCGCCGCAAAGGTGCTGCCGTCCCAGCCTGCGAAAGAGGAAGAATCAACGGCGTCCTTTGCCAGATTGCTCAGTATGCCGCCTCGAGCCGAGCCCAGCGACAGACTTTCCACATACCATTTATTCAGAAGAGAAGCGCTGTCGGCGCTGAGTTCAAAGAGAGTCTCGTCTTCGTCCGCGCCCAGAGCCCTGTAATATTCAAAGCCTCTTTCCCGCATGGAAACCGTGTCCGCAGCCGTCCATTGGCAGGACAGCGCCGCCACGGTGCGCTCCGTAACGGAGCTTACTCCTGCGGAAAGCTTTTCAAGAGAAACCCTTATATCGGTGTACTCGTCCCCGTTGCCTATACCGCTGCCCAGCCTGTTTTCTGCCCGTGCGATCAGGGTAAGGGCGCGGGTGCCCGCGCTGAGAGTGCCCAGCGCCTGTATGTTTTCGTCAAAGGAGTAGTAGTCGGGATCACTGTATTCGGAATAAAGATACTCGCCGCCGGGGCACCGTCTGACATTGTCCGCAATAACCTGAAGCCTTGTCACAAGCAGGTCGTGAATACTGCTGTAATCGTATTCGTGCTCCGTGTCATTTACCCGCTCATTAACCAGAAGGCAAAGCCGGTAGGTGGTCATATCGCTCTCGCTGACCTTACCGCCGGATTTTCCGATTTCGTCGTAAACAATCTGATTGGTATAATCCTCAATAAAGCTCTTTGCGGCGTCGGGGAGGGCGGAAAACAGGCTGTTTTCCTCAAAAACAGCGTCCCAATGAGCCTTCATATGCTTCATATGCCCGTCGAAGGTGACTTCCGTCAGTTCCTCGTCCGAGGGGCGTTCCCCGCTAAAGGACACAAGAGTGGCAAAATCGCACACAAAGCGCTCTTCCGCTTTTACCGTTTCGGGTACATCAGTAAGCTTTACCGCACCCTTTACTGCGGGAAAAGGCAGTTCCGCATCTCCGCTGTTTTTCACTTCAAAGCGGGTGTAAACGGCAACGGCGTCGGAGTCCTCGTTTACAGTATCCGCAAACTGCGTAAGGGTACATTCAAGCCCCTCGGGGGTCTCGCTTATGTATGTGTAAACGGGATACTCGGAAGCGTCCTTCGCTTTTTCTGCAACTCCGGGCAAAATGCCGAAATATACCCTTATGCCGTCAGCATCGGAAAAGCTTGCGTCATTGTTGACCGTGACTGCCGTGCCGTCCCAGCCTATGACATATGACGCAGAGGCTACAAAATCGTTTTTTGTATGCACATCCGCCGCCGAGCATACAAGGGGCGCGGCAAGGGACAGGCATAACAGAATTGCCGTAAAATATATGGTAAATTTTCTTAATTTCATCGCAATTTTTCACTTTCGCCCGAATACTTGATTTTTTCAGCCGGATATATATATTATAACCGCAGGAAGCTTTCCTGTCAATTACCGCGGCGTTTAATTTACATTGATGTAAAAAAGTACTTAAAAAGCAGGATAATTTGCAGATATTTTATCGTCATTATTGACGGCGGCAATGTTTGTATGCTACAATAAATTAAGTATATATACTTTTGAAAGGACAATCACCATGAAAAAAGTTTTGTCGATTTTGCTTTGCGCGGTAATGCTGGCGGCATCCGTAATTGTTGCAGTGCCCGGCTCTGCGCTTTTGTCGGACTACAATCCCATAGTCTCCGCTCCCGCCGATCTTACGGGTGCGACCGGAGAGGCTGATTCCTATATGGGAGCCGTAAAGATCACGCCCGACGCGGCGGGAACTGCCGTTTCCTTTACGGTGCCCGGCGCAGGAGAGGGCGGCACATATCTTGTGGCAATGCTCCCCGCCTCCTACGGTGTTTCCTCCCTTGAAATCACCGTAAACGGCGGCTCCGCTGCAGTCCTTGACGCAGGGCACAAATTTGCGGCAATTTCTCTCGGCTGCACCGATGACGCGACCGTAGGCTTTGTCTGCGACGCTGATATAAGCATTTATATATACGGCACCTGCTCCGATGCGCGCACAGGTGAAATGCTTGAAGCGGCAAACGGCAGCCTTAACAAGTACGGTGAGGATTATCTCAACCTGGATACTTACGATGTGGACAGATATACGGAGTATTTCTGGGAGGGCGACCTGATTTTTAACGAATCCTTCTTCCCCGTTGAGGAAAAAGACGGCACCGTGGCTCCCATTGAGCTGAACTACGGCATTGACCGCGTGGTATCCGTTAAAAACTCCTATCTTGACAAAGAATACATCTACGGTGTGGACTACACTGTGGAGAACGGCAAGCTGATTTTGCTTCCGGGCGGCAGTATGAAGATATACAAGTACGACTCCGTCTACAGCGACAGCAAGAAAGACGCTTCCTGGCGTCAGACTCTTGACGGCAACTATGCCTTCTGCGGTCAGCAGCCTATGTATTTCTTCGGCTACTGCAACATTACCTACACTACCAAGGACACATGGGAGGGAGCTGTTCCCGAGCAGAAGGGCTTCCTTCTGGACAATGTCCTTACAAAGCTTGAAAGCGGCAGCGGCACCGTAAAGCTTCTCAGCATAGGCGACTCTCTTGCGGGCGGTGCAAACGCCTCCGCGGATCTGGGAGCAAAGCCTTATGCCGAGGTATGGTGCTCATTCTGCCAGCGCTCTCAGAATGCGCTATCCCGATGTGACGATAGAAAGCAATACCATAGCGCAGGGCGGTGCGGATGCGTCCCTGTGCATTACAAAAATGAGCGAAATTCTGGCATACGCGCCCGATCTGCTCTTTATTGAGTTCGGTACCAATGAATGTATGCAGGGCGATGACCCGGTTGCCTCCGGCGGTTATGTTGATACGCTGACTCAGGCAATCGCCGCAGTAAATGAGGCGCTTCCCGAATGCGACATCGTGCTTGTGGCTCCCCTTATCACCAACCCGATTTTCTTCCCCTCTTATTGGTTCTATGACTATGCCGACTCGCTCTATTCACTGGAGCGCAACGGTGTTGCCATAGCCGACGGCACAAGTATTTATCAGTATATGCTTACCCATAAGCGCTATATTGATATGAGCGGAGACTTTTTGTGCCATCCCAGCGATTTCGGCAGCAGAGTTGTAGTGCAGACCCTGCTCCGCACTCTTGAAAGAGGCAGCGAGGCAGCGTACATAAGCGGTTTGTCACAGAGAATTCTGAAGTACAGGTATGAAAACGAGTATTACGAGACCCAGTGGCAGGAGCTTACGGCTCTTGCTGCGGAGGGAGAGGCGGAAATTGCGGCATGCACAGACGCGGCTTCTGCAAGGAGTGCTTATATAAGCAATATTGCCCGGCTTGGCGGTGTGCAGAGCATTGCCGATATTATTGAGGCGACGGCGGTGGACTGCTCGAAGCTGGTGTTCAATATGTCCAAGCTGCTTGATCTGGTAAGCGGCACTCTCAGCCTTAATGTTAAGTATGACGGCAGTGAGCCGGCGCTTGTCACTACCCTGACCGGCAGAAGAACGCCCTATGTGCTTCTTGACTACACCAAGGGCGACGGAACTGTCAATGCCGAGGATTACGGCTACGCCGTTATTACTCTGAAGCACCCTACCTCAAACAAAACCGGCAGCACCGATGTGAAGCTTGCTTTCGGAATTAACGGCAAGGAAACTGCCGCCGAAGCAGCACCCATCGTGCAGAGTGATGAATACCGTTCGTATATAATCGATCTTACGGACAAGAGCGGATGGTCGGGACAGATAACCTCCCTGAAGATAACGCCCTTTGCTTCCCCCAGCAACGACGATGTGATGTATATAAGCTCCGTGGTGCTGTGCGCCGATGAGACGGAGGCGCTGGACACCGCCGTTGAGCGCGCAAGAATTGCCAACAAGTATTCCGATTCTGTAGCGACCGCGCTTATCGCCGACAGCGACGATGCGGCGCTCTTAACGGTACCCGGTAACGGCACCGTTCTCCTGGGTGACGCCGACGCAAACGGAGCGCTTAACGCAAAGGATATTCTGCTTGTACGGCGTACCCTTGTCGGTATGAGCGTTGCAAAACCTCTGAACACGGACGCTGCGGATATGGACAACGACGGAGAGATAACTCCCGCAGACTGCCTGCTTCTGAGAAAGACCCTTGCAGGCGTTATCGGTGAAGACAGCAGGGATATTACTTTTGCCACCGTAAGCTTCAGCGATAAAATGCAGGCGGCCGAAATTGTTACCGAGAGGGACGGTGCCGCTGTAAACTATGACCTGAGCGCTCAGAATATAAGCGCAGACGACTTTAAGTATGTAAGCCTTTGCGCAAAGACCGGCGACGGTAGCGCCGTTGCTGTGACCGTTACCCTTACTTCGGAGGACGGAAGTGTTACGGATACGCTTACTATCTCCTCCGGCGGTCAGTTCTACGCAGATACGGCGAGATTTACAAGCCTTGGCGGAAAGCTTACTTCTGTTACCTTTAAGTTTGATGTGCCCGCAGGCTCAACGGTATACTTTGATTCTTTCGTCCTTTCTCCCACAATAACTGCGGCGAGAAATGCGGAAACCGTAAGAGTCGGTGCCGCAAACCTTATCTGACGAAACAGCAAAATCGCGGTACGGGGCGTTGCTCCGTGCCGCGATTTTATTTGCTGTGATTCGGGAATGAATATGGGGCTCCGCCCACACCCAGATGGGTATATACGGGGCTCCGCCCCGCACCCCGACCGCATACGGGGCTCCGCCCCGTGCCCCGGTGGGTATATGCGAGGCTCTGCCTCGCGCTTCGACCACAAGCGGGGCGCTGCCCCGTACCCCGCTTAAGCATATGCGAGGCGCTGCCTCGCGCTCCGCTTAGAACCTTTTTTGAGAAAAAGGTTCTAAGGACTCCAAAAAACTTTTAATAAGGGTATGGAAATATAGAAAAGTTCCCGCAGGGTGCCGCATAAGCGGCAGGCATCTGAAGAAACGCAGGAGAAAGCTTGCTTTCTCCTGCGTTTCTTCATCGCTTTACGGACGGCTTCACCGTCCGCCCCTGCGGTGTATTGCTCAATTTGTTTTTCTTTCTTTCTTTCTTTCTTTCTTTCTTTTTGCGGGTAGCTTCAAATCTGCTATCGACACGCTCATTAGCGTTGCTTTATTTCCGCCGCGAGACTTGAAGTTTATGCTAAGGGAGCAGGCTTCTTTTCATTTAGTCGAATGTGTTGTGTTCTTGCAACGCAACGATTTGATGTTCTTCAGTGTCGAGAAGTGGGGTGAGATTCTAAAGAGAGGGGAGAAGATACATCGTCTCCCCTCTCTTTAGCCGGTCGGGGAGGCTCGGAGGGGCTGCTGACGGGACAGCAGTCCCTTCGAAATCTTCTGACTTCATTTCTGTAAGCTAATAATCGAGTTTGAACTCCCAAAAACACTATCAATTTATTAAAATTTGCCTTCTGCAAGTCGATACTTTCTGCGATGTGTTGAAATCATCTGTCTTTTTTAATTATATCCCAAGGGGTGATCATGCCAAGAAGGGCGCCTCGCGCAGTTCCGTCGGTTGTGACGAAAACCGCCGCCACACGGCGGGAAGCGGGGCCGTTGCTTCTGAAGCCGTCCCGGATTTCGCCGATTCCAGCATCTCTGTCCACAAAACCGAATTGCTCTGTTATATGGTTTTCCGGCGGCAGACAATCAGCCATATCCCCTACCGTCAGCTCCTTGAAAGAAAAGTCCGGATGGCGTTTGGCGTAGGAAAACAGGGTGCTGACGCTGAAAACGCCTGCAAGCCGCTTACCCTGTCCCAGCACGGGAACATGGGAATATCCGCGGCGCTCCATTATATCAGTAAGGCTCGACACCTTATCGTCCGGCTCGGCACAGAACAGGTTTTCAAGTCGGGTAGACACGCTGAGCGCCCGGGGCGGGTCTTTGGCGAAGGCAAGTATTTCTTCAAGACGGCGCTGTACCGCGTCTGAGGGAATGACCGCGTCACTGCCGTCCACCTCGGCGTGATGGGACAAAAGGTTTCGTATGTCGCGGCACAAGTTCAGATCCTCGCTGTATTTTTTGCCCTCTCTTGCGGCAAATTCCTGCACCGCGCCGCTGCGCATTCCGTATTTGGCGCACAGAAATTCCTCCAGGTCTCTGTATGTATTCAAAAACAGTTCTCCCGGTTTCATACGGTTGCTCCTTTTCTGCAGAAAATATTAAAACGCTTTATCAATTTTTTAGAAACTCCCCTCGGAAGCTGATTTTTTAATAAAGTGATACAATAAATTATTATAACACCGTGGCAGTAATAAAACCGCATTTTTCTTAATTCTTTCAATTTAGTAATATTTTATGCATAACATCGGACGGTATGAAGAAATGCCCGTGTTTGTGGCATTATGAGTTGAAAACACAAAAATCTTAATCCTCGCAATTATATGGCTGTTATAATTTAATCGAAATAACCGAAAAACCGTTTCAAAGCAGAAAACGCAGAGAGCCGCGACGGTGTGCGGGCGTGCAGCAGCGAATTGGCAAAGGTACGGGCGTGCAAAGTCGGAGCACGGACACGGGCGTTTTCTGAGAACAGAACCTTTGAAAAGTGAAACACTGAAAAAAGAAAGGGAACTTATCCAATGAAGCAGGGCAATGACACAGCAGACCGACCGCGAATTATCCGAATGGCCATAAGGCGCGCGGGTACCGATATAATTCTTATGTACCGTCTTACAAAGGAAAGCGCCTCAGACGGGCTTAGTCCTTATGTATATTCTGTCACCGTTACCAAGGTTGACTGCGGCGGAAGCTGCCGTGAAATGCGGCGGGTTAACGATATTTCACGGTGTCTTGCGGAAGCAAACCGTATTTTTACACTGATAAGCCGCGGCTGTGTTACACCTTGCTGTGCCGCAGAAGTTATAGCAGACCTTCTCAGTATTTAGCAAAGCTCTGTGGGAACGGGGGCGCGGGCGGTCATGGTGTCCGGCGTGACCGTGCAGTCATATGCCCATATGTCCACTCCCCGCTCGCTGACTTCCCTCAGCTTGTCGGCAAAGGCGGGATGAGTTTCGCGGTTAGGCATAAACTTCAGAACGCCTTCCATTTGTATTATAAACAGCACGCTTGCGGATAATCCCGTTTTCACACAGTCGGCAAGAGTATCAAGATGCTTTACGCCGCGCTCCGTGGGAGCGTCGGGAAACATGGCAACGCCGTCCTTTTCAAGAGTGACGCCTTTGACCTCTACATATCTTTTTTCGCTGTTTCCGTATTCCGCCGTGCTTTCCACACAGAAGTCAATGCGAGAGTCTCCCACCGTTCTTTCCGCCGTTATGACAGCGTCGGGATAAAGGCGGGACAAAAGCTCCGCCGCCGCCTTATTGGGAGCCTGCGAATCCATATTTATAAGCCGCTCGCCCTTTTTGACCGCTATGAGGTCAAAAAGGGTTTTTCTGCATGGATTGTTTCTTTCGTCGCTCAGCCATACTTCGGCTCCGGGCACAAGCAGCTCTCTGCAGCGTCCCGTGTTTTTAACATGGCAGGTGACCGTCCTGCCGTCAAGGAGAGCATGGGCGATAAATCTGTTCGGTGGGTCAATAAACTGCGCACGGATGACTTTATCGTATTTCATATACTTATGTTATTCTTATATTTATTTTTCTGCGCGTTCTGCTTACTTCACTTTTATTTCAAAGGATTGCGCAGGAGAAATATTTCGCACGGTAATGCGGGCACTGCGGCTTTCCCCGTCATATTCAAGAGTTGAGTCAAGGCGTGCGTCAGAGGATGCGCCCGAATTGCCGGTATCGCCGCAAATACAGGTGATAGAAGCAGCGGCGGGACAGTCGCGAAGTTCTACGGTAACCGTGCGGCTTTGGAGCTCTCCCTTGTAGCCGTCGCCCTCGGGAATAAATGCAATGACCCGCGCATTTTCTCTTTTTTCGTACCTGATTTCCGTTATGCGGCTTTCTTGGTTCCTGTATGCGTCGCTAATGCCGTCGTCCTCGAAAAGACGGGCGGTGCCTGAGCAGACATCGCCGTCTTTATTGTTGACATCGCCGCAGTATATTATTACATTTGCTTCGGTCAGGGGGTCTTTTGTCATTCTTGAGGTATAGGGGCGGGTGACTATGGGAGAGTTTGCTTTTACGAACAGAGGGAATGTGAACAGATCGTTTTCCACCGTGTAAAAGCCGCCGGTGTAGCATTTGCCGTCGAACCAACCGTACCATTTGCCCTCGGGAAGCCATACTTTAGTTTTTGCCGTAAAGCTGTCTCCCTCTCCTGCGCTGCATACGGGGTACACGAGGAGAGAGTCGCCGAAATAATATGCGGACGGGTGGCGATATGCCTCCTCGCAATCCGGCGCTTCAAGATACAGGGGGCGCAGAAGCGGCAGGCTTTCCGTACTGCTTTGCCATGCCGAGGAATATATGTAGGGCATAAGGCAGGCACGAAGCCTGAACGCCTCTCTCATGGCTGAGCAGAAAGGCTCGCCCCATTTCCACGGCCGCCTGTCTATGTCTCCGCAGACATGAACGCGAAGAGCGGGCGACATGGCACCGAACTGCACCCATCTTGCGTACAGCTCGGACTGACCTCCCTCTACGGGATCGTGGAAGCCGCCTATATCGTGGCTCCACCAAAAACAGCCTGCGTTGCCCGCGGAAGCTGTCATCTGCACCTCGAACTCCAGCGTTTGCCAATTGGAAACGGAGTCGCCGGAGAAATATGCGGGGTGCTTCTGGTCGCCGAAGCCTCCCCAGCGGGAGAACATCATGCCTCTTTTGCCCTGTGCCTTTGAATGCACGTAGTACAGATGATTCAGCCAGCGCAGATGTGTAAGTCCGGGTATGCCGTTTACGTAGGGGTATATGTAGTCCTGCTGCCAATCAAGCCAACGGAAGTCCGCGCCTATATTTTCCATAGTCGTGTCGGTGGCGGCGAAAAAGGCGTCCATATAATCCTTGCTGCCTGCGTTGAAACGGTAGTTTTCTGTATTTTTCGCATCAGCTGCCTTCTCGCGCTCGGAGACTTTATCTGTAACGGTCGGCACCTGCTCGCGGTAGCCTGCCTTGTGCAGACGGTCGATAAATACGGGATAGCACTCCTCATGGTCGCGCACTCCGTCGCAGGGGTGATCGTTAAGGGTCACGGCGACGCCCCGTCGGTGCAGCTCGTCAATGAGCCCTTTGGGGTCGGGTATTACACGCCTGTTCCAGGTATATCCCGTCCAGCCCATATTGCCCCCTGCATGACCGTAGCCGTACTCGGCGCGAGGGTCTCCCTCGGTATGTCCCCAATCATGGTAGTGCCAGTCCATATCCATAACCAGAACATCAAGAGGGAAGCCGTGGCTGTCATACTCGTCAACGATAGACAGAAATTCCTCGGAGGTGTATCTGTGCCAGCGTGAATACCAGGAGCCGAAAAAGTATTTGCGGGGAAGTTCAAATCTTCCGCTGACACCGGCAAGGGAGCGAAGCGCGCCCTTATAGTCTTTGCCGTATACGAAAAGGCAGGCGTCGGTTATATGAAGCGGGCTGCGGTTTTCCACCCAGCCGTTTTCAAGCACCGGAGCGCCGGAGTCGTCAATGAGAAAACAGCCGCGACGGGACAGCAGTCCGTCGGGAAGCTTGCGGAAACCGTCCACGCCGTCAAGGGTGTGAAGTGTGCCGCCCAGATTTTCTCCGTCTTTATCGCCGAAGCGCCATACGCCGCCCTCTATAAGGTCGCTTTCAACCCACAGAGTTTCGGGGGCAAACCTGCCGCCCTTATAGTACAGGGTAAAGTTTTCCGTTTCAATGACGGCGCAGTCATTGTCGAAGTACAGACGTGCAGGCGCTTCGGCGCTCTCTGCGTGATTTTGCCTGTCTGCAAAAAGCGTACTGCTGTCGCAGAAACGGGCGTCCTGCGCATATTCCATACGTACCGTATAGGCATCAGCCACGGTGAAACGGGCGTTTTCAACTGTGAATTTTTTCATATCCGTCAACCTCCCAAAAGCCACAAAAGGCTCTGTCCGTTTACTCCCCGACGCACCGCAATGCGCGGGATCTCAAGGGCGCCCTCGCCGCTGTATTTTCCCGAGTGTGTGGTAAAGCCGAAGCTGTAATAATTTGCCGCTTCCGCAAGGGCGGCGGCGCTGTATCCGCCTGCCGGATAACAAACGCAGCGTACTTCCTGTTCCGTCAGATTTTCGATTATCTGTTTTGAGTCTGAAAGCTCGCGGCGCAGTCTGTCTCCGCCGAGGGAGCGCAGGTCGCTGTGGGACACCGTATGACTGCCGAAGCGCACCAGCCCGCTGTCCGCCATTTCCCGTATCTGGTCACTTGTAAGATAGCCCGGCATATCGATTTTATCCGTTATCATAAACACGGTTGCCCTGGCACCGTACTTTTTCAGAAGAGGGAACATATTTGTATAGTTGTCCTCGTAGCCGTCGTCAAAGGTCAGTATTACGCTTTTTGTCGCGCAGCCCCCAAAGCTGTCGGCAAACAGAAAGGTATATCCCGCGTCGGTCATGGCTCTGAGCTGATCCTCAAAATCCGCCGTTCTTACAAACAGGTTGGTATATTGTGTAAAGGGCTCGTCGTATATTAAATGGTAGGTCAGCACCGTGGGGTACAGGCTGCCTGCGGGCACCTGCGGCTCTTCCGGAGGCTCGGTCTCGCCCATAATAACTGACTCTCCGCTGACTACAGACATATCCGGTGGTGAGGTCTGCGCTGCACTTGTGCTTTCGGCGCTCTTCACGGCACTGCTTTCGCCGTCCGTACTTTCCGTTTCTGCTATGGGCGCGGTGCTTTCCGCCGCTTTTTCCGTGTCGATGTGATCCCTGATGTCGGTGATTTCCCTATTAAAGGAAGGGTCGGTTTCCTGCGGTGTTTCTATGTCCGACTTTGCGCATGAGAAAAGCAGGAGGGATACAAGCAGCACGCAAAGGATCAGAGATGGGCGAAATGTTTTTGTATTTGCTTTTTTCATTACCGTTCTCCCCTTTGCATGCCGCGTTTTGCTTTGCTTTGTTGTTTTATTTTACCCTACGGCTGAGGCAATGTCAACAGAGGAAAAAATATAAGGAAAAATCGCGGCGGCGATTGACTTTAGTGTGCGGCTTATGTATAATGAATCAGAAACATCACCGCTTCGGAGGTACTAACCTATGGACAACAGAGAAAAACTTGAAGCGCTTCTGGCGGACATCCGCTCAGACAGAGTTAAGAAGGTCATTCTTGACACCGACACCTACAACGAGATCGACGATCAGTACGCGCTTGCATACTGCTATCTTTCTCACAGGATCAACCTGTGCAGCGTGAATGCCGCGCCCTTCTACAATGACAGAAGCTCCGGCTTTGAAGACGGCATGCTGAAAAGCTACGATGAAATTCACAGAATTCTGCGTCTTACGGACCCCGACTACAAGACTCCCGTTTACTACGGCAGCCGCACTACCATTGAGGTAAGCGGCGCCGCCGTTGACAGCCCCGCCGCCCGCAACATAATCGACACGGTGAAAAACAGCGACGAGACGGTGTATGTGCTTGCCATCGGCGCCATTACCAATGTTGCCTCCGCGCTGATGATTGAGCCCTCCATAAAGGACAATATGTGCGTTGTATGGCTGGGCGGCAATGATATTAAGGGTGACAATCTGGGCGAATTCAACTTGGTGCAGGACTACACCGCAGGTCAGATACTGCTGAACAGCGGCGTGCCCCTGCTGCTTTGCCCCGCATGGTTCATCGTTTCCGTGCTGACCACCAATATTGAGCTGACCAGGGATCTCAAAGGGCACAATCCCCTTTGCGACTATCTGGCTGAAATCACCGAGAGAGAATGGGTGCGCGCCGGCAGCCGTCCCGATTGGGTACGCACCGTTTGGGATATTGCCGCTCCCGCTATTCTGGAATGTCCCGACTGCGCCGACATTGACATAATTCCCGCTCCCGTCTTTACCGATCAGAGAGTTTACGCCTTTGATTCCACGCGGCACAAGATGCTTTATCTTAAAGCCATTGACCGTGAAAAAGTATACTCCGCAACCTGGAAGATACTGAAAGGCTGCTGAATGCAGGATATATCGGGGCTTTGCCCCGAACCCCATTTGGGGGTATTTTTGAAAAAATACCCCCAAAGCCCCCAAAAACTTTTAATGAATTAAATATAAAAGATATGACAATTATACAGGCGGTGCGGTCAGCGCTGCCTGTTTTTCAGTTTGTAGGGGATAAAATATTACATTATAAGTTTTAGGGGATGCTAAGCAGAGTGTGAGCATAGTCTCGCATTATTCCTGTGCAGTCTGAGACGCCTCGTCCTCTTTTCGGAAGAAATACTCGTTCATTACCGCTTCCTCAAGCTCCGTGCGGAAGTCGGCATTTACGGGGTGTGTCGTATCTCTGTATGTGCCGTCCGGCTTTTTGCGTCCGGGCATTACGAGAAAATATTTATCGTGGGCGTTGATTATCTTAATATCGTGTACGGCAAGCTGTCCGTCAAAGGTGACGGACACCACCGCTTTCATGGGTCCGTCGTCAAAGGTGCGGCGTATCTTTATGTCCGTTATCTTCATTTTTTCTCATTTCCTTTCCCATCGCGCCGCCTTATGCGGCAGCCGTTCAGAAATTATTATGCTCCGCACTTCCGCGGCTATTCCGCCTGCCGAAATATCGCGCCTTTTATCAGATAAGTATATGCGAGGCGCTGCACCGTGCCACGCCGATAAACGGGGTTCCACCCCGAGCCCCGCCAAGAACCTTTTTTGAGAAAAAGGTTCTTGGAACTCCAAAAAACTTTTA
>CAMFEL010000031.1 GCA_945949385.1 uncultured Clostridia bacterium | reverse complement strand
TCGACACGCTCCCGAGCTTTGCTATATTTCCGCCGCGAGACTTGAAGTTTAGGCTGACGGGACAGGCTCTCTGCACTTAGTCGAATGTGTTATGCCCTTTCAACGCAGCGCCCTGATGTTCTTCCGTGTCGAGTGGAGGGGTGGGATTCTAAAGGGAGGGGAGGAGACCCATCTCCTCCCCTCCCTTTTGCCGTGCAGGGTGGCTCGGAGGGACTGCTGACGGGACAGCAGTCCCTTCGAAAAATTCTCTCTTCACCTCTGTCGGCTGATAATCAAGTCTGAAATCCTAAAGCACTATCAATATAGCAATACTTTCTTTCTGTGGGTAGCTGTAAGTCTGCTGTCGACACGCTCCGAAGAGTTGCTTCGCTCTTTTCTTCAGCCGGTGGGGGAGAGCCCAGCGGGACTGCTGACGGCGCGTCATCCCTTCGAATAATCCGTTCCTTACTTCTGTCAGCTAATAATCAAACCTGAAATGCATATTTATACATTGGTTTTTGAATTTTTATGAATTTATCGACAAAATTCCCGAAAAAACGCGGGGCAAAAATGAGCAAAAAACGGGCGAAAATCGCTGAAAATCGCTCAAAATCAGCGTCGAATTCTGTCGACGGATTTTTCGGGACGCGGGGAGCGGTGTGCGGGTGCAAAACGGGGAGAAAACCGAACATTTTTTTTATATACTAAATATTTATACCTCTGAGCTATGTAATATTTACGGTTGACCTTGGGACGGGAAACGGGTATAATATACATATAAATCTATAACTGCGGGGTAGCCAGACTGTGACAGCATCAAAATTTATACTGCCCGGGACGGTAAAGGGGATTATAGACCGCCTTTCGTCTCATAATATAGCCGCATATCCCGTAGGCGGCTGCGTGCGGGACTTCCTTATGGGAAGAGTGCCCGGAGACATTGATATTGCGGCTGAATGTACGCCGGAGGAGCTGAAGGAGGCGCTGTCCGTATACCGCTGCAGCTTTGAAGGCTTCGGCTACGGCTCGGTTTGCGTTCATTGCGGCGGCGAGAAAAACAAAAACGGCGGAAGCGGTGAAAGCGGTGAGAATAACAAAAACGGCGGAAGCGGTGAAAGCGTCGAGAAAAGCGAAAACGGCGGAAGCGGTGAGAAAAACGAAAGCGGCGGAAGCGGCGAAAGCGGTGAGAATAACAAAAACGGCGGAAGCGGCGGAAACGGTGAGAAAAACGAAAACGGCGGAAACGGCGGAAGCGGCGAGAAAAACGAAAACTGCGGAAGCGGTGAGAATAACAAAAACGGCGGAAGCGGTGCAAACGGAGAAAGCAGCGAAAACAGTGAAAATTTATGCGAAAAAATCGAAATAACCTGCTGCCGCAGGGAGGACGGGTACAGCGACGGGCGCCGTCCCGATAAAGTGGACTATACAAAAAGCATTTTCGACGATCTGGCAAGACGCGATTTTACCGTAAACGCCATGGCGTATGTTCCCCGTACCGGAGAAATAATCGACCCTTTCGGCGGGGCGGAGGATATCAGGCGCGGCGTTATACGCTGCGTGGGAGACCCGAAGCGCCGCTTCGGGGAGGATGCGCTGAGAATACTCAGAGCTGTTCGCTTTGCTTCCGTTCTCGGCTTCTCCGTAGAGGAGAATACGGCGCGTGCCGTACACGAAATGAAGGACGGCCTTAAAAGGCTTTCGGGTGCGCGCGCCTTTGAGGAACTGAAAAAGCTGCTTTCGGGAGAAAACGTGCTCGGCGTGCTCCTGGAGTACAGCGATGTCATCTGCACTCTCATACCGGAGCTTGCGGCGTCGGTCGGATTTGATCAGCACAACCCGCATCATATTTATACGGTTTACGAGCATACGGCAAGGGCTGTTTCGGCTTGCCCCGCCCGCGGAGTATTGCGGCTTGCCATGCTTTTGCATGATATGGCAAAGCCTTATGTGTGTACGGTGGACAGCCGCGGCACATACCATTTCCGCGGACATCCCGAGGAGGGAGCGAAAATGGCGGAGGCGCTGCTGCGCAGACTGGGTGCTGACAGAGAGTGCATAAAAGAAGTGTCGCTTCTGATAAGATACCACGATGTGCGCCCTGCGGCAACGCGGGCAGATATAAGAAAATATCTTTGTGCCACGGGATACCCGGCGGCGCTGGAGCTTTTGCATATACGCCGAGCCGATCTCAGCGCGCAGGCTCCCGAATTCAGAGCCGAGGGCGCAAGGTATATTGATGAGTGCGAAAGGCTTATCCTTGAAGCTCGTGCCGAGGGCGCGCCCGTATGTGTGGCGGATCTTGCGGCAAACGGAGCAGACGCCGCACGGGCGGGGATACCCGAGGGACCTGCGGTGGGAGAAGCTCTGGAGCGGCTCTTACTGCTCGTTTCGGAGGAAAAGCTTCAAAACGAGCACGGAGCGCTTACGGCTGAGCTGTGCCGCATGGCGGCAGACATGGGAAATTTATAAATACCGGCGAAAAAGGCTTTCTGATAACAGACGGAGGTAACGGACATGGGTGCAAAAACGGATAATACGGCGGACAAAAAGCGGATAGAAGAGCTCAGGCGGCTTCTGGCGTATCACTCAAGGCTGTACTATGAAAAAGACGAGCCGGAAATATCCGACTACGAGTACGATATGATGTTCAAAGAGCTGAAGGAGCTTGAAAGTGCCCACCCGGAGCTTGATTCCGGGGAGTCTCCTACTCACAGGGTCGGCGGACGCGCCGACGAGCGCTTCGGCAAGGTGCGCCATCCCGTGAAAATGGGCTCGCTTACCGATGTTTTCTCATTTGACGAGCTGCGCACTTTTGTTGACAAGACACGGCAGCAGCTATTGTCTATGGGAGAAACGGAAGTGTTTTTCAGCGTGGAGCCCAAAATCGACGGTCTTTCCGTGGGACTTACCTACGAAAAAGGCAAATTTGTGCTGGGCGCTACACGAGGAGACGGCGTTGAGGGGGAGGATGTTACCGCAAATCTTTCCCAAATCAAGGCTATTCCCCATACACTGACGGAGCCTCTGTCCCTTACGGTGCGCGGAGAGGTTTATATGCCCCGAGCCGCTTTCGCACGGCTCAATGCGCAGAAGGAGGAGGCGGGAGAAAAGCTGTGGGCTAATCCCAGAAATGCCGCCGCAGGCTCCCTGCGCCGCCTTGACCCTGCGGAAACGGGCGAGCGGGGGCTTGATATATTTGTTTTCAATTTCCAATCGGGAGAGCTGTACTCCGACGGCAGTGTGCCGGAAACTCACAGCGGCACCGTGGAGCGTATGCGGGAGCTGGGCTTTACCGTCATTGATATGCTTGCGGTGACAGACGATACGGACAGAATAATTGACGAAATACGCGCTCTGGGAGAGCGGCGCGACCGTCTGGCAAACGATATTGACGGCGTGGTCATTAAGATAAATTCCCTCCGTCAGAGAGAGCTTCTGGGAGAGAACACCAGCACGCCCAAATGGGCAGTGGCGTATAAATTCCCGCCGGAGGAAAAGCGGACAAAGCTTCTGGATATTGCGCTTCAGGTGGGGCGCACCGGAGCGGTTACTCCCAATGCGGTGCTTGAGCCCATACGCCTGGCGGGCACCTCCGTATCAAGGGCGACGCTTCACAACATCGACATTATCCGCAGTCGCGATATACGCATCGGAGACACCGTTATCGTGCGCAAGGCGGGAGATATAATACCGGAGATCGTGGCAAGCGTGCCGGAATGCCGTACGGGCAGCGAGGTACCTTTCCGCTTCCCCGAAGCCTGTCCCTCCTGCGGGGAGCGGCTGGTGTACGACAGCGGAGAGGACGGAGACGATGAAACCGGTGAGGGAACGGTGCGCTGTATTAACGCCGCCTGCCCCGCGCAGCTTGAAAGACGGCTTATACACTTTGCTTCAAAGGGCGCAATGAGTATAGATGGTATGGGACCCGCCGTGGTTAAGCTATTGAAAGATGCGGGACTTGTGTCCTCTCCCGCCGACATATATAAGCTTAAGGCCGACGATATAGAAAAGCTGCCCCGTATGGGCACGCTGTCGGCGCAAAATCTGATATCGTCCGTTGAAAAATCAAAGGGTGCGGGAGCATCAAGGCTTTTGTTCGCTTTGGGTGTGCGGCATATAGGAGAAGCCGCAAGCGAGGAAATTTGCAGGCGCTTCGGCGGCATTTATCCTTTGTTTGAGGCAAGCGTTGAGGATATATGCGCCGTTGACGATGTGGGAGATATTATGGCGCGCTCTCTTACCGATTTCTTTGCGCTTCCCGAGACGAGGGAGCTTGTGGACGACCTCCGCGACAGCGGCGTAGTATGCGATTACACGGGTACTGCCTCCGGAAGCGCTCTTGAGGGACTTACCTTTGTTCTGACAGGAACTCTGCCGACGCTGAAACGCAATGAGGCGGCGGAGCTTCTCAAGGCGCAGGGCGCAAAGGTGGCGGGCAGTGTGTCCGCAAAGACTTCTTATGTGGTTGCGGGAGAGGCGGCAGGCTCAAAGCTGGATCGCGCAAATCAGCTCGGTATTCCCGTTATCGATGAAAGCAAGCTGCTTGAAATGCTGGGAGAGAAGCGGTAAATTACGCATAATGCAAGAGAAAATTCTATGAAGCGCGGGGTGAGGGTATGAACAAAGCGGCAAGGCGTATAATCCTTGCGGTTTGCTCGCTGCTGATTTCGGCGGGAGCCTGCTGCGCCGTGTTCTGCGCCCGTTTCGGTATGCTTCTTGTACCGGCTTTTGCCGCCGCCTTTTTCGTAGGGTCTTTTCTTCTGTCGGCAGGCGGGGCGCCTCTTTGCGGGGCTCGGATGTTTTTCCTGAATTGGGGGACGGAGCTGCTTGGGGGCTTTGTCATATGCCTGTGCGTATCAATCGGGTGGCATATATTTCTTTTGTTTGCTTTGCTTCCGGGAAATGTTCGGCTGTGGTTTGTAAGTGCCGGCGTGTGTACTGTTTTGCTTGCCGCAGTTTTCTGGACGGGCATGATTCTTGTTTACTGTCTGTCCTTTCAGCTCGGTGTGCGGCAGAGAGTGCTGGGTGTGTTGTGCGGGCTTGTTCCCGTTCTTAATTTAATAATGCTCGGGCGCATAATCAGGCTTTGCTCCGGCGAGGTCGGTTTTGAATTTGACAAAATCAGGCTTGACAAGTCAAGGGCGGGGGAAAAAGTATGCGCTACGCGCTATCCCATTCTTTTGGTACACGGCGTGTTTTTCAGGGATTTCCGGCATATAAACTACTGGGGGCGCATACCCCGGGAGCTTGAAAAGAACGGCGCAAAAATATATTACGGCGAGCATCAGTCGGCCGCCTCCGTTTATGACAGCGGGCGGGAGCTTTGCGAACGGATACGCAGCATAGCTGAGGAGAGCGGCTGCGGAAAGGTCAATGTTATCGCTCATTCAAAGGGAGGGCTTGATGTGCGGGCGGCGTGTATGTGCGGAGCTGCACCGTACATAGCGTCTCTTACTACCGTGAACACTCCTCACAGAGGGTGTGAGTTTGCTGATTATCTTCTCAATGTGATACCCTGCGCCGTCAAGGAAAAGTTGGCAAAGGCGTACAACGCTGCGGCGCACCGCCTCGGGGACGAAAACCCCGATTTTCTGGCGGCGGCGGGAGATCTGACGGCGGCTGCCTGTTCTGCTTTTGACAAAGAGGCGAAAATGCCGGAGGGTATTTACTGCCGCGGCGTTATGTCAAAAATGAACAAGGCCTCCGGCGGAAAATTTCCGCTGAACTTTACATATGAGCTTGCCAAATACTTTGACGGAGAGGGCGACGGTCTGGTGGCGGTGGAAAACGCCCGCTGGGGAGAGGATTTCACCCTGGTTCTGCCCGAGGGAGAACGGGGCATATCTCACGGTGATATGATAGATCTGAACCGTGAGAACATACCGGGCTTTGATGTGCGCGAATTTTATGTGGGTCTTGTAAGGGATCTGAAAAACAGGGGACTTTGATTCTTTCGGTCGGGAGCTGCCTTTTGGGCGGCTTCCGGTTTTTTGTTTTCTCTGTGGGACGCGATTTTTGGGCATATATGAAGCTGTGCCCAATTCTCGGACACAGCACCGCTTTGATACGGATTTGTAACACTTTGCGCGCCTTTGACCGTTTATTTTTTTCGCCGTTCAGGATATACTGCTTTCATAGGTCTGCGCAAATGCCGACGCTGCTTTGCATAAAATAGCATAATGCAATATGCAAAAGCTTTACGGGAGGCTGTTATGACTTTTGAAATGAGAGAGCGGCTTTGCGGCGCCTGCTTTGTCAAGCTGCCGTATTTTACGGGCGGCGGGAAAGAGGCTGCCAATGCGGACAGGATGAACGCTTTTTACGAAAGCCTGTATGATGCTGCCGTGCAGTATGTGCAGAGCGGGGATTTCCCTGCGGGAGGCAGGTACCGCGCCGTGGGCGAATGCAGAGAGTGCGGTGCGGGGCAAGGCGGGGAAGGCAACGGTGAGTGCGGTGCGGAGTATGAGGTGCGCGTTCGGCTGCTTTTGAAGGTGCGGGGCAGGACTGCGGCGGAAAAGGTGCTTGAGCATTACTGGCAAGGCGGCGTAATAGCTTGTGTGAGTGCACGCAGACGAAACCGAAACAAAGACGGAAAAATCACTTGAAAAACGAAAAGGTATGTGCTATACTTAATTTTGTATAACTGTAAGTATCGAAAATCGGAATTTTTTGTCAAAATGCAAAAGATATATGATGCCGGCTTGCGGCTGAGACCGAAGTATACGGCACATAACAGTTAATAAAAAAACATATATCATTACACATTACAGAATAAAAAAGCTGCAAAGGATGGTAAACTGTGGCAAACGAAGCAATCAACACCATAAGACAGGCTGAGGCTGACAGCGCCGCTGTCATTGCCGACGCCGCAGCCCGCGCAAGGGACGCCGAAAAGGCGGCTGCGGAAAAGGCGCGGCAAATCGCCCTTCGGGCTCGCGCAGATGCGGACGAGGTCCTCAGAAAATCTGCGGAGGAAGCCGGTAAAAAGGCTGACGCCGTTATCGCCGAGGGTGTGGCAAAGGCGAGAGCCGACGCTAAAAAAGCGGTGGCGCTTTCCGACGCCAACATGAATGCGGCGGTAAACGAGATAATTCGGGGGATATTTGAAAAATGGCAGTAAGTGAGATGAAAAAGCTGTCCTGTATCGCCTGCAAGGAAGATACGGACCGTCTTATGGCCTCTCTGCAAAAGCTGTCCTGCGTTGAAGTATCCGTGACCGACAGAGGAGACGGAGAGCTTACCTCTCCCGACACCTCCGCCGACGCCGAAGCTCTTGCACGCAACGCCGCCGAGGCAAAGCGCGCCGTTGAGTTTCTGATGGTATACGACTGCGGAAAGTATTCTCCCTTTGACGCTCCCAGAGAGGCGTCCATTGACGATTTTGACAGCGGACTTGACGCGGTGACACTTGAAGAGGCGAGGGAAGCGTGCGCTCTCAGCGACAGGATAGCGGAGCTCAGCACCGCCGTCGCCGACGAAAGTGCTGCTCTTGCGGCGCTGTCCCCGTGGAGAGGCTGGGATGTGGCGCTTCCCGAGGACTGCACCGCTCACACCGTTACCGTATGCGGCACATTTGCGCCTAATGCGGATGTGAACGCACTGGAAGAACGGCTGGGAGATTTTGCCTGCGTTTTGCAGACGGTGCAGAGCGCGCAGAAAAAAGGCAAGGGCTCATATGCGGTATGCGTAAGCGCGCACCGGGACGATTGGGACGAGGTGCGAAAGCTGCTTACTCAGGCGGGATTTTCAAAATGCACCGTTTCCGCCGACGCAGAGGGCGGCTATGCCGAGGGAGCATACAAAGTAAGAAGCGAGAGGCTTCGCTCTCTTGAAACTCAGCTTGCCGAGGCAAAGGCGCAGGCGAAAAAGCAGGCTGAAAAAATATCGGATATCAAGGCTCTGTGCGATGTGCTTGCCACCCGCAAAAAGCGGCTTGAAGCAAAGGAGCGCACGGCGCAGACGGGACGTACATCGGTCATATGCGGCTGGGTGCCCGTCTCCTGCGTGAAAAAAGTGGAAAAGCTGTTTGACAGTTTCGGCGTCGCTTACGATTTCAGCGAGCCGGACGAGGGCGACGATGTGCCCGTGGTGCTTAACAACAACGCGTTTGCGTCAAACTTCGAGCCTATTGTGTCCATGTACGCGCTTCCTCTGTACGGAACTTTCGATCCCACCATGCTGGTGGCTGTGTTCTATACGGTGATTTTCGGACTTATGCTTGCCGATGTGGGCTACGGACTTATTCTGCTTCTGGGTTGCCTTGCGGGCATCCGTCTGCTGCATCCCTCCGACAGCATGAAGCGTATGCTTCAGATGTTTGCCATATGCGGTGTGTCCTGTATGGTGGCGGGCGTTCTCTTCGGAGGGTATTTCGGAGATTTGCCCAATGCCATAAGAGAGGGCTTCGGAGGAGCCGAGGATCTGCCCAGCCCCGCGCTGTGGTTTGACACGGTGGATCAGCCTATGATGTTTCTGGTAGTCTCCCTTGCGGTGGGCGCGGTACACATGATATGCGGTATGATAGTAAAGTTTATTGAGCTTTGCCGCCGCGGACATGTTTTCGACGCTATCGCCGATGTGGGAAGCTGGCTTATAGTATTCGCCGGTATCGGTGTGTTCTTTGTGTCCTCCCTTGCCGGAGCTGTTGTGGCAGGCGTCGGCGTGCTTATGCTTATATGCACTCAGGGACGGCACGAGAAGAACATAATTATGAAGTTTGCCAAGGGCGTTATGAGTCTGTACGACATAGTAAGCTACGCCTCCGACCTTCTGTCATACTCCAGAATACTTGCTCTGGGACTTGCTTCCGCGGTTATCGCAAGCGTTGTAAATCTGCTTGCCACCATGGGCGGAGTCACAGTCCCCGGAATTATTCTGTTCGTGATTGTGTTCCTGATCGGACACATTATAAACTTCCTTGTAAACCTGCTCGGAACCTATGTTCACACCAGCCGACTCCAGTATATTGAGTTCTTCGGCAAGTTCTACGAGTCCGGCGGACGCGAATTTGCTCCCCTTGCACCTGATATGAAGTATGTCAGGCTGAAATAAGATAAAAAATTAAAAGATAAAAAGTCAGAAAGGACAATCATCATGACATTCACCGAACTTTTGCAGACAGTATTTTCAGGAACGAACCTTGCTCTTCTGGGCGCGGCTCTCGCCGCAGCGCTTGCCTGCGTGGGCAGTGCAAAGGGCGTGGGCATCGTTGGTGAGGCCGCAAGCGGTATGCTTGCCGAGGATCCCTCAAAGTTCAGCGCGGCTCTCCTGCTTCAGGCTCTGCCCGGCACTCAGGGTATTTACGGCTTCGTTACCGCGTTCCTTATCATGCAGCGTATAAACCTGTTCGGCGGTATTGCCGATCTTACTCTCGGTCAGGGTATGTATCTGTTCGCAGCGGCGCTTCCTATTGCTATCGTCGGCTACTTCTCCGGTATTGCTCAGGGCAGAGTTGCCGCAAGCGGCATTGAGCTGGTTTCCCGCAGAGAGGGTCAGACCGTTAAGGCTATTACCTCCGCGGCTTTGGTTGAGACCTACGCTATTTTCGCTCTGCTGGTATCCCTCCTGCCTATCCTTACCTTCTCTCTCTGACAGGAAGACTTTGGCGTATCCCTGTCTTGAAGAAGTAACTGCGGCAGATTCAGGGCTCGTTTTGTCTGCGCTGCCGCTGAAAAACAGTATGGAAGGGTTTGGACTTTGATAAGATGCAGAATCTTGACAAAATAATCGAAAAAATCAAAAGCGAGGCCGCAGAAAAGGCGGAGGCTGTTCTGCGCCAGTCACAGGAGAAATGCGACGCAGTGATCCGTGACGCCGAGGAGCGCGCCGCTACCGCCGGCGACGGTGCCGCCGCCCGCGCAAAGCGAGAGAGCCTTGCCACGGTGGAAAGAGCTTATTCCGCGGCGGAAATGAAGCGCCGTGAAATAATGCTCGCCGCCCGTGTGGGTATGATAAACCGCGCCTTTTCCGAAGCTGAGCGTTATCTTTGTGAGCTTTCCGACGAGGATTACTGCGTGTTCTGCGGGCATCTTCTTGCAGACGCGGTGGAGGAGAGACTGGAGACCGTGCGCCGTCTCAGAGAAACCTATGGTGACAGCGACGATTGGTGTCTTGATTTTACGGCGGTGTTTAACAGCGCAGACAAAGAAAACCGTGCCGAGACCGTAGTCAAGGCGGCAAAGGCGTTTCTGAAGCGCAAGTCCGCCGCACTCGGCAAGACCGCCATTTCAGTCAGCGAGGACTGCGCCGATATTTCCGGCGGATTGATACTTCGCTACGGCGATATTGAGACAAACTGCTCCGTCAGCGCGGTAGTAGCGGGAGAGAGGGAAAAGTGCGAAGCAAGGATCGCCGCTGTCCTTTTTGCTTCCGACGCGTCCTCCGGCGATGCCGGAGCGGCTCGTTAAGGCGCCGCTTTCGGAGGAAGCTGATATGATCAAAGACAGAGAATATATGTTCGCCTCCTCTTTCCTGAAGGCGTCGGACGGCGCGGGAACACCCGCGGAGCGTCTTGCGCGCTTTTCGGAGGCGGCGGATCCTGCGGCTCTGCGCTCTGCCGTCAGGGAGGTGTACCGTCTTGCTTCAAAGGGCGGGGACACTGCCGATGTTTATCATGCGGCGCTTTGCGAGGCTGTGGACAATATAAAAAGCGCGGTGCCGGATTTTTCCGTGTTTTGTCCGCTTTTATACAAATACGACTGTACCAACATAAAAACCGCTCTCAAGTGCGTTCTGCGCGGTGAGAGTTCCGAAGGACTTCTGCTTTTCTGCGGTACGGTGAGTCCGGAAAAAATCGTTGCCGGCGCCGAAAGCTCCTCCTTTGAGGGGCTTCCACCGCATATGAACAAAGCGGCGGGAGAGGCTTTGGCGCAGTACCGCAAGACGGGTGAGGTTCGCTGTATCGACCTTATTCTTGACTCCGCCTGCTTTGCGGACATGAGAGAGGATGCCGACAGGGGCGGCGTTGAGCTTATCTGCAAGACGGTGACTCTTCGCGCCGACGGTGTAAATCTTATGACGTCGCAAAGACTTGCTTCTCAAAAGCTTCCCGCCGAGGTGGCGGCGTCCCTTATGAAGAGAGCCTTCGTCCCCGGCGGAGACATTCCGCTGTCTGCTTTTCTTGCCGCCGACGGCGGCTGTGCCGATGCGGATACCGTGGCGGCAAAGGTTCCCGCGGGCAGTGCTTCGGCGTCTGCTGTGCGCCTTGCGGCAAAGCAGAAGAGCTTTTCGGAGGCGGAAAAGGTTATTGACGAGGCGGTGCTGTCTCTTGCAAACGGTTACCGTTTCAAGCCCTTCGGTCCCGAGGTGGCGGTGCGTTATCTCCTTATAAGAGAAGCGGAAATGACCAACTGCCGTATTATCGAAGCCGGAATGAAGGGCGGACGTGCCGACGAAATGAGAGGGAGGCTGCGCAGAGCTTATGTATAAAATAGGTATCATCGGTCAGCGCGAGCGCGTTATGTGCTTTATGGCCGCAGGCTTCAGCATTTACGAAGCGGCTGACGCCGCTCAGGCGGCGGAAAGCCTTAAGGCGGCAAAGAACGACGGCTGTGCCGTTATATATATCGTACCCTCCGTAGCACAGCTCATACCGGAGGAGATCGCAAAATACTCCGGCGACACCGTTCCCGCAGTCATTCCCCTGCCCGAGGCGGGAGGCGGCTACGGAATCACTCAGCTCAAGTCCGCTGTGGAGCGGGCTGTGGGCGCCGATATTATTTTCAAAGAACAGTAACGGCTGTATTGCGGCGCCGCACTGCGGGCGCGATACCCGGACGGAAAGGTTTGGACATTACAGTATGGTTGAAGGAAGGATCGTAAAGATTTCGGGACCTCTCGTTATTGCCGAGGGCATGAAGGAAGCCAATATGTTCGATGTGGTGCATGTTGGTGAAAACAAGCTTATCGGTGAGATAATCGAGATGCACGGTGACCGCGCCTCCATTCAGGTTTATGAGGAGACCGCGGGACTGGGACGCGGCGAGCGCGTGGTATCCACCGGTATGCCCCTGTCCGTGGAGCTTGGCCCCGGCATCGTTACAAATATATACGACGGCATTCAGCGCCCTTTGGAAAAGATGATGGAGATATGCGGCTCCAATATTCAGAAGGGTATTGACCTGCCTGCGCTGGACAGAGATAAAAAATGGAAATTTACCGCTTCCGTTAAAGCCGGAACACAGGTGTCCGGCGGCGACATTGTGGGCTTTGTGGACGAGACCGAGGTCATCCGCCACAAGATCATGATACCGCCCAATATGAACGGTACGGTTAAGGAGCTGTTTTCCGGCGAGTACACCGTTACCGACAGGATAGGTGTGCTTGAAACCGAAAACGGAGAGGTGCCTTTGACGCTTATGCAGAAGTGGCCCGTGCGTCGCAGCCGTCCCTACCGCGAAAAGCTGCCTCCCTCCGAGCCTATGGTAACAGGTCAGCGGACTATTGATACGCTGTTCCCCATTGCAAAGGGCGGTACTGCCTGCGTTCCCGGACCTTTCGGCTCCGGTAAGACGGTGGTTCAGCATCAGCTTGCAAAGTGGTCCAACGTTGACCTGGTGGTCTATATCGGCTGCGGCGAGCGCGGAAACGAAATGACTGACGTTCTGGGCGAGTTTCCCGAGATCATCGACCCCCGCAGCGGCGAGACTCTTATGAAGCGCACGGTGCTTATTGCCAACACCTCCGATATGCCCGTTGCGGCGCGTGAAGCGTCCATATATACGGGTATTACCATTGCGGAGTATTTCCGAGATATGGGTTATTCCGTGGCGGTTATTGCAGACTCCACCTCACGTTGGGCGGAGGCGCTGCGTGAGATGTCCGGGCGCCTTGAGGAAATGCCCGGAGACGAGGGCTATCCCGCCTATCTTACCTCCCGTCTTGCTCAGTTCTACGAGAGAGCGGGAGATGTGGTGTGCATGGGCAGCGACGGACGCCACGGCTCCCTTTCGGCTATCGGCGCTGTTTCCCCTCAGGGCGGCGATATTTCGGAGCCCGTATCTCAGGCGACGCTCCGTATAGTCAAGGTGTTCTGGGGTCTTGACGCAAGCCTTGCGTACAGGCGCCATTTCCCTGCCGTAAACTGGCTTACCTCCTACTCCCTTTACAAGGACAGGCTTGAGGAGTGGTTCAAGGAGAATATTGATTCTGAGTGGTCTGATGTTTCTGCCGAAATATCGCGCATTCTTCAGGCGGAGTCCGAGCTTGACGAGATCGTGAAGCTGGTGGGCGTGGACGCTCTTTCCGCAGAGGACAGACTTACTTTGGAGACGGCGCAGTCCGTGCGTGAGGACTATCTGCAGCAGAACGCTTTTGCGGATACGGACGCGTACACGCCGCTTAAACAGCAGTTTGCGCTTGCGCGCCTTATACTGTCCTTCAGAGACAAGGCATCGGAGGCTATAAAGGCGGGCGCCGATGTGCAGAAAATATCCGAGATTGGCGTAAGAGAGCGTATCGGACGCGCAAAGGCTGCTCCCGCAGACCGCTTCGAGGAAGAGTATGCGGATATTGAAAAACAGCTTGATGCCGAGCTTGCGGCGCTTATCAGCGAGAGGAGCGATGACTGATGGTAAGAGAATATAAGACTATCGAAGAGGTCGCCGGCCCTCTTATGCTGGTAAAAAAGGTGGATGGCGTAAAGTATGACGAGCTGGGCGAAATTGAACTGCCCGGCGGCGAAGTTCGCCGCTGCCGTGTGCTTGAGATCAACGGCTCCAATGTATTGGTGCAGCTTTTCGACAGCGCGCAGGGTATAAATATTGCAAATTCAAAGGTGCGTTTCTCCGGTCACGGTATGCAGCTTCCCGTTTCAAGGGATATGCTGGGACGCGTGTTTTCCGGTATGGGCGAGCCTATTGACGGCGGCCCCCGCCTTATTCCCGACAAGACTCCCGATATTAACGGCACTCCCATAAATCCGGCGGCGCGCCGCTATCCCTCGGAGTTTATTCAGACGGGAATTTCCACCATTGACGGACTTAACACTCTGGTAAGAGGTCAGAAGCTGCCTATTTTCTCGGGCTCCGGTCTGCCTCATGCGGCACTGGCGGCGCAGATCGCCCGACAGGCTAAGGTGCGCGGCGACGACGGCTCCAAATTCGCCGTTGTATTTGCGGCTGTGGGTATTACCTTTGAAGAGGCGGATTTCTTTATTTCCGACTTTAAGCGGACGGGAGCTATCGACCGTACCGTTATGTTTGTAAACCTTGCTTCCGACCCCGCTATCGAACGTATTTCCACTCCCCGTATGGCGCTTACCGCCGCTGAGTATCTTGCTTTCGACTGCGATATGCATGTGCTGGTAATCATTACCGATATTACTAACTACGCGGAGGCTCTGCGCGAGGTATCGGCGGCGCGCAAGGAGGTGCCCGGACGCCGCGGCTATCCCGGCTATCTGTATACCGACCTTGCCACCATGTACGAGCGCGCCGGCAGAAAGATAGGCAGTGAGGGCTCTATTACCATGATACCCATACTGACTATGCCGGAGGATGACAAGACCCACCCCATTCCCGATCTT
Source organism: uncultured Clostridia bacterium (assembly GCA_945949385.1). Taxonomy (GTDB): domain Bacteria; phylum Bacillota; class Clostridia; order Oscillospirales; family CAG-272; genus Avispirillum. Next base: position 1,559 of record CAMFEL010000031.1, on the reverse strand, counting down.
ACGGGCTATATTACGGAGGGTCAGATCATTCTGTCAAGAGAAATGTACCGCAAGGGCTATATGCCCCCCGTAGATGTGCTGCCCTCCCTGTCCCGTCTTAAGGACAAGGGTATAGGTGTGGGAAAAACCAGAGAGGATCACGCAAGCACTATGAACCAGCTTTTTGCAAGCTATGCAAGAGGTCGCGATGCGAAGGAGCTTATGGTGGTGCTGGGCGAAGCGGCGCTTACTCCCGTTGACAGGCTTTATGCCCGCTTCTCCGACGAGTTTGAGAAAAAGTATATAAATCAGGGCTTTTACGAGAACAGGTCCATCGAGGAGACTCTTGATATAGGCTGGTCGCTCTTGAAGCTTCTGCCCAGAAGCGAAATGAAGCGTATCAAGCCCGAGATCCTTGACAAGTACTGGCCCGTTGAGGAGTGAGTGACCGTGGCAGAGATCAGAGTCAATCCCACCAGAATGGAGCTGAAAAAGCTCAAGGGTAAGCTGACGACGGCGCGCAGGGGACACAAGCTGCTTAAGGATAAGCGGGACGAGCTTATGAAGCAGTTTCTTGACATCGTGCGCGAGGCCAAGGAGCTGCGCGAGAGCCTTTCCGGCAGGTTTGAGGATGTGTATGCCCGCTTTGAGACCGCCGCCGCTCTGACCGATCCCAAAATGATGAGCGAAGCGCTGCTTATGCCGGGAGCTGAAGGTGAGCTTGAAGTCGGTGAGAAAAGCATTATGAGCGTCAGCGTTCCCACATTTGAATATAAGACGCTTTCCGCCGGGGAAAGCGGCGGCGCCGGCTACGGCTACGCCTTTACCTCCGGCGAGCTTGACGACGCGGTACGCGCCGTCAGCCGGGTGAGCGGAGACCTTGTGCGCCTTGCGCAGCTTGAAAAATCCGCGCTGCTGCTTTGCGACGAAATTGAACGCACGCGCCGCCGCGTTAACGCGCTTGAGTATATTATGATCCCAAGCTACGAGCGTACGGTCAAGTCTATTACTATGAAGCTTGATGAAAACGAACGCGGCAGCCAGACCCGCCTCATGAAAGTCAAGGATATGATGGTGAAAGCTCAGCTTGCGGCAAAGCATCCCGAAGAGGACGACGAATAGAAATAATGCTGGGCTCTGCCCCGCACTCCGAGGATATATGGGGCGCTGCTCCAAACCCCGGTCAAGCATATGCGAGGCTCTGCCTCGCGCTCCGCAAAAGAATACGGGGCGCTGCCCCGTACCCCAGCTGCATACGGGGCGCTGCCCCGAACCCCGCTCAGAACCTTTTTTGAGAAAAAGGTTCTAAGGACTCCAAAAAACTTTTAATAAGGGTATGGAAATATAGAAAAGTTCCCGCAGGGTGCCGCATAAGCGGCAGGCATCTGAAGAAACGCAGGAGAAAGCTTGCTTTCTCCTGCGTTTCTTCATCGCTTCACGGACGGCTTCACCGTCCGCCCCTGCGGTGTATTGGTATAATGGGTATAATGTTCAATCTGCTATTCTTGCTTTCTGTGGGTAATCCCAAGTCTGCTATCGACACGCTCATTAGCTTTGCTGTATTTCCGCCGCGAAACTTG
>CAMFEL010000030.1 GCA_945949385.1 uncultured Clostridia bacterium | reverse complement strand
ATCGCTGCAATGGTTGAAGCCTGCGTGGATTTCAAGGATTTTGCCGAACTTGCCCTCGTTGAACCAGTTTACCATAGTCTGCATAGCGGGGTAATAGGGGAATTCGCTGCAGCAACGGACAAATGCGCCGGGGGTCTCGCGGTAAGCCTTGAGAATATTGTCGTTTGCGGCCTTGTCGATGCCGAAGGGCTTTTCGCCCAGCAAAGCCTTGCCGCTCTTGATTATATCAATATAGAACTGCTCGTGGAGGTTGTGGGGGACGGCGCAGTATATAGCTTCGATGTCATCCTTGTCAAGGAGCTCTTTATAATCGGTGACGCAGTATTTGATGTCGGGGAAGTTCTTTTTGAACCACTCCATTTCAGCGGGAACTACGGAGCAGATACCCACTATCTCGGGACGGGGAATGTCCTGAGTGAAGTGACACCAGCGTGCGGCGGCGGAAGCAAATTCTCTTGCCATAAGTCCGCAGCCTACAAGTCCGAATTTTACGGTTTTCATTTTTCCAAATCCTTTCTGTTTTTTGTGCTTAGACGGCCGGGAGAGCCGTAACGGTCGCCGTGATTCCGGCGGGACGGCATCGCCCGTAATTTTCATTTACAAAGTACAGCCAAACGGCGGCTGCCGTGTGGGTGTAAATAGCGCATCAATAACCGAAGTGCTTTTCGGTCTCAGCAACTGCTTCCTCGATGATGTCGAGACCCTTGAGAGCGATCTCGTCGTCAAGAATCATGGGAGGAGACATTCTGAGAATGTGGCCGGAGGGAACCCATGCAAGACCCTTTTCAAAGGCCTTCTTATAGATCATCTGACCTGCTTCAACGAAGGGCTCCTTGGTGTCTCTGTTCTTGACAATCTCGATAGCCTGGAGACATCCGATAGCGCGGACATCGCCGATAATGGGATGCTCTGCCATCATCTGCTTCATCTTTGCCAGCATAATTTCGCCAAGATGAGCGCTCTTCTCGTTGAGGTTTTCCTCTTCGATGACCTTGATGGACTCAAGAGCAGCGGCGCAAGCCATGGGGTTTCCGCCGTAGCTGGAGGAAGCGGAGATCTTTTCAATTGCGGGAGCCAGCTTCTCGGAAACTGCGAGGCAGGTAACGGGGAAGCCGTTGCCGAAGCCCTTGCCCAGAGTGGTAAGGTCAGCGGTAATATCCCAGTGATCCATAGCCAGCCACTTACCGGTTCTTGCCATACAGGTCAGAACCTCGTCTGCAAAGAGGAGGATGCCTCTCTCGTCGCAAAGCTTACGAAGTGCGGGCATATAGTCCGGAGGAGGAACGACGGAGCCGCCCCAGCCCTGTACGGGCTCAAGAACGATTGCCGCAACATTCTGTCCGCCGCAGGAGCACTCGTTGTCAAGAATGCCCTTGAGCATATTGATATAGGGGGTAGAATCCTTCCACGCTTCTTCGGGAGTTCTGCCGAAAATGTCGCGGTAGGGATTGGGTCTGGGTGCCAGCATGAAGCCGGGCGCTCTCATGTGAGTGTCGGCGCCTACAACTGCGAGAGAGTTGGAGCCCAGGGACTTGCCGTGGAAGTCTCTCCAGAAGGAGATGAACTCCTGCTTGCCCGTTGCGGCTCTTGCGCATCTCAGACCTGCCTCAACGGCAGTTGTACCGGAATCGTAGAACTGGAAGCCAGCAAAACGGCCGCCGGTCATTTCGTGCAGCTTTTCGACCAGCTCCATTTTTACTTTGGTGGTAAAGTCGTGGCAGTTCATCAGGCGCTTTGCCTGCTCTGCGACCGCCTCACTGATCTTGGGATGGCAGTGACCCAGACCGGTAACGTATATACCGGAGGAGAAGTCTATGTAGGTATTTCCGTCAACATCGGTGAGAGTGTAGCCGTGGCCTGATTCAAAAGCTACGGGGAACAGCTTTACCTGACTGGAATATCCCTTCATATACTTGGAGCATCTTTCGTGATACTCACGGGATTTGGGACCGGGTACCTGTTCGGATACCAGGTGGGGTACGGAAGCGGGATCAACGCTTGCCCAGTTCTTACTCATGTGTATAACCTCTTTTCAAAATAGTTGTCCTGTCGCGGAACAAACCGAAATTTGTCCATATATATTATAGTTAAATTTCCGAATATGTCAACAGTATTTTTACTTATTTTGGCTGCGGGGACTCGCTGTCTGCACTTTTTTCGCTTTCCTTTTGCTGTTTCGCCTTGGCAGAAGCTTTCAGGTCAAGGTGAGCCAGCGGGTTATGCTCCATTGCCTGCTCCATGCCGGAATCGGACACATGGGTGTATATCTGTGTGGTATTGAGCTGTTCGTGTCCCAGAATATCTTTAAGCACTCTGATGTCAACGTCTCCGGACTGATACATCAGCGTTGCCGCCGTATGCCGCAACTTGTGGGTGGAGTAGTGCTTGTATTCAAGCCCCGCTTCTCCCAGATATTTTTTAACCATCCACTGCACCGTCTTTACGCTGATGCGTTTGCCCAGGCGGGACAGAAACAGGGCGTTTTCACGCTCCTTTACATTTGCCGTTGCCAGCCTTACGGGCAGATATGCTTTAAGGGCGCTTCCGGCGGCGCTGTTGAGGTAGATGACACGCTCCTTTGCTCCTTTGCCCAGCACTCTGAGAGAGGTCAGGGAGCGGTCAATGTCGGAAAGACTTATGCCGCAGAGCTCCGACAGACGCATACCGCAGTTGAGAAACAGGGTAAGTATGCAATAGTCTCTTTCTCTCGTTTTGGACTCCGTATCGTTGAGAACGCTTGTGAGCAGATCGGTACACTCTTCAACGCTCAGGTGCTTGGGGAGCTGCTTTTTCTTTTTGGGGGAGTCTACGCCGATCAAGGGGTTATTTTCCGTAAGATTCTTTTTGATTGTGAGATACTTGTAAAAACTGCGCAGTGCGGACAGCTTGCGGGAACGGGCAGCGCTGCCGTTTTCCCGTGTTCCCACGGCGTAGTTTATAAAGCCGTATATGTTGTCGGAGGTAATGCTGTCGAAAAATTCAAGGTCAAGTCCCGATATGTCGGTCTTTGTAAATTCCTCGCCCTCAAGAGGAGCGCCGGAGCGCACAGCTACCATATAGCGGCAGAAGGTGCGCAGATCCGTGAGATATTCGGTGACCGTGCGTGGCGAGCAGTTTTCAATTGTCAGTTTGTATGATGCAAAATTCTGTACAAGCTCCGGAAACGCTGACAAATCAGTAAGGTCTATCACGGCAAATCACCTCCTTTTTTCTTCATTTTATCACAAAAACGATACAAAACATAGATATTTTGTAAACTTTTTTTTCGACATATTGCAAAAAGCAGCAGGCTATATTAAAATTATTCAGACGCAAAGGGCGTTTTGCCCGTGCGGCGCAGTATTAAGTATGAAAGGTTTGGCTCATTTGATGAACGGTGCTTTGAGGGACGGACATTCATATAAGCTTCCCATGAAAAAACTGATACTCAACCATTTCGGAGCGGCACTGCTGGGCATAATGCTGACCTCCGCCTGCGGACTCAACACATTTCTCAATGTGGCTACAAGCGTTTTGGCGGCAGTGTTTTATATGATAATAAACTATAACGCCATGTGGGACATCGGCGCAAAGGACAGAGCCCGCGCCGAGGGAGGCAGGCTTACATATGACCGCTTTTACGGTCTGAAGGCTGCACTTATGGGCAATATTCCCAATTTTGCACTTGCGTTTCTGTGTACGGCGTTTACTGCGCTGGGCGCTTTCGGCAGCATTAAGTTCTTTGCAAACGCGGCCTATATTACAAACGCTGTTGCGCGATTCTGGAACGGTATGTATACCGGTATTCTCGTCAGCATCATTCCTCACACGGAAAGCGGCGCTCTTGTTCAGCTTACGGGCGCGCAGTCCGTTATGTATATGCTTCTGTATTTTGCAATAATCATTCCCTCGCTTATAATCTGCCCTCTTGGGTATTTGGCAGGATACAAGGGCTTTCGCATTATCCCCGAGAAGAAAAAAGAGAAGTGACACGGGGTCTTCGCTCCGGGTAAAACCGGGCATTTTTGCCCTGCGGAAAGTTTTTTTGAGAAAATACCTTGACAACGGCGGCGCGGGATGCTATAATACCCGAGGAAAAGGAAGTAGAACGCTCCGTTCTCACCGTGCCGCAGTCGGCGAGCATCGGTTTAATAAAGGCCGCGACCTTTCGCGGAGCTTTGTGCGGAGTGTTTCCGCACTTTTTATTTTTCAAAATCTCTGACAAAAAAGGGGTGCTTTGCTATAAGCGCAAAAGAGCTTTTTATCAACGACGATATCCACGCGAAGGAAGTCCGTCTTCTTGACGAAAACGGCGATCAGCTCGGTATCAAAAGCCTCAGCGAGGCGAAGGATTATGCTTACGACCGCGGAGTAGACCTGGTCTGCATCGCTCCTCAGGCGCAGCCGCCTGTATGTCGTGCCATGGATTACGGCAAGTTCCGCTATGAGCAGGACAAGAGAGAAAAGGAGCAGAAGAAAAAGCAGCAGACCGTGGAGGTCAAGGAGGTACAGCTCTCCTGCCGTATCGACAAGCATGACTTTGATACCAAGGCTCAGCGCGCAATCAAGTTTCTCAAAGAGGGAAACAAGGTCAGGGTGTGTCTGCGCTTTAAGGGCAGAGAAATGGCGCATCAGGATCTGGGACGCGAAATGATCGAGCGTTTCCGTGAGGCGTGCGCCGAGTTCTCCACCATGGATAAAAAGCCGACTCTTGAGGGCAGACAGATGACAATGTTTCTTATGCCTCTGAAGAATACCGCACCCAAAAAGGCGGCTAAACCGCAGGAAAGCGAGCCTGCCGCAGCAGCCGAGGCGTCCGCCGAGGCTTAAATCTGCTATCGTAAAAGATAAAATACAGTATCGAAAGGAACTATGAAAAATGGGTAAGATCAAAACACATAAGGCCTCTGCAAAGCGTTTTTCCGTGACCGGCAGCGGCAAGGTAAAAATGTTTCACAGCTCTCACCGCCACAATCTGAGCACTAACAAGACTCAGAAGCAGAAGAGACGTCTGCGCGGCTCCGATATTCTCAGCCCCGCTATGGAAGCAAACGTCAAGAGACTGATAATGAAATAATCGAGGGAAGGGAGAAACAGAAAAATGGCAAGAGTTAAAGGCGCTATGATGACGCGCAAGAGAAGAAATAGAGTCCTCAAGGCCGCTAAGGGTTACTGGGGTTCAAAGTCCAAGCACTTCAAGATGGCCAAGCAGGCCGTTATGAAGAGCGGTAACTATGCTTATATCGGCAGAAAACAGAAGAAGAGAGAGTTCAGACGCCTTTGGATCGCACGTATATCCGCGCAGGCAAAGGTTTGCGGTATGAACTACTCCACCTTTATGAACGGTCTGAAGAAGGCCGGCATAAACCTCAACCGCAAGATGCTCTCCGAGATCGCAATTTCCGATAAGGAAGCTTTTGCGGCTCTGGCAGAAAAAGCTAAGGCTGCGCTTTAATTTATCGATGAAGGAACCCCGCGGGCGTGCGTCCGTGCGGGTTCTTTTAGTTGCGATAAACCGCTGAAATAACCCGAAAAGGACTGAATATATGGAGTACACATATATATCCTCAAGACAAAATCCCTCTGTGCGTCGCTTTGCCGCTCTTTCCTCGCGGCGGGCGAGAGAGGAGGAGGGTCTGTTCTGCGCCGAGGGCAGAAAGCTGTGCCGCGAGGCGGCGGGGCTGTGCCGTGCAGAGTACGCCCTTCTGACGGAAAGCAGAAAGGATGACGGGGAGTATATAAAGCTGTGCGAGGACAGCGGAGGAGAAGTCATTGTGCTTTCCGACAGCGCTTTTGAGAAGATCAGCGCAGACAGCTCACCGGACGGAATAATGTTTATTTGCCGCATTCCCTCAGAGGACGGTGAGATTGCGGCGGGGGACCGCCTGTTTATCCTTGACGGTGTGCGCGACCCCGGCAATGTGGGTACCATACTGCGCAGCGCCGCCGCTTTCGGCTATGACACGGTTATTCTTGCGGACTGCGCCGATGTATACAGTCCCAAGACTCTGCGGGCGTCTATGGGTGCCGCGTTTAAGATAAAGGTCTGCTCCTTTGACGGTGTTGAGAAGGTTTTTCCCGTTCTGCACGCTCAGGGCAGAAAGGTCTATGCCTCGGCTCTGCGCGGAGATTCGCTGACCGCCGGCAAGGACAGGGTGAGAGCCTGCGACTGCTTTATTGTAGGCAATGAGGGGCACGGTGTGTCGGACGCCGCACTTAAACTGTGCGACGGTGTCATTACAATCCCCATGAGCGCCGCAACCGAAAGCCTTAACGCGGCAGCAGCCGCCGCCGTGCTTATGTGGGAGTACGGTGCGTACGGGCACAGCGTGAAAGAGTAAGTTATCGGGGCGCTGCCCCGAACTCCGGTTAAGGGACTTTTTGAAAAAAGTCCCTTAACAATCCTCAAAAACTTTTATAAAAAGGAAAAGCAAGAGGAATACTTACGCTAAAATTCAGAAAAAACAAAAGTTCAGCGATACCTTAAAAATAGAAAATTCGATATTCCTGTATTATAAATTATTCCCCTTATCCAAAAGTTTTTTGGAGTCCACAGAACCTTTTTCTCAAAAAAGGTTCTGTGCGGGGTACGGGGCGGAGCCCCGGCGCGTTTATAACCGGGGCGCTGCTCCGGACATGGCATAATCGGGGCGCTGCCCCTAACCCCGGTTAAGGGACTTTTTGAAAAAAGTCCCTTAACAATCCTCAAAAACTTTTATAAAAAGGAAAAGCAAGAGGAATACTTACGCTAAAATTCAGAAAAAACAAAAGTTCAGCGATACCTTAAAAATAGAAAATTCGATATTCCTGTATTATAAATTATTCCCCTTATCCAAAAGTTTTTTGGAGTCCACAGAACCTTTTTCTCAAAAAAGGTTCTGTGCGGGGTACGGGGCGGAGCCCCGGTGCGTTTATAATCGGGGCGCTGCCCGTATGTGTATCTATCCGAGGGGCGGAGCCCCGTATAATAATCCCGTATAATAATAAAGAAAGGGTCAATTGCTATGGACATGAGCGATAACGGCGGCAGGGCGTATTGGCTGTGGCTGTCGCACGCGTGCGGGCAGGGTTCGGCGTGCGCAGTGGAGCTTGTCAGGTGCTTTGGCGACGCAGAGGCTGTATATGCGGCTGACGAGGAAAGTCTCAGATCCTGCGGCGTAAGAATAAGCAAGAGCACCTTGGCAAAGCTGTGCATCAAGGAGCTGTTTGAAGAAAAGGACATACTTGACTGGTGCGAAAGGTGCGGAGTACAGGTGTTGGTGCCGGGCGACGGCGCCTATCCCAAAAGCCTGCTGTCTTTGCAGGACGCGCCCATGGTGCTGTACTGCGTGGGAAATCTGCCCGATTTTGACAAGGTGTTTTCCTGCGCCGTGGTAGGCACCAGAACAATGACCGATTACGGCAAGGAATGTGCTTACCGCATGGGTACGGGTCTTGCGGACGGAGGCGCCTGCCTTGTAAGCGGACTGGCGCTGGGCATTGACGGTATGGCGATGGCGGGTGCGGTGGAGGCCGGAGGAGCCTGCGTTGCCGTACTTGGCTGCGGCGTTGACATCGTTTACCCCAAGGCTCATGAAAAGCTTTTGCACCGCGTTCTTGAAAAGGGCGCTGTCATATCGGAGTACGCGCCCGGCGTGTCTCCCAGCGGTTACCATTTTCCCGTGCGCAACAGAATTATCAGCGGCATATCCCGTGCGGTGTGCGTGGTTGAGGGCAATATGTCAAGCGGCTCGCTGATTACGGCGCGTCATGCCGTGTTTCAGGGCAAGCCTGTTTACGCATTCCCCGGCAGAGTGGGCGACGAGGGCGCACAGGCGCCGAATTTTCTGTTGAAAATGGGTGCTTCCGCTGTAACCGACGCCGGCGATATTCTAAAAGATTACGAATTTCTGTATCCTCACAGTCTGCATCAAAGCGTAGAAGTACCCCATATTGATGCCAACGAGGCGGCGCGGCTGCTGGGAGTAGAGCGAAAGGGCAAAAACAGCCGAGGCTCGGAGCCTGCCGGGAATAAGCAGGAAACGGGTGCAGGCGCGGAGAAAACCGCGACGGCGGCCGCCGCGTCCCGAAGTTCTGCAAAAAAGAAACGGGATACAGCGAAAAAAACCGATAAAGGCGCGGCGAAAAAGGGAGGCGCACAAAAAGAAAGCGTGTTCCCGCAGGAGAGCGCTCCCGTAAGAGCGCGAGCCGACATATCGTCTCTCAGCGAAAAAGATATGCTGGTGTTTGACGCTATGCTTCCCGATACTCCCGTGCTTGCGGACGAGCTGTGCGGGAAGTGCAAAATGAGCGTTTCCGAAATCCTTGTATCTCTTACCATGCTTGAGCTTTGCGGCTCCATTGAAGCGGGCGCAGGCGGCTATTTTGTAAAAAGGGCTGCCGACAGCGTGGGCGCCGATTATATCGGGGAAGAGGACGACGGGCTGTAACGAGCTTTTGAAATTTTCATTCTGTGTATTGAAAAATGAATTCCGTTTGTATATAATAATAAACTGCCTACCCAAATAATCATTTCAGGGAAAGGAACTGATATATGACAAGTCTCGTAATAGTGGAGTCCCCCGCGAAGGCGGGAACAATAAAAGGCTATCTCGGTCAGAACTATAAAGTAATTGCTTCAAAGGGTCATGTGCGCGATCTGCCCAAATCATCTTTGGGAATAGATATTGAAAACAGCTTTGAGCCTCATTACATCAATATCCGCGGCAAGGGCGACCTTATAAAAGAACTGAAGAAAGAAGCGGCAAAGGCCGACCGCGTCTTTCTCGCAACGGACCCCGACCGCGAGGGAGAGGCTATTTCCTGGCACCTTGCGGGCGCTTTGGGCATTCCCGTTGAAAAGGCAAAGCGCATAACCTTTAACGAAATTACAAAGTCAGCCGTCAGGGAAGCCATAAAGAATCCCAGAGAGCTTGATATGGATCTGGTGAACGCTCAGCAGACGAGGCGGATCCTTGACAGAATAGTCGGCTATAAGCTGTCACCGTTTCTTTGGAAAAAGGTGAAAAGCGGTCTGTCGGCAGGACGCGTGCAGTCAGTTGCCACCAGAATAATCGTGGAGAGAGAAAACGAGATACGGGCTTTTGTCCCCAGCGAATACTGGACGGTGGACGCTATTATAGAAACCTCCAAGGGCAAGGAAATGACGGTGCGCTACTACGGCGAGACCGAAGGCAAAAAGAAAGTGGAGCTGCACTGCGCAGAGGACGCCGACAGAGTATGCGACACCTGCCGCGGCGGTGAGTTTACGGCTGTTGAGATCAAGCGCGGCTCAAAAATGAAGTCCCCCGCGCCGCCCTTTACCACTTCTACTCTGCAGCAGGAGGCTTCCCGCAAGCTGAACTTCCAGTCACAGCGCACCATGCGCGTGGCGCAGGAGCTTTATGAGGGAATAAATCTGGGCAGCGACGGCGGCGTACAGGGTCTTATCACCTATATGAGAACAGACTCCCTGCGCATTGCCGCAGAGGCGCAGACGGCGGCGAGAGAGTATATTACGGAAAAGTTCGGCGGCGAGTACTGCCCGAAAAATCCCCGCAGCTATAAATCAAAAGCGGGCGCGCAGGACGCTCACGAAGCTATCCGTCCTTCTTCCATGAAGCACGATCCCGCTTCTGTCAAAAAGCATCTTTCCTCCGATCAGTACAGGCTGTATAAGCTTATATGGGATCGCTTTGTGGCAAGCCAGATGGCGTCGGCGGAGCTTTCCACGGTTTCTGCGGACTTTGACTGCAACGGCTGTCTTTTCCGCACAACCGGATACACCGTGAAGTTCAACGGATATATGGCGGTATACGAGGAGTCAACCGACGAGGTGGACGAGGACAAGAACAAAAAGCTGCCCTCCTGCAAAGAGGGAGAAAAGCTTGCCTGCCGCGAGGTTTCCGGCACTCAGCACTTTACGGAGCCGCCCGCAAGATATACTGAGGCGTCTCTTATTAAATTCCTTGAGGAAAAAGGAATAGGCAGACCTTCTACCTACACGCCCATTATTTCCATAATCACCTCCCGCGGCTATGTGGCAAGAGACGGCAAGTCCCTTGTTCCCACCCCTTTGGGAGAGGTCACCAATACGCTGATGACGCAGTATTTCCCCGACATAGTGGACTACAAGTTCACGGCGCAGATGGAGACGAGTCTTGACTCAATCGAGGCGGGCAAGCAGGATATGACAAAGACCCTTTCCGGCTTTTACAAAGGCTTTGAAAAAGAGCTTGATGCGGCCATGAAGTCGGTGTCAAAGGACGATATTGACATCCCCGTGGAGGAGACGGATATTGTCTGCGAGGTGTGCGGCGCGAAAATGATCGTTAAAAACGGACGCTTCGGAAAATTCGCCGCCTGCCCCAATTATCCCACCTGTAAGAATACAAAGCCGCTGACAAAAACCGCTCCCGCCGCCGACGGAAAGAAGGCGGAGATCGCTCCCTTCAAATGCGAGCTGTGCGGGGGAGACATGGTACTGCGCAGCGGACGCTACGGCGCCTTTTACGCCTGCGTGAATTATCCCAAATGCAAGTTTACAAAGCAGAAAATGCGCTCTCTCGGAGTGGCTTGCCCCAAATGCGGTGCCGACATCGTTACAAAATACGGGCGCAATAAGAGCGTGTTCTACTCTTGTTCAAAATATCCCGAATGCGATTTTTCCTCCTGGGATATGCCCACTGACGAAAAATGCCCCGAATGCGGCGGACTTCTTTATGTGAAAAAGGGCAAGGATCTGCTGGTGTGCAAAACCGAGGGCTGCGGCTACAAGCGCGAGGGAGTGCAAAAGGAAGCGGCAGAGGATAAAGCAGAAAAATAACAACCAATTTGCGGCGTGTCCCGTACCGCCTTTATGACGGAGCGGGAGAGGCGGCGAAAAGAGAGTATCGGAAAGGAAAAGAGCCATGACGGAACCCACCGAACATACCGTTGATATATACGGAGCGGGGCTTGCAGGCTGTGAGGCGGCATGGCAGGCTGCAAAGCGCGGCTGCCGTGTGCGGCTTTGGGAGATGAAGCCCGAAAAGAAGACCCCCGCCCACTCATATAACGGCTTTGCGGAGCTGGTTTGCTCAAACTCTCTGAGAAGCGCCGATATTACAAGCGGCGTCGGACTTCTGAAAGAAGAGCTGCGGCGGCTGGGTTCTCTCATAATGGAGGCGGCAGACGCCACCTCGGTATCTGCCGGCGGCGCTTTGGCGGTAGACAGAACCGCTTTTTCCGACTATATTACCGCAAAAATTGCAGAATGTGAAAATATTGAGGTTTTGTGCCGCGAAATGACGGAAATACCCGCTTATGGCGTAACGGTCATTGCCACGGGCCCTCTTACAAGCGGGAAAATGGCTGACGCCATAAGCGCTCTTGTGGGCGGCGAGCAGCTTTCTTTTTTCGACGCGGCGGCTCCCATAGTGGATTTTTCAAGCATTGATATGACAAAGGCGTTCTTTGCTTCAAGATACGGCAAGGGTACGCCGGACTATATAAACTGCCCCATGAACCGGGAGGAGTACGACGCTTTTTACGACGCGCTGATTTCAGCCGAGGAAGCAAAGCTGCACGATTTTGAAGCCGGAGAGAAGCTTACTGTCTTTGAGGGCTGTATGCCCGTGGAGGTAATGGCGCGCCGAGGCAGAGATACTCTGCGCTACGGCCCAATGAAGCCGGTGGGAATACACCGTCCCGACACGGAGGAAAATTACTACGCGGTGGTACAGCTTCGCCGTGAGAACGAGGAAGGCACCATGTTCAATCTGGTGGGATTTCAGACACACCTGACTTTTCCCGAACAGAGGCGGGTATTCCGTATGATACCGGGACTTGAAAATGCCCAGTTCCTGCGCTACGGCGTAATGCACAGAAATACCTTTCTCAACTCTCCGAAGCTTTTGTCCCGGGATTACAGCATGAGAAGCAGGGAAACCTTGTTTTTCGCAGGTCAGATGACGGGTGTGGAGGGCTATATCGAGTCGGCGGCTTCCGGCTTTACGGCGGGAGCTTCCGCCGCGTCAAAGGCTATGGGCGGCGGCGCCGTCACTTTCCCCGACACCACCATGATAGGCGCCATGGCGAAATATGTTAGCTGCGGCGGCGCGGGGGATTTTCAGCCCATGAACGCCAATTTCGGCATACTTTCACATACCGCCGACAGAATAAAGGGCGGCAAAAAAGAGCGTTACAGGGTATACGCCCAAAGCGCGCTTGAGGAAATCGGGCGTGCGGCGCGCTCACTTAATTACGAAATCAACTGATAAGAAAAGGATGACAGAACAATGAATACGGCGGGACTTCCGCTTGACCAGAGCCTTTTGGAAAAGCGGCTTGGCTATGAATTCAAAAATAAGGCGCTTCTGCGCGACGCGCTGACTCATTCATCATATATAAACGAGCACAAAAACGAAAAGGGCAGGGTGTGCAACGAGAGACTGGAGTTTCTGGGAGACTCCGTTTTGTCCATCGTTGTTTCCGGATATCTTTTCTCTCACTATTCTTCACGCAAGGAGGGCGACCTTACGAAGATACGCGCCTCCGTGGTGTGCGAAAAGGCTCTTGCCAAATACGCAAAGGAGATCAATCTGGGAGATTATCTCTATATGGGACGCGGCGAGGAAAAAGGCGGCGGCAGATGCCGTCCGTCGGTCACCTCCGACGCTTTTGAAGCGGTGCTGGGCGCGTTCTATATCGACTCCAACGAGGATATTGACAAAATTGCGGAGTTTGTGATCCCCTTTGTTAACGGCGAAATAGAATACATCAGCCGTGAGGAATCTTTCCTTGACTACAAAACGGCGCTTCAGCAGATAGTACAGCAGGCAAACGGCGAAAAGCTGGAATATGCGGTCATTGAGGAAAAGGGGCCGGATCACGATAAATCCTATACGGTTGCGGCTATGCTCAATTCCAATGTGATAGGCAGGGGAACAGGCTCCTCCAAGCGGGAAGCAGAGCTTGCGGCGGCCAAAAACGCCCTGAAGCTTTTCGGCGGCGTGCCCGAAAACAACTGACTATGAAGCACATAAACATTCCCATATTCATACAGCACATGGGCTGCCCCAATCAATGCGTGTTCTGCGACCAGCACGCGATCACGGGCGCCCCTTCTTTTTGCGAGGAAAATGTGCGTCGTATAATTGAAGCCTCTCTTGCTACAAAAGGTGACAGAGAGTGCGAGATAGCCTATTTCGGCGGCTCCTTTACGGGGATCGACCGTTCGCTTATGCTGCGGCTTCTGGATATTGCGCAGGAATATGTTGACAAAGGAGAAGTCAGCGGAATCAGAATGTCCACAAGACCTGACTATATTTCCGAGGAAATATGCGATATTCTTCACGGCTACACCGTAAGCCAGGTGGAGCTGGGCATACAAAGCTTTGACGACAGAGTGCTTGAAGCCTGCCGACGGGGACATAGGGCAAAGGCGTCGTACAAGGCGGTAAGAATGCTCAGACATCACGGGTTTTCCTTTGTAGGGCAGATGATGACGGGACTGCCGGGAGCAACGCCCGAAAGTGAAGTCGAGACGGCGCGAATTATCTGCGCCGATGGCGCGGAGGGGGCGAGAATATACCCCTGTATAGTTTTCAGAAACACGCCTCTTGAGGCTATGTGCCGTCGGGGAGAGTATACGCCCTTGAGCGTTGAGGAGGCGGTGGAGAGAAGCGCCGCCGTGCTGAAGGTGTTTGCGGAAAACGGCGTGCCCGTTTTGAAAATCGGTCTGCATGAGGGCGAAAACCTCCACAGCGAGGGCTGCTATTTCGCGGGTCCCAACCATCCCGCCGTCGGTGAGCTTGTGAGAGGACGGCTGTACAGAAATCTGATAACTGACGCGCTGCGAGACCGTGACGCACGGGGTAAATCGCTTGTCGTATATGTGCCGAAGGGCGCGGTTTCGGCGGCTGTCGGCCATAAAAAAGAAAATATGGCGCATATTAAGGAAAAAAGCGGCGCAAAATGCGTCAAAATCCTTGAAAAGGACAGCCTGAAAGGGTATAATATATCTATTGACATAATTTAGAGCATAAACAAACGCGACCATATCAAGAAGAACTGAAAGAAGAACTGAAAGAAAGGGAGAAACCGCAGTGTATCTGAAAACGCTGGAACTTCACGGCTTCAAATCTTTCCCCGATAAAACGGTGCTGCGCTTCAATCCGGGTGCTACCGTTATAGTTGGCCCCAACGGAAGCGGCAAATCCAATATTACGGACGCAATGCGCTGGGTACTGGGCGAAATATCCACCAAGAACATACGCGGCTCCAAAATGGAGGATGTTATCTTTGTGGGTGCAGACGGTCACCGTCCCATGAGCTTTGCGGAGGTGTCCGTCACCTTTGACGACTCCGAAGCGCCGCGCAAACTGAACTGCCCCTACGAGGAGGTAACGGTCACACGCCGCTGCTACCGCGCCGGAGAGAGCGAGTATTTTATAAACAGAAAGCCCTGCCGTCTGCGCGATATTTACGAGCTGTTTATGAACACGGGTATCGGACGCGAGGGCTACTCCATTGTTGGACAGGGCAAAATATCCGAGATAATCTCCAAGAAAAGCGAGGACAGACGAGGCATTTTCGAGGAGAGCGCGGGAATATCAAAATACAGATACCAGAAGCACGAGTCGGAAAAGAAGCTTGCCGAGTGCGAGGCGAATATGACCCGCGTCAGCGACATATTTACCGAAATAGAAAGCAGAATAGGCCCTTTGGAAAAGGACGCGGAAAAAGCAAGAAAGTATCTTGAGCTTTACGGCGAAAAGAAAAAGCTTGATGTATCTCTGTGGCTTTACGATACGGAGAAGCTGAGAGAGGATGTTGACAAAATGACCTCTCAGTGCCGTCTTTCCGCCCACGAGCTTGAAATGGCGGAGGATGACGAAAAGCAGCTTGAGGCACAATATGACAGGCTTTTCGAGGCGTCCCAGGAGAATAAGCAGTCCTCGGGAGCGCTTTACGGCAGAATTAAGGAAATGAATGCCGCCGTCAGAAACGAAGCGTCAAGGCTTGAAAACGAGACGGTACACGCCAAGGCAATGACCGAGGCGGAGCAAAGAGCGGCGGACAAAAGCCGCGAGGATGCCGCAGAGGAGCGAAAAAGAGCAGAGGCTCTGAGAGCGCGTGCGGCGGAGATAGCTTCGGGCATAGACGAAAAGAATGCTTATATCGCCCTTTGCGAAAAGGAAAGAGACGGGGCGAAAAGCGACGAGGCGGCTCTGGGCGCAGAGCTTGAGGAGTCTCTTGCGGTAATGCGCGAGAGGGAGAGCGAGCTTGGCGAGCTGCGGGTGCGCAGCGATGTGCTGAAAAACAGTATAAGCGACCGCAGCGACAGACAGGCCAGTATTTCGGCGGAGCTTGAAAAATACGAAAAACAGCTCTCTGATATAGAGCGTGACTGTGAGGAATGCAGAAAAAGCGTTGAGCTTTACGAAAACGCGCTGAAAAAGTCCGACTCGGAAACGGAGAAGTGCGACAGACAGCTTATCTCTCTGTCGGACAATATCGAAGCGGTAAGACTTTCTCTCAGTGAGAGCGAGGCGGCGGCGGAAGCGCTGCACAGCCGTATTTCCGCTCTGGAGCGTATGCAGGAGCATTTCGACGGCTATAACAACAGCGTTAAATTCGTTATGCAGCAAAGCCGCGAGGGCAGGCTGTCAGGCGTGCGGGGACCCGTGTCAAGGCTTATTAAGGTCAGCGACGAGTATACCGTTGCCCTTGAAACTGCATTCGGCGCAAGTCTGCAAAACATAGTTGTAGACGATGAGCGCGATGCAAAGGCTTGCATATATGCTCTGAAGAATGCGGGCGCGGGACGCGCTACCTTTTATCCTCTTTCCGGCGTTCGGGCTCAGAGCAGAACGCGGGAGATGGAGGAGGCGGCAGGCAGCCGCGGATTTGTGGGATATGCCGACGAGCTTCTGGAAACGGAAGAAAAGTACAGAGCGGTCATTTCCTCCATTATCGGGCGGGTCTCCGTTTTTGACAATATCGACAACGCCTCAGATGTGGCGCGCCGCAGCGGATGGAAGCTGCGCATAGTCACTCTCGACGGTCAGCAGATAAACCCCGGCGGCTCCTTTACGGGCGGCAGCGTGAGACGTGATTCCGGTATGCTCACCCGCGCTTCTCACATCGAAAAGCTGCAAAAAGAAAAGGCAGAAGCCGAGAAAAAATCGAATGAGACGAGAAAGCAGCTTGAGGAGCTTCGGGCAAAGCATACGGAGCT
>CAMFEL010000029.1 GCA_945949385.1 uncultured Clostridia bacterium | reverse complement strand
GCCGAATTCCAGAGCAACCTGGTTTGCAATGGAGGAGATGGGCATTTTCAGAATATCGTCTGCGGGCGCGCCGTTTCTGTAATAGTCCTCAACGCTGGTAGCGCCGCCCACACAGCTTCCCATAATAACGCTGACACGGCTGCGCTCATTTTCGGTAATGCTGAAGCCTGCATCCGAAAGAGCCTCTCTTGCGGCCTTTGAGCAAAGCTTTGAAACTCTGTCCATTTCCCCTGCGTGCACAAAGTCCTCAAGGTCTGCGCCGCGAACCTCGGCGCCGAGCTTTGAGTAGCAGTTATTTGTATCCACGGTCTCGGTGTCGCGAAGTCCGGAAACACCGTCTACGGCGTTTTTCCACGCCTCGTCCACGCTGTTTCCGATGGCGCAGATAAGCCCCAGACCTGTTATTACACAGCGGTTTTTGTTATCGCTCATTTGTTATTCCTTTCCCGCATACCCGCATTGCCGTATATATGATTATCGGTATGCGCTCCGCGTCGGCGGAGAATTATTTATATATATCCCGCCTCCCGGCGGTACCCTTATCATTGAGAATGCCGCAAAATGACTGTCACTTTGCGGCATTTCCGGAGTCAGATGTGAGAAGCAACGTATTTAGCAAGGCTTTCCACGTTGTAGAAGGGCTCTTTGCCAACGCCGGTCATGGAAACTCCGAATTCCTTGTCGATAGCCGCAATCATTTCAAGAGAGTCGATGGAATCAAGTCCGATACCGTCTCCGAAGAGAGGGATCTCGTTGGTCAGCACATCTGCTTCGATGCCGAGGCTCTCGCAAAGCAGCTCCTTGATTTTTTCGGCGATTTTCAGTTCCTGTTCGTTCATGACTTTATCCTTTCTTTGTTAATTTTGCCTATTAAGCATTTTTTCCATCTGCTTTTTGCAGACTTCGGTGCCTTCTCTCATAACAACCGAGGGTCTCCCCTTCATATGTACGTCAAAGGCTATTTCTGAACCCACTATAAGCTCCTGACGGCGGAATATTCTGTAGCCGCCGCGGCTTATAAGCGGAATTACAGGCGCATCTGTGAATTTTGCCAGCATGAGAAAGCCGGGGTGCAGCTCACCCAGAGTGCCGTCCGTTACAAGCTTTCCCGCGGGAAATATGAGAACGCTCTCCCCCCTGCGCAGCGCGGCTTCGGCTTTTTCTATCCATTCGCTGCTCATGCTGTCAAGATCTATGGAAATATATTTAAGATTTCTGAACATCCAGTTGAACGCTTTTTTATCGTACCACTTTTTTGTGACCACTACATTTAAGGGGCACTTAAACAGCACCTGAGGAATAAAGGAGCCGTCGTGATGGCTGGTATGATTTGACGCGAGAATGCAGGGCTCGCTTTCCAACCGCTTTTTTACCGTTTCGTCCTCGTATACGATACGGGGGCGGTAAGCTGTCCAAGTCAGGAGAGTCCAGATTGCCCACACAACACGGACAAATCCTCTAAGCAGAAGCTCCGCCGCTTTTTTTATACCTTTTCGCATTATGTATCCAAAAACTCCCTGAGCGCTTCCGTGCGCTTGCTCATAATATCGTAGCCGTGACGGTAGAATTCGTTCATTTTCCCGTTGTCGTTTTCAAAATGACCGATACTGGGCACCTGGGGACGGATCACAAAGGCTCGCCCCGCTTTTTCCATGGTTTTAAGTCCTTTCATCTGCTTGTCGTAGGCGTTTTTGCGGTTGATCATGACCTCCGCCACCTTGGGAAAACGGTTTTTATAGCAGAGATTAAGAATCAGCTTCATTTTTGAATAGTCTGTGGGCGATTCCTCATCCATACGGGTCAGCACCGCCACCACTTTTTCACAGCCTTTTTTCATGGCGCGCCTGTAGGGTATGGAATCTATAATACTGCCGTCGAGGTAATAGCTGCCGTCGATCTCCACAGGCTGGCTTATGACGGGCACGGAGCAGGAGGCTTTGCACAGATTCAGCAATCTGTCATGGGTACCGTCGGGAGAGAGATCTTCCGCAAGTCCCGTTTCGCAGTTTGCCACCACATACTCGCTTTCCGTACCTGATTTGAAAAACGCGTCGAAGTCAAGAGGGATCTGATCGTAGGCATAATCGAACAGCATTTTGTCCAGATCCAGAAGCTTTTTGCTTTTCATCATTTGCTCAAGCCCGAAATAGGGATCGGCGTTTTCGTGCATTATGACTTTCTGTGTCCGGCCGCGCTGACCGGCGATGAAGTTGACCGCATTGCCGGAGCCTGCCGAAACGCCTATTACATAAGGAAAGGAAATGCCGTTGTCCAGCAAACAGTCCAGCACGCCCGCCGTGAAAATACCCCTGAAGGAGCCGCCTTCAAGGACAAGTCCGGTTTTGGCCATTAAATCACCTCCGATCCGCCTTAAATACACAAGTGTATTTTATAGGACAAATGTTGCTTTTTGCAGATAAATACGCTATAATTATATCAAAGAGAATTATAATGTCAATGGACAATTTCGGAAAATCTGTTACTTAAATTGTGAAACGGAGGGCAGTATGAACAGTCAGGATATAAGAGTCCAAAAAACAAAAAAAGCCATACAGGACGCGCTTTTTTCACTGCTGAACGAAAAGCCCATAAACAAGATAACGATAAAGGAACTGGCTGACACCGCAAATGTCAACAGAAAGACCTTTTACGCCCATTACAACAGTATTGATGGCATTGTAAACGAGATTGAGGACGAGCTTATCGTCAATCTCAGGGAGTTTTTGCAGCAATGTATGATAGACGAATACGGCATGACCCCATATCTTTTCATATTGTTTATAGATAAGCTTTATTCCAGCAACACGGCATTTTTTGAAAATATGGTGTCGGTGCGCAATTATCATTTCATTGCCGAGAAAATAAAGAAGATATTAAAGGAGCAGGTGATGCTCAGCCTTAACGTGTCCGAAGAAGAAAAGGACGGTATGGAAATGAAGCTGGATTTTCTGCTGGGCGGAGTTACAGCGGTGTACGCTGAGTGGGTGAGAAAGGGCAAGCCCTGCCCCCTTGAAAATGTAGTCACCCTGCTTATTGACTGCTCGTACCACGGCATTATCGGGAAGTTTTGAATTGATGGCGGCGGGGCGTTTTTTGGAATTTCAGACTTGAATATCAGCTTATGGAAATTGTAGAGAGGACATTTCGAAGGGACTGCTGTCCCGTCAGCCCGGCTTCAAGTCTCGCGACAAAAATAAAGCAGCGCTTTGGAGCGTGTCAACGGCAGATTTGCAGCTACCCGATATGTTTTTCTGCTTTCGTTGTTCCGCAATTGATTGAGTAAAAGTAAAAAAATATTAAAAATCGCATAATTTTTATTGACAAACGATAAAACTGCTGTTATAATTACCGCATAAAGACAAAAGAGGTAAATAACGGCAGTTTTATTATTGACCGAAAAAAGAGGGAAAAACAAAAATGAAAAAAGCATCGGTAGTGCTCAGCGCGGCGGCAATGACAGTCTGCGCAATACTTCTTGCGGGGCTTTGCATAGCCGCACCGACGCTGGTGGAGCTGTATTCGCGCTTCAGAGGTCTTAACGCCTCGTCGGGCACGGCAATTCTCACGGCGTTTTACATATGCGCTCTTCCGGCGGCGGTATCTATCTTCTGCCTTCTGAAGATAATCAACAATGTTTATAAGGATCAGCCTTTTCTGCGCTCAAACAGCGCAATGATGGGCATAGTCTCCTGGTGCTGTCTCGGGGTGGCGGCGGTATGCGCCGCGGCGGGAGTGTGGTATATGCCCCTTTGGTTCATAACGCTTACAATGACCGTGCTGTTTCTTATAGTCCGCGTGATACGCTGCTGCTTTATAGCTGCTGCGGGACTTGAAGAAGAAAACAGCCTGACAATATGAGGTGCGCCGTGATAGTGATAAATCTTGATGTGATGATGGCGCGCCGCAAGGTGTCCTCCAACGAATTGGCGGCGGCAATCGGTATAACCCCCGCAAATCTGTCCATTCTCAAAACGGGCAAAGCGAAGGCAATACGCTTTTCCACACTGGAGGCTATATGCTCTTTTCTGAATTGTACCCCCGGCGATATTCTTGAATACAGAGAAGAGTGACGCGGCAGAGGCCGCGGACACATATAATATGATAATGTAAGATACGGAAAGGACGAATTGTATGGATAAGGAACGAGAGTATAGAGACAGCGCTCCCATAACTCCGGAAGGCGCACCTGCGGCTCGGCAGGATAATCCGGACAGGCCGCAAAGCGCCTGCGCGCCGCAGCAAGGGACGGCGCCTATGCCCCGACAGGGTACGCCCGAGCCACAGCCGCAAAATCAGCAGCAACAGTGGCAGCAGCAACAGTGGCAACAGCCGGTTTATGCGGCACAAAATCAGCCTGCGCAGGGGCAGCCTGCGCAGAGTCAGCCTCTGCAGGGTCAGCCGCAATACGGACAGCCGCAGGGGTATCAGACGCTGTCTCAGCCCACCGCGGCTGCCGGTCAGAACGGCGGCGCTCAGAGTGCAATTGCCGTAAAAAAAGAAAACCGCAGACCCGCGTCCGCAAGAGACCTGGCATATGCCGTTATTGCGGCCGTGTCAAGCGTTCTCGCGGTAGATTTCATCTTCTGGAGCGGCACGGGAATCGGAGTGTCCGTAGTATCCGTAATTATGTACGCCGCTACCGTAATATATCTGATGAAAAGAAAAAAGCACTACGGCGCGTACACCGCTCTGCTTAATATATCGTTTGTTCTGATGGCGGCAAGCCTTACATTTTCGGACAACAGCTTTGCAAAGTTTCTGAGTGTCAGCACAATGACGGCAGTATACGCCGCGACGGTCACGGATATGGCGGGACTTCGCCGCAGCAGAGCAGGCTCCCTTTACAGCGTGGGGGATGTGTGCTACACGGCCTTTGCGCTGACCTTCGGCAGGATAGGACGCGGCACATGGGCGCTGTTCCACAGAAAAGGGGAGAACGGCGGGCGCGCCGCGGGCAGAAAAACCGGATTTGTGCTGCTGGGAGTTGCGCTTGCCATTCCCGTGCTTTGCATTGTCGTGCCGCTGCTGATTTCCTCCGACGCGGCTTTCGAGGGACTTCTGAAAAAAATAACCTTCCGCAGCTTCTGGGAGGTGGCAGGCGCTCTCATTCTCGGACTGTTCCTGTTCATTCTGTTGTTCTCTCAGGTGTTCTGTGCACCTGACACAAATGTGAAAAAAAGAGAAGAACGGGACGGACGCGGAGTCGACCCCGTGGTGACCGCATCCTTTTCCGTTGCCGTATCCGTGGCATATGTGCTTTATCTCATAAGCCAGCTTGCCTACTTTTTCAACGCCTTTTCCGGCATATTGCAGGAGGGCTTCACCGTGGCTCAGTATGCGCGGCGGGGATTCTTTGAAATGAGCGCCATATGCGTTATAAACCTTGCCGTCGTATTTACAGTAAGCCTTATTACCCGCAAAAAAGAAGGAAAGGTCAGCGCGGCGGTACGCCTGCCCTCTTTGTTCATCTGCCTGTTTTCGCTGCTTCTCATAGCCACCGCCCTTTCAAAAATGGTAATGTACATAGGCTCCTACGGCATGACGCAGCTCAGGATCTATACATCTCTGTTTATGGTGTTCCTTGCCGTGGTATTCGTGTTTGTCATCCTGCGGCTGTTTGTGAGAAACACGCCTTATATGAAAGCGGTGCTTGTATCCGCGGCACTTATAATCGCCGCCGCGGGCTTTGCCGACACCGACCGTGTTATTGCTTCCTGCAATGTGAACGCATACCTTGACGGCAGACTGCCCACAGTGGATATGACGACTCTTGAAAATCTGGACTCAGACGCGGTTGTGCCTTATGTGGCAATGCTTGTTGACGACAGCGACGAGGAGGTCTCGACCCGGGCAATGGAAATTCTCACCGACCGTTTCTACGAGAATTTCGAAATAAAATCAGACAATAATGTAACGGTGCATGCGGAGTACAAGGGCGATTTCCGCAGCTTCAATGTGCCGGGATACAAGGCAAAGGAGCTTCTTTTGAAGGACTGGCAGAAATACTATAACTTTGAAGTAAACAACAGAGTGCGGTACTGAAGCATTATTTTAAAAATTGCTCCTTAAATCACAACCGCCGGCAAAGCCTGAGGTGATTCTCAAAAATCAAAAATCCCCGTATTCCGCGTTGCGGAATACGGGGACTCTCAGTGCATCAATACATAG
Organism: uncultured Clostridia bacterium; assembly: GCA_945949385.1. Classification (GTDB taxonomy): domain Bacteria; phylum Bacillota; class Clostridia; order Oscillospirales; family CAG-272; genus Avispirillum. The sequence goes on along the minus strand of CAMFEL010000029.1, from coordinate 10,247 downwards.
AGTACAATAAATCGTAATAAAAATCAGCAAGAGTAGCGCCGGATGCAATAATGATCACACAAGCGATAAGAACAATGCCGATAGCGATAAAATTCATTATCATATAAGAACGGGCAAAGTGCTTGAAGCTTTTGTTTTTGGGTGCAAAGGACATTACGATGCTGAGTATAAAGCCCACAAGGGGAATTGCAAACAGCACTCTGAACCAGAAAAACTTGGCGGTGCTGACCGTCTGGTCTTCGGCATCGGCAGCATTGGGCACGGGAGCATATACAGGCTGCTGATACACAGGCTGCGGCTGTTGGTATATGGGCTGAGCCTGCTGATACACGGGCTGTGCCTGCTGATAAACGGGCTGTGCCTGCTGATAAACGGGCTGAGCCTGCACAGCCGGCTGATACCGGTACAGAGGCTCCTGAGGTGCCGCCTCCTGCTTTGGTGCAGCGGCGCTTTCCTGCGCAGCTCCAGCATAGGTAAAGCCGCCCTGCTCCTGTGCTGCCACGGTTTCGAAAGCGGGTGCAGGTTCTTCGACTACGGGCTCCGGTGCAGGTTCCGGCGCGGGCTCCTGTGCTGCTGCGGTTTCGGCTGCAGGTGCAGATTCTTCAATAACGGGTGCGGGAGAGGGCGCGGACTCCTCTGCTGCGGGTGCGGGCATTTCAACAGCCGGCGCGGCTGCCGTTCCGCAGTTGGGGCAGAATACCGCCTCGTCTTCCATGGGGGTTCCGCATTTTTCACAGAATTTTGCCATAATTCAAACCATACCTTTCCTGTATATTCGTTTTTATGCGCGTAAACTGTACATATCAGTACATATATGTATCTTTATTTATCTTTCTGTGCTTTCAGTATACATCCGGTTTTCTAATCCGTCAAGAGTAATCGCCGTAAAAATTATTATTTTACAGCTTTCTGCGTATCCTCCCCTTTGCGCGCCGCTTTTTCCGGTGTTGAAATCCTTCGGGGAATATGCTACAATTATATTAAAGAAAAGCGCAATGATTATGAGAGATGTTATTCGGGGGGTGCAGATATGAGAGCAGGCGGGGAAAACCGAGGTTTGGGTTTTGCGTTTTCTGCAAGAATCAAGTGCTTTGGCGCGGCTTTGCTGATACTTGCGGCGTCTTTGTGCTTTGCCGGTTGCGCGGCAGGGGAGTTTTTTGCCACTCTCGGCTTTGACACCCACGATTACGACGCCGAGGAGATCATAAGCGAGTACGAAAGCGACGGAGAGAAGGCAGAGGAGATCTGCGAAATGGTAAAGACCCTGACAATAAATTCCGTGGAAATTCCGGAATTCCGCGGCACAAAGGATGCCATTTCCCATTGCCGCGATTCTCTGCTGTGCTATATGATGAATACGGAATACGCCAAGTATACGGGAAATCCCGAGCTGCTTGAAACGGCGGCAAAGGCTTATCCCCATATGCGCTTTTCCGTAATAATCCCCGCTGAGGATTTTTCAAACGCCGCGTATAAATATTTCGGCGGCAAAGAAAAGGTCTCCAACAAAAGCGGAAATATGTTTGAATACCTTGACAGGATAGAATGCTATATTACGGCGGCTCCCTCTCAGGAGAACTCACTCACCGTCAACTGCATAAGCCTGTACGAAACGGAAAATACATACCGATTTACCTTTAACTGCACCGTGGGCGAGGAGACGGGAGACGATTATTTCGCTTTGATAATAAAGCGCGATGACGAAAGCTGCTATTTCAAATATGTGGAAAAGGCGGAAAGCTGAGCTTCCCGCTTTTTCCCCAAAAAAGGCGTTAACCGGGCGGCGGGCAAAGGCTTTGCGGTCCGATTTTTCATATAGTTCAAGGGGGGCAGATTTTCTGCAATTGCATAAAATAAGCAATTTCAAACACATTTTATGCAATTGCAGAAAAATAACCGGTTCGGTCTCGGCGCCTTTGAGAAAAAATGCACACAAGCGGCGCTGAATGTCAAATTCGTGAAAATATCGGTACGATTTTATTCACAAAATCGCAAAAAATGCAAAATAACGCCCGAAAATGAATTTTTTGCCCATTCATCTTTCAAAAAATGTTGACATCGCATTATATATGTGATAAACTTATAAAGTAAAAAGTTGTTTTGCCACGAGAATGACCGAAGGGCAAAACGACGGTGTTTGGCAATCAGCGCACGGCAAGCGATTTACACCCGGGCGCAAAGCCTCATATGCATCTAAGGAAGGTGAGCATATTATTATGGAAATGAATTTCAAAAACCGGTATTTCCGCGACCTTATGGAAAGAATAATTGCGCGCAACCCCGGCGAGCCCGAGTTTCATCAGGCTGTGCAGGAGGTGCTTGAGTCTCTTGAGCCTGTGTGCGAAAAGCACCCCGAATATATCGAAAAGGGCGTAATTGAGTCTCTTGTCGAGCCTGAGAGAGTCATCAAGTTCAGAGTTCCGTGGGTAGATGACAGCGGCAAGGTGCAGATCAACCGCGGCTTCAGAGTGCAGTTCAACTCCGCCATCGGTCCTTACAAGGGCGGTCTGCGCTTCCACCCCTCCGTTTACGAGGGCATAATCAAATTCCTCGGATTCGAGCAGATTTTCAAAAACAGCCTTACCGGGCTGCCCATCGGCGGCGGCAAAGGCGGCTCCGATTTTGACCCCAAGGGCAAGAGCGACATGGAGGTCATGCGCTTCTGCCAGAGCTTTATGACTGAGCTTGCAAAGCATATAGGCGCCGATACGGATGTACCCGCCGGAGACATCGGCGTGGGCGGCCGCGAGATCGGTTATCTGTTCGGCCAGTATAAGAGAATCCGCAACGAGTATGTGGGCGTGCTCACCGGCAAGGGACTTACTTACGGCGGCAGCCTTGCCCGCACCGAGGCTACCGGTTACGGCCTCTGCTACTTCACCGAGGAAATGCTCAACGATAAGGGCAAGAGCATGAGAGGCAAAACGGTGGTTATTTCCGGCTCCGGTAATGTTGCAATATACGCAACTGAAAAGGCTACTCAGCTCGGCGCAAAGGTAGTGGCGCTTTCCGACTCCAACGGCTATATCTACGATCCCGACGGTATCAAGCTTGACGCCGTAAAGCGTATCAAAGAGGTAGAAAGAGCGCGTATTAAGGAATATGTGGAAGCATACCCGAACGCTGTATATACCGAGGGTTGCCGCGGGATCTGGAATATCAAGTGCGACATCGCCCTGCCCTGCGCAACTCAGAACGAGCTTGACGGCGCGGCTGCCCAGACCCTTATCAAAAACGGCGTGATCGCCGTGGCTGAGGGTGCAAATATGCCCTCCACTCCCGAGGCAATCGTAGCCTTCCAGAAGGCGGGAGTGCTGTTCGGTCCCGCAAAGGCGGCAAACGCAGGCGGCGTTGCTACCAGTGCTCTGGAAATGTCCCAGAACTCTCAGAGATATTCATGGACCTTTGAAGAGGTTGACTCCAAGCTGCATGAGATCATGGTAAATATCTATCACAACGCTGCAAGAGCAGCCGAGCAATACGGTATGAAGGACAATCTGGTGGCAGGAGCTAATATCGCGGGCTTTGTTAAAGTGGCAGACGCTATGCTTGCTCAGGGCGTGGTCTGATTGCCGATCCGAATGATACAAAAAACGAATACGAAAAAGCGGTCTTTTCAAAAGACCGCTTTTTATATGCCGACAAATTCAGCAGAGCGCACGGCTTGTATTGATCATTCCACCTTCATCATACGGTAGCCCACGCCGATGTGGGTCTGAATATACTGTGGGGAGCCTTCGTCTTTTTCGAGCTTTTTGCGCAAGGTTGCCATAAACACCCGCAGAGAGGCGATGTCGTTGTCACAGCTGCTGCCCCAAATGCTTTGAGTTATAAAAGTATGGGTAAGCACCTTGCCGACATTCTTTGCCAAAAGGCACAGCAGCTTGTATTCAATGGGTGTAAGGTGCAGCTCCTCATTTCCGAGATAAGCGCAGCCTGCGGCGTAGTCTATGCGCAGTTTGCCGTCGGTAAATACCGACGCTTCCGCCGCAGACTCGCCCTGCGTCATATAGATCCGCCGTTGAGTGACTCTCAGCCTGGCCAGAAGCTCCTCCACGGAAAAAGGCTTTGTAAGATAATCGTCCGCGCCCGCGTCAAGAGCGTCGATTTTGTCCGTATCCTCGCTTCGCGCGCTTATGACGATTATGGGCATATTTGACCAGGTGCGGATCTTCCTAATGACTTCAATTCCGTCCATATCCGGAAGTCCCAGATCCAAAAGCACAATATCCGGATTGTGGGACGAGGCCTCCAGTATGGCGCTGGCGCCGTTGGGCGCGGTAAGAAAACGGTAATCGTGAGCTTTAAGCGTTGTGGCCATAAGATTTTTAACGGAATTGTCGTCCTCCACCACAAGTATAAGCGGTTTATTCATGAATCTGTACCTCCCCACAAGGTAAAGTTACGGTAAACACCGTACCGTGCGGTTTATTGTCTGAAACCTCTATGGTTCCGCCGTGGGCGTTTACAATAGACTTGCACAGCGACAGACCCAGTCCCAGACTGCGGCGGCTGTCCGCCACTTTGTTGGCGCCCGAATAAAACATATCGAACACTCTGTCTTTCATTTCGTCCGGTATGCCGTCGCCGTTATCGGCTACGGAAACTACGGCGTTTGCACCCTGTTTTTTTGTTGTTATCACTATGTTTGAACCCTTTGGCGTGTATTTTACTGCGTTGTCCACTAAGTTTATAATTACCTGCACCATAAGCTTTGAGTCCATCTTTGCAAACAGAAAATCTTCGCCGGTTTTCACGGTGATGTTATGCTCCGAGCTCTGACGGTTAATATGGCGCAGAGCCTCGGATATCACATCGTCCAAAAGATCCTCGGTGATGTGCAGATTAAGGCGCCCCTCTTCTATCCTTGTAACGGACAAAAGATTTTCCACAAGATTTATAAGCCACATGGAATCGTCGTAAATGTCCGCATAAAGCTGTTTTTTGGTTGCATCGTCAAAGGAGTCGCCGTTTGACAGAAGATTGCTGGCGTTGCCGGAAATGGAAGTCAGCGGGGTGCGCAGATCGTGGGATATGGCGCGCAGAAGATTTGCCCGAAGCTGTTCGTTCTTTGCAAGAATAGCCGCCTCTTCCTTTTCTCTGGCGTTCTTTTCGTTTTCAAGAGACAAAGCGCATTCGCCCAGAATAGACAGAAGAATACTGTTTTCAAAGGTGTCCAGCGGACGCTCGTCAACGACAATCCCCACCACGCCGTAAACTCTGCTGTTTACCCTGACGGCAAGATACAGACATCTGGCGCTTGACAGAGTCTCGGTGGTAGCTCCGGCGTGCTTGTTGTTTTTCAGCACCCACAGCGCAACGGCTTTTTCGTTTTCCGAAACAATGCTGCCGTCCGCCGCCCTGTCCTCCGCCGTAAAAATACGGGGCTCGGCAAGAGCGTCCTTTTCGCTCATGTAAAATACTATATCTTTTTTCAAAAGCTTTATAAGCTGACCGGCGGTAGCCGAGACGATTTCGTTTTTGTCCTTTGCCTGCTGGAGCAGCTGGTTCGTGTCAAAAAGCACCTTTGTTCGGTACGCCGCCTGAGCCGCCTGCTTTGCGTGGTTTTTCAGCCTTATGGCAAGGGTGCCCGTAAGCAGAGCCGCGAAAAACATAATGGCAAAGGTGACCGGGTATCCCTTGTCGTAGGCGTGGAGCGTAAATTTCGGGTCGGTAAACAGGAAATTGAATACGAGAACGCTTACTATGGAGGATATGAGGCTGTAAATGCGGTGGGTGGTAATGACCGATGTTATGAGCACGCCCAGGACATACACGGTAATAATGTTTGCCTCGTCAAAGCCCAGATGCTGAAACAGCATACCGATACAGCTTGCCAGAACAAGCATGGCGATGCTTTTCAGTATATCGGATACCGACATTACGATGCCGATTTTTCCGGGAGCCTTCCTGCGGCGGTAGCCCAAAGCGCTGCCCTCGGAATCGGGTATTATATGTATGTCAAGGCTGGGGGCGGCGGCAATGAGCCTTTCCGTGAGTGTGGGCTTGCTGAACATATTTTTGCGCGTGGCGGAGCTTCTGCCGATGACTATTTTCGATACTCCCGAAAGCCTTGCAAATTCCGCTATCTGATAGGGCACATCGGCTCCGTAGACAGTTTCAATTTTGGCGCCCAACTGTACCGCAAGCCGGATATTGGATTTCAGCCTTTTCCTGTCCTCCTCCGGCATTACGGAAAAATCCGGTGTTTCCACAAACAGCGCCGTAAAGGTGCCGCGGAAAGCGCTTGCCATTCTGGCGGCGGTTCGTATTATTTTTGAATTGGAGGGTGAGGAGGAAAGGCAAACAAGTATGTGCTCGTCCGTGTGATAGTCGCTGTGGCTTTTAATCCTTGCATTTTCCGTAAGAAGATTTACACGGTCGGCACATCTGCGCAGAGCAATCTCTCTCAGCGCCGTCAGGTTTTCCACCGTAAAGAAGTTATCCGTTGCCTGCTTTGCCTCGGCAGGGCCGTAAACCTCGCCCGCCTTCATCCGCTCTATAAGCTCCTGGGGCTCAATGTCCACAAGCTCTACCTGGCTTGCATTGTCAAAGACGGAATCCGGTATGCGCTCCCGCACCATAATGCCCGTAATTGAAGCGACCGTGTCGTTAAGGCTTTCTATGTGCTGAACATTTACCGTGGTATAAACATCGATACCGGCGCACAGCAGCTCCTCTATATCCTGATACCGCTTTGAGTGGCGGCAGACCGGCGCGTTTGTATGCGCAAGCTCGTCCACCAGTATAAGCTGAGGCTTTCTTGTTAGGGCCGCGTCAAGGTCAAATTCAGAAAGACTGATGCCGCTGTGCTCCACTGCAAGATTGGGCAGACATTCAAGTCCCTCAAGCAGCGCCCGGGTTTTCGGGCGGGCATGAGGCTCAATATATCCGGCTGTTACATCGACGCCGCGGTGCTTTGCGGCGTGCGCCGCTTTCAGCATGGCGTAGGTCTTGCCTACCCCTGCCGCGTAACCGAAAAATATTTTCAGATGTCCCCGCTTTTGAGTATGTTCTTCTTCTTCTATATCACGCAGAAACTGTTCCGGGCTTTGCCTTGTTTCGTCCATATACGCTCCTCCCGTTTGTCTTAATTATGCCTTATATGCAATAAACACGGTAAAAAAGTTATTTGTTGCGTATTAAGACCGTATAAAGATTATAACATATTCCTGGTTATGTTTCTACTGCGCGCTCTCATTTTGCGCTGACGTTTTTTCAAATATCGGCTTAAGATCCGTGAAAAAGCTCCTATATACGGGTTATTGCTGTTTTGCGACGTGACAGCACGGGCTCTGACTTTGGCAGTATCTCCTGGCTGAATACTGATACCGCCCGCCGTAGTAAGCTTTCCGGCAGTAAGCAAAACGGGTATGCCGGCATCTCCGCAGCCGTCAAGAGAAGCCTCGTCCGCAAAGGCGATGTCAAGCTCTCCGAACTCAAGCTTTTTCGGTATATCTTCGGATCTTACCGAATATATTATTATTTCGCAGTCAGGCTCTGCTTTTGAAAACTCTCTGATGATGTCCTCCGCGCCGCCGGCGAGAGCAGGGTTCTCGAAGGCTATGCGGAGAGCTTTTTGCGGATTTTCGCCCGCCTGTCTGTTTGACTCCAAAAAGGTGTCAAGCCGTTTCATCAGGAAGTATCCAAGCACAAAAAACGCGGCAAGGGCGCAGAGCGTTATTGCAGATTTCATATTTCCGACCGTGCCTTTCGTTGATTTGTGACGTTTTTTCAAAGCCGTGAGGCTTTGCATTAAGACACAAACAGTGTTTGAAACAGCTTACGGCTTACGTGCGACCGGCGCTGCCATTTCTTTCAGACTTAACTTTTGTTTCGGCTGCTAAATGCGGAAATACTTCTGCATATCCTTTGTATGCCCCAAAACAAGTATTGTGTCGTCCTTAGTAAAGTCTGTCTGGGGAGTTATATTCAGTATCATTTCTCCGCTGCGCTTTATTGCCATTATATTGATGCCGTACTTTTTACGCACATCTACGTCAAATACGGTTCTGCCGATCCATTTTTCGGGTACGGTAATTTCGTAAATGGCGTGTGAATCGTCAAGCTCTATGTAGTCCAGTATATGGTCGGCGGTATAGCGTATGGCGGTCCATGCGGCAAGCTGCTTTTCGGGATATACTATCTCGTCCGCGCCGTTGCGAAGCAGAAATTTTGCGTGTACATCCCGTGCGGCGCGGGAGACTACGGCTTTTGCGCCCAGCTCCTTCAAAAGGGATGTGGTCTCCAGCGAGCTTTGGAAATCGTCGCCTATGGCGACGATACAGACATCGAAATTATTTACGCCCAGAGACTCCAGAAAGTCCTCGTTGGTGGCGTCTCCTATCTGCGCGTTTGTAACAAACGGCAGTGCGGCGGCGACTCTTTTTTCGTTTTTGTCCACAGCCATCACCTGATGATGCAGCTCGTCAAGCTTCATAGCTATGTGTCTGCCGAATCTTCCCAGACCGATAAGCAATACGGATTTCATTATTCATTCTCCTTACCTGATATTTTTGATTCTAAGCGGTCAGCCCACCGTGATTTTTTCCTGGGGATATTTTGGCGTGTTTGCACGCGCCCCCATGGTTGCGGCGAATACAAGGGTAAGTCCCCCCACTCTGCCGAGGAACATGAGCACGGTCAGTATTATCCGCGACACGGCGCCCAGCCGAGCCGTTATACCAAGGGAGAGACCCACTGTGCCGATAGCCGACGCGGTTTCAAACACAGATGTCAGCAGAGGTATATTTTCGATACGGCTGATGATCATTCCGCCTCCGAGGAACAGAACTAAGTACATCAGAAAAACGGTTGCTGCGTTTTTGACTGCGACTTCCGTTATTCTTCTTTTGAAAAAATGCGTATGCTCATGCCTTCTGAACACAGACAAAGCCGAAGCCAGAAGCACCGCAAAGGTCGTGGTTTTCATACCTCCCGCCGTGGAACCGGGGGAGCCGCCTATAAGCATAAGAATAATGACAAGCATTTGTCCCGTCTGGCTCATGTCGGCAAGGCTTGCCGTATTAAAGCCGGCTGTTCTCGGCGTTACGGATTGGAAAAGGGAACTCAGTATACGCTCTCCCATGGGCTTGTCGGAAAACTCGCCGAAGAAAAAGTACAGTGCGGGCAGAACAATAAGAATTCCCGTTACGGAAAGGATGACCTTGCTCTGCATTCTGTAACGTCTTATATGCCATTTGTTGTTTTTTATATCCTCCCATGTCAGAAAGCCTATTCCGCCGATTATTATAAGCATTATGACCGTTATATTGACAAGCACATCGGAAGAATAGGAGGTCAGGGAGGAAAAGGGTTCCTTTGCGCCCGTTAGGTCAAAGCCCGCGTTGCAGAAAGCGGATACCGAGTGGAAAAGAGCGTACCAGATTCCTTTAGGAAATCCGAAATCGCGGCAGAACGGGTATGCAAGCAAAGCTGCTCCGCCGAGCTCAATAAATAAGGTGGTTTTCAGTATGAATTTTGTCAGCCTTACGATCCCTCCCACATGATGGGCGGAAATAGCCTCCTGCATTGTACTGCGCTGCATCAGACCGATCTTTTTACCGGAGACTGCCGCAACGGAGACCGCCACCGTCACTATTCCCATTCCGCCTATCTGAATGAGAAGCAGTATCACACCCTGACCGAATACGGACCAGTAGGTGGCAGTGTCCTGAATTACAAGCCCCGTAACGCACACCGCGGAGGTAGCGGTAAACAGCGCGTCGCTGAGGGTGGCGCCCCCCGCCTCTCTTGTGGCAAACGGAAGCATGAGCAAAAGACTGCCTATGATAATAATTGAAAAAAATCCCAGAATGATTATTTGAAATGAAGTTATATGATTGTGTCGGCTTTTCTGTTGATCAAGCATATGACCTACCTGTTTTGTCTTTATGTCTTCTTTTTTTGCCTTAATTTTATCTTAATTTGCATTAAGCGCGCATAAGCAAGACGCCGCCCGCGTTAAGATTGTATAAAGATTTGCTGAAACTGCGCCCCGGCTTCATGCGGTGCTCCGCCCCGAACCCCGGTGACAGGCGGGGCTCCGCCCCAAACCCCGGTCAAGCATATGCGAGGCTCTGCCTCGCGCTCCGCTTAGAACCTTTTTTGAGAAAAAGGTTCTAAGGACTCCAAAAAACTTTTAATTAGGGTGAAGAAATCTAAATCAGTTCCCGCAGGGGTGCCGCGCAGTCGGCAGGCTTATGAAGAAACGCAGGAGAAAGCAAGCTTTCTCCTGCGTTTCTTCA
>CAMFEL010000028.1 GCA_945949385.1 uncultured Clostridia bacterium | reverse complement strand
CTTTTTGGAACCGTGACCGAACAGTACATGGCTGCGGTCATGGACAGTCTGTAAGAAAGGCGGTGGTTCTGATTGATAGGATGAACATTCCGCTTGTGTTTCAAACAGACAGCATGCTTTTCCCCGGAGGCCATACGCCGGAGGAAAGGCGGATACTTAGTATGGCATATATCACTTCTATTAAGGAGGTACTTTTATGAGCAACACAAAAAAAGCAAAACCGAAACGGCTACTCAGCCTGTTTCTTGCACTGACCATGGTGCTGGGTCTGCTCCCGGCCATGAGCATGACGGCGTCGGCAGATGATGTAACGCTTATAGACAGCGTTGACATAACCGGCGTCATTGAGCCCGTTGAAGGCGAAACACCCAAATATGACTGCGTCATACCGGAGGACTGCGGTTATTATATTGATGAAGTTTACTGGTGTGTCTATGGGGCAACGTACAGAATGGGTGATGATGAAACATTTGTTGCCGGGAAGAAATACGAAATTGCGATAGTTCTTTATCCGGAGGACGGATACAGCTTTGCTGACAGAAAAGAGCTTAATGCGACGGTTAACGGAAGCAAAGCAAAAGACATAGGAGTGTATGCCAGCTATCCCGAAATGCGCATAATCCATAAATCAATGGTTGCCTTTCACAAGGACGAACAAATCATTGATGTAAGCACCTGGGGCGAGCTGAAAGAAGCTTTCAGAGAGGCAAAAAGCGACGCATTTTCGATGATGGCTGCGGAGAATATTACGGTGCGGCTGCAAAGCAATCTTTATCTTGACGCTGACGATCTGCCGCGCAACACTGTGTATATGGTACAGTTGAGTGTGTTCAGAAATATGACACTTGATTTTAACGGTTATACTATGTACGGCGACGCCGATCTGCCTCAGGATGAGAACAGTATTCTGGAGAGCTTTATTGAAATCAAGGTACATCCGAACTATTATATCAAGGACATGGAAACCGTCTTTACTATAAAGGACTCCAGGGGCGGCGGAGGAATCGAGTTCGAAGCTCACCAATGGAAAGACAGTCAGCTTGCGGCTCTGCATATAGATATGTCCAATACATATTGGTTGTGGGGTTATCTTGACGGCGTCAAAACGCTTATTGAGCAGTCAACCAGTTTATTCAGCGGCAAACTGATAATCGAAGGCGGCAATTACAAAATGAACTGCGACACGCTGAAGTTCAGCAACGGAACTCACTGCCTGAACGATGCCGTACGGTACCGCGGTACGGTGATTGCATCCAATATAAAAACCGTTATCAACGGCGGCCGCTTTGAGGCGTACTGCGACGGTGTTACCGTAAAGAAAGATAACTTCGGAGCAAGAGACCTTGCTGCTTTCGGAATAGAGACGATTTATGTCGGTAATTCAGGTTGGGCAGACCCCGAAAACGATTATTACGAAAAGTACAGGTACGGAGAGGATCTGACAATTAACGACGGTGTCTTTATCTCCGACAACGGATACTCCGTAAGACACTTTGACAGATACCATATGAGCCTTTACAGCCAGCAGTGGGGTTTTGAATACTTTATAGCGCCCATGCTTAACGGCGGTGAGTATTACGGCCCGGTGAACTTTACCTCAAAGAGCTTTATTTATCTTAACAACGGCTCGGATTATCTGAACAAGAAAAATCTTGTCAAGATGTCAGACCCCGGATGCATACTGATGCTTAACGGTGAAGTGAAGACGGCGTCACAGATAACCCTTGGGGATCTGGCAAAGCAGGACACGGAGTCTTTTATCATTATTGACAATGCCGAATACTGCCGTTTTAACGATGTGAGTCTGAACGGCAAAAACCTGGGGCAGGATATGCGCGGTACCGTTGAAATAGGTACAAACAATACTCTGACATGGACTTTTGATGACCTTGAGCAGGAATTCAAGGATCTGGGCTTCAGCTATAAAATCAGCGTCAGAGACAACAAAGGCGGAGCATGGAAAGAAGTGACTCCTGCATATTCCGACGGTGTGGGTACCGTAACCCACCGTATAACCGCAAACACAGCGGGAACAATGCAGCCCGGATTTATGATAGAGCTGTATTGCGGCAGCGAGCTGCTGCTCAGGGGCGGATACGGATTCCGGCTTACCGTAAAGGATACGACAAAGATTTACAATGTGGGCATATCATGGATAGATACGCCTGTCGACGGCGGTCGCCCGGACTTCTCCGCAAATACTGGCTCGGGCAGCCACTGCAGTGTAAAATCAATCGCATGGTACAACGATACGGATAAAAAGGACATGAGCTCCTCCGACACTTTTACGGCGTGGAAGAAGTATACAGTCAAGGTGACTCTGACGGTAGGTGACGGCTATGCCTTTGCGGATAAAAACTCTTTGAAGGTTAAATTTAACGACAATCTTCAGGCGAGCTTTGTCTCCGCTTCCGCTGACAGCACTCAGGTAGTTTACAGTTACTCCTATACGGCAGCAGAGAAAATTTATACCGCCGATGTTACCGTAGACGGTGTTGAGGCATTTACAAGCTACGGATATAAGGATTCGGTTTCGGGCGATCCCGTTAAATACACTACTGTCGCAGAGGTGTTAGGACTGTATGAGGCTGTCGGCGCCGACGAAATATTACCGGATGATTCGTGCCGCATAGTGGTAGGATTTATTCCCAATGACGGGTATGCTTTCCCCGATACAAAGGGAAGCGGTATGAATGTAACCATAAACGGCAAAACAGCCGACTATTATGACTACTTTGACGGCTGCGTATGGTTCAGCATTGATTACTATATACAGCAGTATGAAATTAAGGAAGTCGACTTCAGCTATACAAAACCGGAATCGGGCGACAGTATAGGTGATTTCATGGTTTCAATAAATAATCTTTCGCAAAGACCAAACGAAATGATTACCGTTAAGGATGTTTGCTGGGTAGACAACGGCACCGACGAAGAGTATACCTGGATTGATATGGCGGACGGAGCTGTTTTTGAGGACGGGCACAACTATTATTGCACGATAACCTTCGGAGTGGCTGACGGCGGATACAGGTATTGGAGCAGCGGTGACTTAAAGGTGACTGCCAACGGCGTAAACATTCCCAGTATCTATGACTACAACGGCTCACATTCCTTTAATCCTCCCACAGGAGACTGTGAAGAGCTTGACGTATCTCTGTGCCTTTCTCCCGGAGCCGATACAGTGATACGGAGTGTTGAAGCAACGGTGACCGAGCCTGTGGCGGGCAATGCTTGCGGCGGGGTCAGTATAGATAAGGCCGCGAATAAAATCAGCTCTTCTTCAAGCTCATGGGTTGAAATGGCTTATGACGGAAGCGGTGAGCTCTCCGCCGTTAAGACCTTGGAAAACGGCGACCTGTTTGAAGCCGGTAAGATTTACAGGCTGATGGTTACTGTGTATCCCGAAGTAGGTTTTACCATTGACATTGACGCAAGCGTTTATATCAACGGCAGGAAGAGTGAATATTTATACATGAACAGCTCCGGCGGGCTGACGGTTTATATGGACTTTGAATGCTCCGCAAGCGGTGTAGAGGGAGCTTATATTACCGGCACGGTGACAAGCTACGGCAGCGAGAGTGCTGACGTTACCGTTCAGCTTATTGCAGCGGGTGCCACTGAGGCGGAAAACGAGGTTACCGTCCGCGGTAATTCGGCTACTTACAGTATACCCTGTGACTCCGCCGGCTCATATACACTCAGGTTTATGAAAAAGGGACATGCGCCCAGAGATTATACGGTCGACGTCAGCGGCGGTGCGGCGCGTGTGGATGCCGTAATACGCCCCTACGGCGACACCACGGGAGACGGCAAGCTGAACGGCTCCGACCTTAACTACTACAAGCGTATCCTGCTGGGACGGCTTATAGTTGACAAGGAATCCTACGATTTCAAGGTAGACGACTACAACTGCGACACCAAGATAAACGGTATGGACGCTAACTTCCTTCTGAGATACATAATGGGAAGATAAACTGTAAACAACTTGACATTATTTTGAAATGTGTTATAATCTGTTATGGGGATTTGCCCGTAAAACGGGCAAATCCTCAGGCGCGGCAGCCGAAGCGGGCTTTTTCTTGAAAATGCCCGGCTTTGCGATAAATAAAGCGCGCTGCCAAACTCAAATATATAAAGGAGAAAAACATTGAGAAAGCATTCAAAAGCAGTAAAGCTGTTCAGCGTGATTATTTGTCTTATGCTGACAGTAGGACTTTTCCCCATTGCTGCCAATGCGGCAGTCTCTGCAGGCTTCGATGTTTTGAAGACCGACGCGGAGGGAAATCCCCTGGCCGGTGCCGTTTTCTGGCTGATTCCTAACGAACCGGCCGCCGAGCTCGATTATTCCGATCCGGGTGAGCCCATCGAGGCTGTTTCAAACGAGCAGGGAATCGCGATTTTTTCCGATCTGGAAGACGGCGAATACACGCTGGTTGAAGTAATGGCTCCCGCCGGCTATGTATGTTCCGATGATTACTACGAGCTGGTTGTATACCGTTCAGCGGTTTATTTCAAGCCTGACAGTCCCAATGCTTTTATGGGAGAGCCCTATTCAAGAGTTACTTTCGTTAATGAAAAAGCGCCTGTATATCAGTTCACGGTTGAAAAGACCGACACCGACGGAAATCCTCTTGCCGGTGCCACCTTTTCACTGACCGGTGAGGAATACTCTGACGGCTTGTATTTTGAGGCTGTCTCCGGCGAGGACGGCATTGCTGCCTTTGAGATCCCGGACGGCTTATACATTCTGGCTGAAAAGTCTGCTCCCGACGGCTATATCAAATCCGATATTACCTATGAGCTCATAATTTGGGAAGGCACGGCTTATACGATTAACGAAGACGCATTGAACGACGATAATTTAGTTGAGTGCGGGCAGATCACTTTCGTTAACGAAGCGATAAAAGCTCCTACATATCAGTTTACCGTCAAGAAGACCGACGGAGACGGAAATCTGCTTGACGGCGCCGTATTCTCCCTGACCGGTACCGGCAATTCTGTCGGCAATGATTACGAGGCTGTATCCGGAAAGGACGGCATCGCGGTCTTTGATGTTCCGGAGGGCTTCTATACTCTTGCTGAAAAGACGGCTCCCGACGGCTATGTCAAATCCGACAAAACCTATGAGATCGCAATCTGGGGCGGCGCAGTTTATTTCTATAACGAGAATGCCGAGGGCGACGATCAGTACAGCGAATATGAGCAGGTGACTTTCGTGAACACAGCCGCAGAGAAGCCCGTGAAGCCCGCTGAAAACCCGCCGACGGGCGACAGCGGCATGACAGGTCTCCGGACAGCTCTGATCCTTGTTTGCGCAGTCGGCGCCGCAGGAACGGCAGTTTACGGCAGAAAGAGAAAATATTCCGAAAAATAAAATATAATCGTATTAAGACAGTTATGTAAGTCTGCAGGCGGCAAAACCGCTGCCGTCTGCGGACTTCTCAAAAAACTGCAATTAAAGGGCGGACGGTTTTCCGCCCCCTTTTGAAAAGCGGCTGTTTTTGTTCAACAGACGCTTTTCCAAAGGGGAATGCCTGCAATACATACGAGGCACCCCGAAAAGGCAAATAACTGTTTCACATTGGATAAATTGAAAGGAGACTCATTTTATGGGACTTATTAAGGCAGGAATAGGCGCGCTGGGCGGCACGCTGGCGGATCAGTGGAAGGAATTTTTCTACTGCGAGGCTATGGACAAAGAGGTCATGGTGACCAAAGGACAGAAACGTGTAAGCGGCCGTTCCTCAAACACCAAGGGCAGCGACAACATTATAAGCAACGGCTCCGGTATTGCCGTGGCTGACGGTCAGTGTATGATCATCGTGGAGCAGGGCAAGATCGTTGAAGTCTGCGCCGAGCCCGGTGAGTTTACCTACGACGCTTCCACTGAGCCGTCGATTTTCGCCGGCAGTTTGGGGGAGAGCATTATAGCTACCTTCAGAACGATCGGCAAGCGTTTTACATACGGCGGCGACACGGGCAAGGATCAGAGGGTGTATTATTTCAACACCAAGGAGCTTATTGACAATAAATTCGGAACTCCCAATCCCATTCCGTTCCGCGTTGTGGATTCAAAGATCGGTCTTGATGTGGATGTTTCCGTGCGCTGCTCCGGCGTTTATTCCTACAAGATCGCAGACCCGCTGCTGTTCTATACAAACGTATGCGGCAATGTGGAGCAGGAATATACCCGCGACGAGCTGGACGGTCAGCTTAAGACTGAGTTTATCAGCGCACTGCAGCCTGCTTTCGGTAAGCTGTCGGAGCTGGAGCTGCGCCCAAATCAGATCGTTTCCCACAACACGGAGCTGGGGGGAACTCAGAGGACTTAAGGTCGTCAGCATTGCGCTGGGCTCCGTAACGCTTCCCGAGGAAGACGCGGAGATGATAAAGCAGCTTCAGCGTACCGCTGTCATGCGCGACCCTACTATGGCGGGAGCTACTCTCGTGGGCGCTCAGGCAGACGCTATGAAAGCGGCGGCTTCAAACTCTGCGGGAGCCATGACAGGCTTTATGGGCATGGGCATGGCTATGAACGCAGGCGGCGGAATGAACGCGCAGAATCTGTTTGCCATGGGTCAGCAGCAACAGCAACAGCAACAGCAACAGGCGGCACAGCCGCGGGACTTCGACGGCATGGAACGGTGGAAATGCTCCTGCGGGGCTGTAGCCTGCGGCAAATTCTGCCCGGAGTGCGGTGCAAAGAAGCCGGAGCCTGTTCAGGCGGGCGCATGGAAATGCTCCTGCGGAGCGACGGCAACAGGAAAATTCTGCCCGGAGTGCGGTGCTCCGAAGCCTGCCGATGCCGACGGCTGGACCTGCTCCTGCGGTGCGGTGAACAAGGGCAAATTCTGTCAGAATTGCGGTGCAAAGAAGCCTGCGGGCGTTCCTCAGTACCGCTGCGACAAGTGCGGCTGGGAGCCTGCAAAGGGCGAAAAGCCTCCTAAATTCTGTCCCGAGTGCGGCGACCCCTTTGATATAGGCGATGTGCTGTAAAAGAGCAGCACGGAGTGTGACTGTTATTAAAAGGGCGGTGATTGCGGTGGGAATCCTATCGCTTTTGGCGGGACTTTTCGGCTGCGTAAAGCCTGAAAAGGAGGTAAAGCCTGAAAAGGAGGCAAGCCATAATGCCGATGATATAATTTCGGTTTCTGCGTATTGCTCGCATATGGATTTTTCGTACAGTTATTCTTTTTCTGTCAGAAAGGAAGAGAGCGGCTGGCTTTTTGACGCCCAATGCTTTATTCACGACCACAGCGAGCAGATAGAGCTTTCGGATAAAACGGTGAGCGACGAATATATAAAAGAGCTTCTTTCCATTATTTCCGAAAACGGAACAATCAAATCCGCAAAGAATTATAAGAAACCGGTAAAATCGCCCTTTCAGGTTTTGGATGAGACCGCATACGGCATATGTATCAGGTTTTCTGACGGCACCGATTGCAATGCCGGCGCGAGAGTTGACGGCTATGACGGGATCGAACGGTTTTTCTACCGTCTTGCCGAGACTTTGGAGTAATACAGGAGTATTTATATATGGATACATTACAGGAATACAAGTGTCCGTGCTGCGGAGGTGCCATTGCCTTTGACAGCACCTTACAGAAATTGAAGTGTCCTTACTGCGACACGGAATTTGATATTGAGACGCTGGAGAACTACGGCAAGGAGCTTGAGGGCGAGCCCGACGACAGTATGAGCTGGGAGACCTCTGCCGGGGTAGACTGGCAGGAGGGAGAGGCTGATGGGCTTCGCTCCTATATCTGCAAATCCTGCGGCGGCGAGATAGTGGCTGACGACACCACAGCCGCCACCTCATGTCCTTTCTGCGGAAATCCCGTTGTGATGTCAGGTCAGGTTTCCGGCTACCTGAAGCCGGACTATGTTATTCCGTTCAAGCTTGATAAAAAGGCCGCTAAAGAGGCTTTGAAAAAGCATTACAGCGGCAAAAAGCTTTTGCCCAAGGTGTTCAAGGACGAAAATCATATTGACGAGATACGGGGCGTATATGTTCCGTTCTGGCTTTTCGACGCCGACGCCGACGCTCATATCCGCTACAAGGCTACCCGTGTGCGGGCATGGAGCGACAGTGACTACAACTATACGGAGACTTCGTTTTTCTCCGTGGTGCGCGGCGGAAGTATCGGATTTCAGCGTGTGCCCGTGGACGGTTCGTCCAAAATGCCCGACGATCTGATGGAATCTGTTGAGCCCTTCTATTTTGAGGATGCCGTGGACTTTCACACCGCTTACCTTGCGGGGTATCTGGCAGATAAGTACGACGTGGATGCCGAGGCAGCTGTTCCGAGGGCAAACGAGAGAATTAAGAGCAGCACGGCGGACGCGTTTGCGCAGACGGTGCAGGGCTATGCCACGGTAACCCCTGAGGCAACGGGCATACACCTGCAAAACGGACGGGCAAAATACGCTTTGTACCCCGTGTGGCTGCTTAATACCACATGGAAGGGCAAAAAGTACACCTTTGCCATGAACGGACAGACGGGAAAATTTGTGGGTGATCTGCCGCTTGACAAGGGCGCCTACAAAAAATGGCTTTTCGGCCTTGCGGGAATCGTCGGAGCGGCTGTGTTCGCTCTGTCATACCTGATTTGGCTGCTGTAAGGAGGTGCGGAAAATGAAGAAGAAAATTTTTTCTGCCGCCCTTGCGATTATTATGCTTTTCGCTGTGACGGTGACAGCCTTTGCCGCCGACAGTATGCCCAGAGTATGCGACGGAGCTGACCTTCTTTCCGAAAGCGAGGAAGACGCGCTTCTTTCAAAGCTTGACGAAATAAGCGTCCGTCAGCAGACGGATATCGTTGTGGTAACGGCGGATACTCTTGAGGGAAAAACTCCCATGGAGTATGCCGACGACTTTTACAATTACAACGGCTACGGCTTCGGTGAAAACAGGGACGGAGTCCTGCTGCTGGTCAGCATGGAGGACAGAGACTGGTGGATTTCCACGACCGGATTCGGTATTACGGCCATCACCGACGCGGGAATCGACTACATATCCGACAAATTTACCGACTCTCTCAGCGAGGGCGAGTATGCCGATGCCTTTAATGCTTACGCCGAGCTGTGCGATAAGTTTATCACTCAGGCAAAGACCGGGAAGCCGTACGACTACGGCAATATGCCGAAGGCGCCCTTTAATGTGCTTTGGCATATCTGCATTTCCATTGCGGTGGGCTTTGCCGTTGCCCTTATAGTTACGGGAATAATGAAAGGCAAGCTGAAAACCGTGCGTTTTCAGTCTGCGGCGGCAAGCTATGTAAAAGACGGCAGTATGAATGTTACGGAAAGCCGCGATATGTTTCTGTATACCCATATAAGCCGGACTCCGAAACCTAAAGAATCAAGCTCCGGCGGATCGAGCACGCATACCTCCTCCTCCGGGTCGACTCACGGCGGCGGTGGCGGAAAATTTTAGATTTTTAATCCCGAAAGGAGAAAAGAGATGGAACTTATCGGCAAATGGAAGGTAAGAGAGGTAATGAGCTTTGATCTTGACAGCGGTATGGTGTGGAAAACCCTTGACCAGCTTGCCGCTTCGGAAAATGCTGACGAGGACAGCATTGATAAGTATCGCAAGACCGTAATGGCTTTTAACGGGGACGGTACGGTAGAAACCCTTATGCCTGTACCCGAGGATTTTACCCAGGAGCAAAGAGCGCAGCTTGAGGATGAGGGCATCAAAATCCGCGACGGTATGGCTGTTATCTCTGTTGAGCAGTGGAAATGCGAGGACGGCAAGAATCTGTATAATACCGGCATAAGCGGCGAGGTGCTGGGCGAAGAGGTATCTTCCTGGACGGAAATCAATGAAGTCGGTGATATGATAGAGCTTGCGCTGATGCGTCTGGAGCGCATATAACCGACAGATAAGCAGAATACCGACATATAAATACTAAGTAGAGATAACAGGAGGACTGTTTATGGGATTTTTCGATAAGCTTAAAAGTCAGGCAGTTAATGCCGCTGCCGGCGCTGTAAGACAGGGTGCGGCGAATTTGGGATGTAAAACGGAAAAAATAGTTTTTGCCGACCTTCCCGAAAGCCTTGAGGCGTTTAAGGCTTTGCCGCAGGCAGCACTTTCCACCCCCTTTGACACCGCGGCGCTGACAGTTGCCGCATTGTGCCTCTATCCCGCAGACAAGGAGCTTTGCTTTGCGGCTCTTGATTTTCTGCGCGGACCCAGACCTATGAACGGTATGGATAAGCAGTTTATTTCGGACCGCTTCCGCGGCAAGGATTATGTACCCCGCTCCTACTTTGAGGGGGCTACGCCCGATAACGACTATATGCCGTCGTCGCCATACACGGTAGTTATAAAGTCGGATCCCCATTCATATGACGAGCAGGGATATGCGAAGCTGTTCGCGGTATGCGGCGGCGCCGATTCCCCCCGCCCCGTAAAGCTCCGTGAGGCCAAAGACGGCAAGTGGTATCTGTGGGAGCAGTATCTGCTTACCGATGTTCGTGCCCCTGCAAGCACAGACCCCTGGGCATAAGCTATCGGCATAACAGAACCGGAAAATGACGGCGGTGTACGCCGAAAGTCTGTAAAGGAGCCTGTATTATGACAGTAAAGAACGCTTTGCGCCTGACGGCTGTACTTCTGTGTGCTTGTATGCTGCTGCTCACTCTCGGAGGGTGCAAGATCTTGCAGGGATTAGTTTTCGATCCGGGTACGAAAAAAACCGAGACACAGGATGCGTCACTCACTGAAAATACGACGGATACGGCGGAAAAGACCGATACAACGGATACGGCGGAGACTGAAACGGATAAAGCAACAAAGGGTGAAGAGCAGCTTTCGGATTTCAGAAAAACTCTTTCTGAGAGCGGCAGTATTGCCGGCGTATGTTTCATGGGATATACTGAGAGCTCTGACAGTGACGCAGAGAAGCTGTACGGCGAAGAATATCCGATCGTTTCGGATATTCCCGCAGAGAGACAGATTATTTGTGAGGGAAGCGAATATTACTGCATTGTCCCGGCGGATGACAGTATAGCTGTCAAGGTATGCCAATGGTATTTTGACGAGAATGACGACTACACAGGCAAAGCCGGCAAGGTGCTTTATGAGAGCCGTACGGGGGAGCCTGTACTTATCCGCTGCAATGCAATGGAAGGAATACCGAATATTATTGTAACCGTTTCAAGTGGCGGCGGAGAATATCAGGAATTCAATCCGCAGCGAAGCCTTGAAAACGGAAAAGTGCTTTTGCCGCAGTCTGAGCCTTTTGTGGCGGATCTGACCGACTATTCAAAGGCGGATCCTTCCGCAAACGCCGATTAAGGATATGAGTTTGTGCTAATACGGCAACGGCAAACAGGAAGTAATATTTTATAAAGCGCACCGCAGGGTGCGCTTTGCTTTTGCTGAGTGTCAGTTTTTATAAATCCGGCGGTCAGCATCGGCTCACTGACCGTGTGTGTTACCGGAAGCGGTAAAATAAGTAAGCTTCTATGATAGTGTCAATAAGCAGTTCCGGGACTTTGCCCGGGGGGGAAGGATTCAGAGATTACATGAAAAAAGCACGCTCACGCGTGCTTTTTCGATAGCATTATAGTTAGCCTGAAATATCCGCAGTACGGCTTTTTTGCGTCTTCGGGGATATGCCTTATCACACGGAAAACAGCAGGTCTTTTATGGGCTTTTCCATATCGAACACCATAAATATCCCGCGCTCCATAAGGGAGAGAATCTGCTCTCTTGTCGCCCAAAGGGCGTCGCAGGTTTCCTCCGGCTGAAATGTTATGTCGGACAGGGGAAAATCCTTTTCAAACACCCACATATCGCAGAAATTGGGCGACATAAGCGTGGGTCTGAAAACGGAGCGGAACAGCTTTCCCTCCGAGGGGAAAAGCTCAATGCCGATTTCCTCACGCGCTTCCCTAAGTGCGGCGTCAAGGGTGGTTTCTCCGCTTCTGACGGAGCCGCTTGTGGGCTCCCACCGGCCGGCGTAGGGCTGACCCTCGCTGCGCTGTGTAATGAGCCACTGCCCCTTTTTGTTCTTTATCCATACATGGGAGATAAGCCTGTATTCGCCCGGTGCCGCTTGGGTTTCTCTTGTTATCCTCTTTCCCGTAAACACGCGGTTTTCGTCGTACAGATCCCAATATTCCGCGCCACTACTTTTACTTTCTTCCTTCATCGCTGTTTTTGTATGCCTCGCACATCATTTTCGTAAGCCGTACCGCCTCGTCAATGCCGCAGCCGGGGCGGATGTCTCCCGTCAGAAACTGGATTATGGGGCGCGGCTGTGCTTCGCACAGTTCTTCCTCAACGGGCGTATAATCTGTGGCAACGGTGCTTTTTATTACAGGTCCCTTGCCTTTGTAATACACATAGCCTGCTTCGCCGCCCAGCTCAAGCGTCGCAGGGCAGCAGTTGGAAACGAAGCTCGTTTCGTTAACAGCCGCGGCTCCGTTTTCATATCCCATTACGCATACGGCATTGTCCTCCACTTGGGTGGGATAGCAATAGCCGAGAGTTGATGCAAAGCTGTCCGGCATACCCAGCAGCCAGTCGGTAAGGTACATTCCGTGGGCGCCCAGATCAATAAGCGCGCCGCCGCCGCACTCGTCCTTTTTATAAAAATGGGGAGGCAGCCAATGATTGCAGGAGCCGTTATGGCAGTTGCGGAAGCGGAAATAGTTGATTTTTCCCAGCTCTCCGCTGTCCAGTATCTTTTTCACGGTAAGGGGGCGGCTGTCGTATTTCTGAAACAGGGAAATTACGAACCCGACGCCGTTTTCCTCCACGGCGCTTTTTATGCGCATTGCTTCTTCAACGGTCAGCGCCAGTACCTTTTCCGTGAAAATATCTTTTTTTGCCTCGGCAAGCCTTATTATGTCCTCGGTATGGTCGGCGGTGGAGGAACAGACGATGACACCTTTGGCGCCGCTCTCCAAAAGCTCCTCAAAGGTTTTGAATTCCGCAAGTGAATGCTGAGCGCAAAAGGCGGCTCGCCGCTCCGCGTCTCTTTCGTAAACGCCTACCACATCGGCGTGCTCCTTTGCGGCAAGACAGTATTCGTAGGCGTGAACATGCCATACACCGCAAAAGGCGACCTTCATTTTTTCGGAAGTTTTTGCCATTTTCGTGTGTCTCCTTTCAAAAGCGCCGCACTCCGGCGGCGCTTTGCATACAAAAGTCAGTCAAAATATACGGGTTTACCCGTAGCGCTTGAAACATAAATAGCCTCAAGTATCTGAGATACAACCAACGCCTGCTCGGGAAGAACAACGGGGGCTTTGTCGTTTCTGACCGCGTCGATCCATCTCTCGGCCTCCGTAAGCTGAGGAGTCGTGGTCTTGCCGGCATAGAAAGCAACGCCGCCGAAACGGGTGCATACTCCCGTATCAAAGGTGCGTCCGTATTTCACCGTGTTGAAGGACAGCTTGTTGTTGATAATGCTCAGTCCTCCCTTGGAGCCGCAGAGCACGCAGCTTCCTTCTTCAATTGTGTCGGTGGTGTTCAGCGCCCAGCTTGTTTCCACAAGGACGGTGGCGCCGTTTTTCATCAGTATGAACGCACAGGCGGACTCTTCAAGCTCCGTTTCCTTTACTCCGTCGGGACCCCATGAATTGGCTTCCTCGGGATTTTCAAGCATTTTGTGAGTCTTTCCCACTACCATCTGAGGCTCCCAGTTGTTCATAAGGTAAAGGGTAAGGTCAAGAGAGTGGGTCGCAATGTCGATAACCGGCCCGCCGCCCTGCTCCTCCTTGTTGAGGAAAACGCCCCAGTTGGGAGTGGCGCGGCGTCTGACGGCGTAGCACTTTGCATAGTAAATGTCACCCAGCTCTCCGTCGTCGATAGCCTGCTTTGCGCAGATAGCCTCCGGCTTGTGACGGTGCTGATAGCCGATGGTAAGCTTTCTGCCGGTGCGTCTTGCCGCTTCGCACATACGGGCGGCGTCAGCGGCGGTTTTTGCCATGGGCTTTTCGCACATTACGTCCTTTCCGGCTTCAAGGGCGTCAATGGTAATGTCTGCGTGCTCGCGGTTGGGGGTAAGTACGTGTACCACATCAATATCCGCGATTTTCAGAAGCTCCCTGTAGTCCGTAAATACGGCGGCTCCGGGTATGCCGTATTTTTCCGCGGCGGCACGCGCTCTTTCCTCGATAAGGTCGCAGAAGGCCACAAGCTCAACGCCGTCAACATTCGAAAGTGAGGGGAGATGCTTGCCGTTTGCAATGCCTCCGCAGCCGATTATGCCTATTTTTACCGTTTTTTCCATATAAAAGCCTCGTTTTCTGCCCGACCGGGGCATTATTTTCACTTAAATTATAGCATTTTTAGTATATTTATGCTATGATATATTTACAAAGAAATATGACTATTTTGTCATACATAAAAATCAAAGGGGAGGGCGCGCCGTGGAAAACGAGAGCGGATATTACGAAGAGCCGAGGACGAGAAAATACGGAGCGTGGGGATGCCGGATATTTTATCAGGAGGCTTTTCCGAAGACTGTCAGCGCCGCCGCCCATACTCACGACATACTGGAGCTTATCCGTGTTGAAGAGGGAAGCTTTCACGCCGTGGTCAACGGCAGGGAATACTATCTGGAAAAAGGCTCGGAAATTCTGTTTTGCTCAAGGGAGATACACCGCATATATGCGGGAGAATGCGAAAAAAACGGGTACTATGTAATAAAAATAGACCCTTCGGTGCTGTACGATTACGCTTTGGGTGACTCAAACCACAAGTACATTCTGCCTTTTGCCTACCACAGGGAGGGGCGCAAATGCTTTTTTACCCGTAAGGAGGCGCTGGAGGCAGGCATCGGTCAGAAAACCGACGCGGTCATCGGCGAGTGGAAAGGCGGTAAATACGCCTCGGAGCTTATGCTGGTCTCGGAGTGTATGGGTCTGCTTGTTTCTTTTCTGCGCTACTGGAACGAAAGCGGGGAAGAGAGCGATGCTCCGGATGCGGACGCCTGCGAGCTTATATACAAAGCGCTTGAGTATATCCACAAAAATTTCTGCAATGACATAACGGCGGCGGACTGCTGCCGTTATGTGGGACTGAGTTACAGCTATTTCTCCCGCCTGTTCAAAAAGGTGGTGGGCAAGGGCTTCAGCGAATATGTAAATTATTTGCGCTGCAGCCGTGCGGAAAAGCTATTGCTTACCACGGGAAAATCCGTCTCGGAAATCTCCGCGGAATGCGGTTTCAGCGACACGGGATATTTTATTCAACGGTTCAAAAAGGAAAGAGGTGTCACTCCCGCCTGTCTCAGACGGCGGCTCTGCAATGCGGACACAGACGGCGGTTTGTAAGTCCGTATGCAGTTTGGTTGATGGAAATCATATATCCGCTGTCTGCGCAAAACGGACGGTTCGGAGAATTTTGCAAAAAAATATGTACAAAACGCAAATTGTGTGTTATAATTGACTGAATAATAATAAGCAAGGATTGTATCCATGGAAGATAAGAGCTTCAAAAAGAAGCCTCGGGAAAACCCCCGCAGGGGAAAACAGGGCTTTGCGGGCGGCGGCTCTGCACCGAATTGCTCGGGCGGAGGACGCGGAGGTCAAAGCAGGCGCACAGACGGTGACAGACACCGTCAGGTGCCGAAAAGCAAGGCGCGGGAAGTACAGCGCAACGGAGAAGAGTACTGCTCTGACAACAGCCTTTACGGTACAGCCGCCGACAGCGCTGAGACCGGCGAGGACAGCTACTGCGGCATTGTGGCAGGACGTAACTCGGTGCGGGAGCTGCTTCGCAGCGGCCGCAGCATAGACAAGCTTTTTGTCCGTGCAGGCGACAGAGAGGGCTCCGTTACCGTATTGGTGGCAGAGGCGATCAAAAGAAAAATACCCGTAGTGGAGGCGACGCAGGAAAAGCTTGACTCCCTTTCCGGCGGAGTCAACCATCAGGGCGTGGCAGCCATGGCGGCGCAGAAAGAATATACCGACATTGATTCGGTGCTTGCCGCCGCCGCAGAAAAAGGCGAAAAACCGCTTATAGTCATAGCCGACGGCATTGAGGACCCTCACAATATGGGCGCGCTTATAAGATGTGCCGAGTGTTCGGGTGCTCACGGAGTTGTAATACCCAAGCGGCGTTCCTGCGGCATTACCCCCGTAGTTGTCAAGGCGTCGGCGGGTGCCATCGAGCATATGGCCGTGGTCAAGGTGGCGAATATTGCCCAGACCGTGGAATCTCTGAAGAAAAAAGGGCTGTGGGTATTTGCTTCCGAAGCGGGAGGCACCGACTTTTACGAGGCGGATTTCAATGTTCCCGCCGCAATTGTATTCGGCAGCGAGGGAGAGGGAATAAGCAGGACCGTCAAGGAAAAATGCGATTTTCTCATATCCATTCCCATGTACGGCAAGGTCAATTCTCTGAATGTTTCCACCGCCGCCTCCGTAATACTTTCAAGGGCTGCGAGAATGCAGAGAGGCGCCTCGGCGCAATAATGAAAATTAGACGCGAAATTCCAAAGGAAGGAATGTACCGGTATGTCTGATAATAAAGAAAACAAGAATATAACGGCAAAGGATCTGCTGGAGCGCCTTTCAAAGCAGAAAGGTGAGGAACCCCGGCACGACGCTCCCACTTATTCGGACTTTCTGAAAAAGCGTGAGGAGAGCGAAGCAGCAAACGCTCCCGCAGAGCCGGCAGAGTCCGAAATATACGGGCAGGAAGAGCCCGCAGAGCCCGCAAAGTATGCAGAGCCCGAAATGCCCGC
>CAMFEL010000027.1 GCA_945949385.1 uncultured Clostridia bacterium | reverse complement strand
CTTGCTCGGGACTCGGCATAATCGACATAAAGCCGGAGATAAAATATAAGGATACTGGGCAGCTTGAGAGGCTGCCGGACATTCAGTATGATATTCTGTGCGGCGCGTCCCGTTATGCGGCAAAGGGCGGCACGCTGGTGTATTCCACCTGTACGCTGAACCCTTCGGAAAACGAGGGAGTATGCTCCCGCTTTCTTGCGGAGCATAAGGATTTTGCGCTTGACGGCTTTCGGGCGGGGGAGCGGGAATGCGACGGAATGCTGACGCTCAGACCCGACACTGACGGAACCGACGGATTTTTTGTATGCAGGATGGTGAGAAAGGGTTGAAAACCGATATACTTGGGCTGACCCTTGAGGAATGCCGTACGCTTGCCGTGCAAATGGGTGAAAAAGCCTTTCGCGGAGAGCAGCTTTACCGCTGGATGCAAAAGGGAGTGCCCCTTGAGGAAATGAAAAATCTGCCTGCCGCTTTCCGCAGCCGTCTTGCAGAAGAGACGGAATACCGTCTGCCTCAAATCGTAAAAAGGCAGGTGTCTAAAAATGACGGCACCGTCAAGTATCTTATGAGCATGACGGACGGAGAGTGCGTGGAAAGCGTGTTTATGCGCTACGAGCACGGAAACACCGTCTGTGTGTCCTGTCAGGCGGGCTGCCGTATGGGATGCCGTTTCTGCGCTTCTACCCTGCGGGGAAAGGTGCGGGATCTCAGCGCCTCGGAAATTCTCGGTCAGATTGCCGTTATCGGCAGAGATACGGGGGAGAGAGTCGGCGGCGTCGTTATGATGGGCATAGGCGAACCCCTTGACAACTACGACAACACCGTGAAATTTTTGCGTCTTGTCTCAGACGAAAACGGGCTGAATATAGGACTTCGGCATATTTCGGTTTCCACCTGCGGACTTGTGCCGGGGATAAAAAAGCTTGCGCGGGAGGGACTGCCGGTCACGCTTTCCATCTCTCTGCACGCAAGCGACGACGAAAGCCGAAGCGCGCTGATGCCCGTAAACAGATCATACTGTATAGATGAGCTGCTCGGGGCGTGCCGCGAGTATTTTGAGGTTACCGGCAGACGGGTCTCCTTTGAATATACCCTGCTTTCCGGGGAAAACGACAGCGAGGCGGATGCGCGCAGGCTGGCACAGCTTCTGAAAAGCAGAATAAAGGCACCCTGCCATGTGAATCTAATAATGCTTAACCGGGTGGACGAAACAGGCTTTCAGACTCCTGACCGTGGGGCGGCACAGCGCTTCAGGGCTACTTTGGAGCGCTGCGGGGTGAACGCCACAATACGACGCAGACTGGGTACGGACATTGACGCCGCCTGCGGTCAGCTTCGGCTGAATACGGCGGAAAATCCGGATAAGGAATAAAATACAGAAATAAAAAGGCTCAAAACGCGATTTTTTACAGCGTTTTGAGCCTTTTTGATCTTCCGAAAATCATATGTTGACGAGGTGGTTCGAAAGAGGCTTTTGCCTATGGTTAGTCCCGCCGCAGCGGAGGCTCCCTGTGTAAGGGAAGCTGTCAGCGAAGCTGACTGAGGGATTGTTTTGGAGGTAATAATGTGACAATCCCTCCGTCACGGTATATGCCGTGCCACCCCACTTTGCACTAGGGTGGCAGAGTATCCCGCCGCATTTGCGGCTGCGGGGCAAATATGCAAATTTCGAAAGTTTCGGGGCTTCATCCCCGCCGCCGGCAGCGGCTTACAGCCGCAGAGCAATCACCGGCTTTCCGGTAGTTATGATTGCGCATATGCGGGATTTTATGCAATCGACTAAAAGAAAATGCGGTACAGTATACACGACAGCACCACGCACAGCACCATGACCGCGGCGGCAACAGGGAAAGCGTGGCGCGTCCCCTTTATGTTTTCTGCGGCGGAGAAATATACGGTTATTACATAAATAAGCGTATCCGATGAACCCATTATGACGGAGGCGCACAGCGCGGCGGCACTGTCGGGGCCGCATCTTTCAAGCAGATCGGCATATGCGGCGGTGGATGCGGAGCCGGAAACGGGCCGGGTAAGTATAAGCGGAATTATATCAGCCGGTATTCCCAGCCTGTCGGTCAAGGGAGAGATGAGTCCCGTCAGCCATTCCACGGCTCCCGATGCGCACAGCATGGAAAGCCCTACGCACAGCATGACCATGGTGGGGATAAGCCGTACTGCGGTGCGCAGTCCTTCTCCCGCTCCCGTCATAAACGCTTTTCCGCCGCCTTTTATCTTTATCATAAGGACGGCGCACAGCAAAAGCACCGCCGGTATTATAAAGGAGGCGAGCCTTTCAATTATTTCCACGGCGCCTCCTGCCTTTTGCAAAAAGGGCGGATAAGCGGCAAAGAATAACGGTTACGGCTGCGCAGCACGCGGAGCAGATCCAGATGGGGACGATTATGTCGTAGGGAGATGCGCTTCCAGCCCCACGCCTCAGGGCAATAAGCGTGGTGGGAAGCAGATCCAGAGAGGCTGCGCCGAGGGCGGCAAAGGTCACCATATCGTCGGAGGCTCGGCTGTCCTTACAGACGCCGCTCATTTTTTTCATTGCCGAAAGGGCAAGGGGAGTGGCGGCGTTTCCTATTCCCAGTATGTTTGCGCAAAGGGCGGCGCAAACCTCGTCCCTGCCTGCCCCGCTTTTCCATGTTTCGGGAAAGGCGTGTTTTAGCACGGGGGACAGCAGACGGGAAAGAGCGCGCACCGCGCCGCTTTCCTTCAGCACCTCCATTACCCCGTTCCACAGGCACATGGCGCCGCACAAAGAAATGACTACGGTGACGGCATTTGCCGCGCCGTCAAGGGCGGCATTGGAGACTTCGCTCATATTTCCCGTACAAAATCCGAAGCCGATCGACAGGATAACAAGCACAAAAAAACACTTTTCAATCAAAATTTGTCACTCCCTATTGACATTTTCTGTAAAAATTGTTAAAATAGTATCAGAAATTGGAACGGAGGGTCTGATATGAAATCACTTGGCATGGTCAGAAAAATCGATGAGCTGGGGAGGATAGTTCTTCCCATCGAAACCAGACGTCTTATGGATCTGAGCCCCGGTGACGGAGTTGAGATCTTCTCCGAAAAAGACCGCGTTATCCTGCAGAAGTACGCTCCTGCATGTATTTTCTGCGGAGAAGCGGAGAATGTTATCATTTACAAAAACAAGCGGGTATGCCATGCCTGCGCCGCAGAGCTTAAGCTCCTCAGCTAAGACAAGTATATTCCCGTCTCCCTTGTCAAATGAACAATCGAGCGCAAAAAAATAATTCCCCTGTCTTTTCCCGCCGTAAGGCGACCCGAAAGACAAGGGGAATTTTTCTTTGTGACTTTTCCCGCTTTTCTCTGTCAAAAACACAGCCGCGGCGATAAGGGGAAACGACCCCTTTTTTCTTTCCCGGGATATATTATCGGTATACCGCGAGCGAAAACAGCGGCTCGCAGGATATTTGAAATCTTACATCACATCATATGCAGAGGGAAAGACGGGTATGAAAGCATGAAAAAGAAAAGAGCATTTGTTCAGGGAGAAGAGGTAAGGGGATTTATTAAGCGCGCCTCGGAGCAAATAGGCGGCGCGGGCGCCGCCGCACGCAGACTTGCGGTGCCCGCCGCGGTGACTGTGCTGTCGTTTGTGCTCAGCGCCACCCGAGGCCCTATGGGTACATATCCCTTCGGAGCGGCGGCGGTGTGCGCCGCAAGCGGAAGTGTAAATACAGTATGCGCGTTTGCAGGCGCTATGCTGGGTACTCTTGCCATGAGCCGGGGCGCTTTGTGGCAGATACTGATTCTTTTCTTGATTTTAGGCGTTCGCATAATTATAGGCGCGTCGGAGGGAGCTTTGCGGCGCGGCAAGGCTTTCAGACGGCTGTTCAGAGAGGCGGGATATCTTCGCGTTACCGTGGCGGCGGCTGCCGCGGCAGGTCTGGGACTTGTGGGCATATTTACTACAGACGGACTGTACTACGGCATTGCCTCGGCCGTATGCGGAGTTTTTGTCTGTGCCGCATTTACCGCCGCGTTTATGTATCTTTGCAGCCGTGAAAGTGCGCCGTCAAAGCGGCTTATAGGCGTTTGCGCTCTGTTCGGTATTCTGACGGCAGCCCTCAGCGGTATCGGCATAGGCTTTGACCCGGGGACGGTGTTTGCATTTTCGGCAACTGTATATTTTACAGTTGCCGGCGGTACCGCATACGGCGTTGCCGTGGGAGTCGCCTGCGGTATCGCGCTGGGAGAGACTGCCGCAGCTCCCGTTTTGGCAATTGCGGCGCTGACCTTGTCACTTCTTTCCGACAAGCTGCGCGGCGGCGCGGTGACGTTAAGCGCGATGTGCTCGTCCGCTTTCGGAATACTTTTTTCGGGTCTTTCTTTTCTTACGGACACTTTTCCCGAAATATGTCTTGCGGCGGCGGTGCTTACCCCTCTGCGGCATCTGAATATTCTGCCGCGCACGCTTCCCGCCTTTTTGGATATAAGCGAGGCGGGGCAGGGAGACGGGGCAATTCTCAGTCGTCTGCGCTCCTCGGACAAGCGGTATGAGGCTATCGGAGCCTCTCTCGATTCTTTGTCAAAAATGCTGCTCAGTGTATGCGACAAGCTGAAATGCCCCTCCCGCGAGGAGTCCTATCGCATATGCACGGCGGCGAGAGCGCGGTTTTGCTGCGGCTGCAAAAATGAGGAGCAATGCTCGGGAATTTGCGAAAGGGAGGTCACCGCATTTTTTGACAGGATGTCGGCGAGGCTTGCCGTAAGGGGTAGCGTCAGCGCAAAGCTTGTGCCGGAGGAGCTGGCACGGAGATGCTACAAAATAGATTCCATAATTGATGCTGTCAACACCTCCGCAAGACGGGCGGCGTGTATGTCGGAAAGCTGCAAAAGCGCGGAGCTGTTTGCCTCCGATTACGGTGCCGTGGCGTCGCTTCTTCGCGAAGCGGGAGAGGGAGACGGCGGCTGGGAGCGAGACGGCGAAGCGGAGGAAATCCTGAGAGAGGAGCTTGACAGAGAGGGCTTTTCCTTTGCCGGTGCTTCCGTATACGGCACGCGGGCAAGGCATGTGTTTATGCGCTCCGTAGATATGTCTACGGTGAGAGCCGGGGAAAACGATGTGCGCGAGTGCATAGGGCGCGTGCTTGGCTGCCGTATGTCGCCGCTTGAGTTTTCCGTTGACTCCGGCAGCGTGTCCGCTTCCTGTCATACAGTACCGAAATTTGCAATAAAGACCGGCAGATACAGCGCGGCTGGAGCACGGGAGAACACAAGCGGTGACAGTGTTTGTTCCTTCAAAAACGGAGAGGGGTATTTCTATACTCTTGTGTCCGACGGAATGGGCAGCGGTCATGACGCCGCGGTTATAAGCGGAGTTTCTTCCATGTTTCTTGAAAAGCTTCTGTCCGCGGGATGCCCTATGCGAAGCGCTTTGGAAATGCTGAACTGCTTTGTAAGAGGCAGCGGCGGAGAGCAGTTTACAACGGTCGACCTTATGGAGGCGGATCTGTATACGGGCAGAGCACGGTTTATAAAAAGCGGTGCGGCGCCTTCCTTTGTAATAAGAAATGGGCAGCTTTACCGTCTTCATTCAAAAACCGTACCTGTGGGCATAATGCGCGCCCTTGACGCCGAGGCAGTTTCTTTTGAGCTGATGGCTGGGGACACCGTTATAATGATGAGCGACGGCGTGACGGGAAGCTATGAGGACTGTCCCTGGCTGTACGAGCTTTTGTGCGGCGGACTTTGCCGCCCCGATTCTCCCGCACAGACCGCAAGGCTTATCGGGGAGACTGCGGCTGAGAAAAGCGGCAAAAGCGACGATATTACGGTGTGCGTCATGAAGGTTACGGAAACGGAAAACAATTAATCGGGTATGCTTAAAAAGTGAATAAACATAAAGGCGGCGGAGATATTTTCCGCCGCCTTTTTGGTATTCCGAAAACCACCTGCTATCGAGGTGGTTCAAAAGAGGCTTTTGCCGCCTGACAATCCAGCCGCATTTGCGGCTGTGGGGCAAACATGCAAATGTCGGAAGTATCGGTGGGCTTCTAATCCCCCGCCGCCGGCAGCGGCTTACAGCCGCAGCGGGGACCTCCGGCTTGCCGGTGGTTTTGATTCAGTATCCTGACGTATGCGGAGGGAACCGCGGGGTGCTTTTATGTGCAAAGTAACTTTGCAAAAGTGCGTTGAACCCGCATTTTCGGCGTATTCAACAAATCTTTATAAATATTCATTTTATATCCAAAAACCCTTGACAAATCAGGGGATAAAATGTATAATTATGCAAGAATATTAAATATTCAAACATTTACAACTCAGTTTGCGGCACGGCGGGAGAGCGGATATGAGGCAGAAGCGCTGTCTTCCCGGCTTTCGCTTATGTGGGGTTTGCCGTGCGCTGAAGCTGTTTACGGAGCATTACTATATGAAAAAAGTTTTTATTGACGGAAGCTCGGGTACTACCGGACTGAGAATTCGGGAGAGGCTTCAGGCAAGAGACGATATTGAGCTTATCACTTTGCCGGAGACGGAGAAAAAAAGCATCGAGGCAAAGCGCGAAGCGCTGAACTCTGCCGATGTCGCCGTGCTTTGTCTGCCCGACGAGGCGGCGCGGGAGTCCGTTTCCCTGGTGGAAAATCCCGACACTGTGATAATAGACGCTTCCACCGCTCACCGCACAAAGCCCGGCTGGGTTTACGGATTTCCGGAGCTGTCGGAGGAGCAGGCGGAGAAAATATCCGCCGCAAAGCGCATTGCGGTGCCCGGCTGTCACGCAAGCGGCTTTATAGCATTGGTGTACCCACTTGTAAAGGCGGGAATCATTGACGCGTCGGAGCGGCTTTCCTGCTTTTCTCTTACGGGATACAGCGGCGGCGGCAAAAAAATGATTGCCGACTATGAGGCGACCGACAGAGATTTTGAGCTTTGCGCTCCCCGGCAGTACGCCATGGGTCAGCAGCATAAGCACCTTGCCGAGATGAAGACGGTCACGGGGCTTGACAGCTTCCCCGTATTCTGCCCCGTGGTTTCGGATTTTTACAGCGGTATGCAGGTGACGGTGCCCCTGTTTGCCGAAAGCCTTTGCAAGGGACATACTTCGGCGGACATTGCCGACGCGTACAGAAGTCTTTATAAGGACAGTGTGGTAAGCTTTTGCGAGACGGCGGGACATGACGGCTTTCTGTCTGCCGCCGAGCTTTGCGGAAAAGACAGTATGTACGTTTCCGTGGGCGGAAACGGTGAAAGAATACTGCTTCTGGCGGTGTACGACAATCTGGGCAAAGGTGCTTCGGGCACGGCGCTGGAATGTCTCAATCTGGCGCTGGGATGCAGTAAGGAATACGGCTTAAAGCTATAACAAAAAGTGAGGACTTGAAAATGGAACAGATAAAAGGCGGAGTTTGTGCGGCTGAAGGCTTCAGCGCTTCGGGTATTCATTGCGGAATCAGGAAAAACAGGGGCAAGCGCGACATTGCGCTTATATACAGCGAGGTGCCCGCAAACGCGGCGGCGGTATACACCACAAATCTTGTAAAGGGCGCGCCCCTTATTGTAACAAAGGAGCATCTCTCAAACGGTAAGGCGCAGGCGGTCATCTGCAACAGCGGCAATGCCAACACCTGTAACGCCGACGGAATTGAAATAGCCGAAAAGATGAGCTCTCTCCTGGCGCAGGAGCTGGGGATCGGCGCGGAAGATGTAATAGTTGCATCCACGGGAGTTATCGGTCAGCCTCTGGATATTGAGCCTATACGCGCAGGGATACCGCAGCTTGTAAAGGCTCTCGGAGACTGCTCCGCACAGGCGGCGGAGGGAATAATGACCACCGACACCAAGGTAAAGGAAATAGCCGTAAGCTTTGAGGTGGGAGGCGTTGAGTGCAAGATCGGCGGCATTGCCAAGGGCTCCGGCATGATACACCCCAATATGGCCACCATGCTTGTGTTTCTGACAACCGACTGCGCCGTCAGCAGTGAAATGCTTCAGAAAGCGCTGTCCTCCGATGTGGCGGACACCTTTAATATGGTAAGCGTGGACGGGGACACCTCCACCAACGATATGGTGACGCTTATGGCAAACGGTATGGCGGGCAACCCCGAAATCTGCGATGAGGGCGAGGACTTTGCCGCCTTTATGAAAGCGCTTAACACGGTGACCGTTTACCTGTGCCGCCGCATTGCCGCCGACGGAGAGGGAGCAACCAAGCTCCTGGAATGCAAAGTCAGCGGAGCCGAAAGCATATTGCAGGCAAAAACGGTAGCCAAAAGTGTGATTTGTTCATCTCTCGTAAAGGCCGCCATGTTCGGCTCCGACGCCAACTGGGGGCGCGTGCTGTGTGCCGTCGGCTACAGCGGAGCGGCGGTGGATACGGGAAAGATAGATGTGTTTTTTTCCTCCGGCAAGGGTAAAATTGAGGTGTGCCGAGGAGGGTCGGGAGTGCCTTTTTCCGAGGAGGCGGCAAAGGAAATACTTTCCGAGGACGAAATAGAAATACTGGTAAACCTTAACAGCGGAGCGGAGAGAGCCTGCGCCTGGGGCTGCGATCTTACCTACGACTATGTGAAGATAAACGGGGATTACAGAACCTGAAACTGCGGGAAAGGAATACAGGGAAATGAATATTTCAAACGCTCAGCGGGCGACGGTGCTTGTGCACGCCCTGCCGTATATACAGGAATACACGGGCAAAATAGTAGTTGTCAAATACGGTGGCAACGCCATGGTGAACGAAAAGCTTCAAAACTCCGTTATGCGCGACATAATCCTTTTGTCCCTAATCGGAGTTAAGGTGGTGCTTGTTCACGGCGGGGGTCCCGAGATCACCGATATGCTGACGAAGATCGGCAAGAAAAGCGAATTTGTGGACGGACTGCGGGTCACAGACCGGGAGACCGTTGAAGTCACACAAATGGTGCTTGCGGGTAAGATCAACAAGAATTTAGTCAATCTCATTCAGAATATGGGCGGCACCGCCATGGGACTTTCCGGCATAGACGGACACATGATAGAGGCTTCTCCCAAAAGCGAAAAGCTGGGATTTGTGGGCGAGATAACGAATATCAATCCAAAGCCTATTCTTGATGTTATAGGCAACGGCTACATACCCGTAATTTCCACCGTGGGCTGTGATTGCAGCGGCAATGTTTACAACATAAACGCCGATACGGCGGCGGCAAGGATAGCGGGAAAGCTTGGGGCGGAATCGCTTATTTCCCTGACGGATACAAGCGGTATCCTTATGGATAAAAACGACCCGGAATCCCTTATCAGCAAGATACGGGTAAACGAGGTGCCGCAGCTTATCAGCGACGGAGTTATAGACGGGGGAATGATCCCCAAGGCTCAGTGCTGTGTAAACGCCATACGAGGCGGCGTCAACAGGGTGTTTATTATCGACGGCAGAGTGCCCCATTCGATACTTATTGAGATGCTTACAAACGAGGGCATCGGCACCATGTTCGTTGACGAGTGACGCGTACGAAAAGAGGATAAAGGTTTGAAAGAAAAGTGAGTGCGGATCGCACGTTAGCTGATTCAAAACCCCATTTGTGCCTTGCCGCCAAAAAGGACGGCGGCATTTTGCAAAGACGGGGGCTTTGCAAAACCGTCACAAATCAAAGAAAGGAACGGTCAAAAAATGAACATACAAAGTACCGACAGTCAGTATATAGCCAATACATATAACCGCTTTCCCGTAACGCTTACAAAAGGGCAGGGCTCTCTCGTTATAGACGAAGACGGCAAGGAGTATATCGACCTTGCCTCGGGAATTGCGGTAAATTCCTTCGGAATCGGGGACGAAAAGTGGAAAAGCGCGGTGACGGCACAGCTTGACAGGCTCACGCACACATCAAACCTGTATTATACGGAGCCCTGCGCCGCTCTTGCCCAAATGCTCTGCGAAAAGACGGGAATGAAAAAGGTGTTCTTTTCAAATTCCGGAGCGGAGGCTAACGAATGCGCAGTAAAGGCTGCGAGAAAATACGCCGCGGACAAGAAGGGAAGCGAATACCACAAAATCATAACCCTGAAAAACAGCTTTCACGGACGGACGCTTACGACTCTTGCGGCAACGGGGCAGGAGGTCTTTCACCGTGATTTTCTCCCGCTTACTCCCGGCTTTCTGTACGCGGAGCCGAACGATGCGAATGATATAAAAAGGCTGTTGGACGAACACCTTTGCGCCGCGGTAATGCTCGAGGTCGTACAGGGAGAGGGCGGAGTTGTCCCCCTTGACGCAGAATATCTTGCCGAGGTACAGGCAATAGCACGGGAAAAAGATGTGCTGCTAATTTGCGACGAGGTACAGACAGGCAACGGGCGCAGCGGTATGCTTTACGGATATATGAACTACGGTCTCACACCGGACATCGTTACCACCGCAAAGGGACTTGGCGGCGGTCTGCCTATCGGCGCTACGCTTTTGGGAGAAAAGGTAGCAAATACTTTTACCCCTGGCTCCCACGGCTCCACCTTCGGCGGGAACCCCGTGTGCTGCGCGGGAGCGCTGAGCATACTTAGCCGTATTGACGATGAGCTTCTGGCCTCCGTGCGCAGAAAATCGGATTATATACGCTCGTCTCTTGAGGGCGCCGAGGGAGTATGCTCCGTCACGGGTCTGGGACTTATGCTGGGAATAAAGACAAAGAGACCGGCGGGAGAGGTAATTAAGGAATGTCTCAGCCGAGGGGTGCTTGTTATCGGCGCAAAGGATAAGGTGCGGCTTCTGCCCGCCCTGAATATACCGGACGAACTGATCGAAAAAGCCGTCGGAATACTGCGTGAGGTCTGCGCTGATAAAGCTGATGATACGAAAAAAACGGAAAAATCGGAAAATACGGAGGACGCATAATGAACAGCCTCAAAAACAGAGTTTTTCTTACCCTGCTTGATTTTACCCCCGAGGAGATAGACGGGCTGCTCAGACTTGCGGCTTCTCTTAAACAAAAGAAAAAGGCGGGAGAGTCCCACAGGCTTTGCGAGGGCAAGCAGCTTGCGCTTATATTTGAAAAAACCAGTACCCGCACCCGCTGCGCTTTTGAGGTGGCGGCAAGGGATCTGGGTATGGGAGTTACGTATCTTGACCCCTCCGGCTCTCAGATAGGCAAAAAGGAAAGCATAGCCGACACGGCGCGTGTGCTGTCGGGAATGTTTGACGCCATAGAATACCGCGGCTACGGTCAGGAAATAGTGGAGGAGCTGGCAAAGTACGCGTCTGTCCCCGTATTCAACGGACTGACTGACGAGTTTCATCCGACCCAGATACTGGCGGACTTTTTGACACTTCGCGAAATATTCGGCGCACTTAAAGGACTCAATTTCGTTTACATGGGCGACGCAAGGTTCAATATGGGCAATTCCCTTATGGTAGGCTGCGCTAAAATGGGACTTAACTTTACCGCCTGCTCGCCTGCGGGATATTTCCCCAATGCGGCGCTTGTTTCCCGCTGTGAAAAAATTGCCGCAGAAACCGGGGCGACTCTGCGCTTCTGCGAGGATCCCGACGAGGCCGTGAGGGGCGCACAGGCGATCTACACCGACATATGGGTATCCATGGGCGAGCCGGACAGCGTATGGGAGGAGCGCATTAAGGCGCTGTCTCCCTATCAGGTTACAAAGGAGCTTATGGCAAAGGCTTCAAAGGACGCGGTGTTTATGCACTGCCTGCCGGCTTATCACGATAAAAAGACCGCTATAGGAAAAGAAAAATGCGAGAAATTCGGCAGAGACTCAATGGAGGTCTCAAACGAAGTCTTTGAGGGGCCGCAGTCCGTTGTATTTCAGGAGGCCGAAAACAGGATGCACACCATAAAGGCGGTCATGGCGGCAATACTGGGAGGTGCTCAGGCGTGAAGCCGAAATATCTCGTTCTGGCTGACGGGACGGTGTTTGAGGGGTCGGCCTTCGGAGCGGATACGGAGTCTGTGGGAGAGCTGGTATTCACCACCGGCATGGGCGGTTATATCGAGACTCTGACAGATCCCAGCTACGCGGGGCAGATCGTTATGCAGACATTTCCGCAAATAGGCAATTACGGCATAATTCCGGAGGATTTCGAGGGAAAAACCGCCGTTCTGGGCTATGTGGTGCGTGAGTTTTGCCGGCATCCGTCAAATTTTCGCTGCAGTATGAACCTTGACGAATGGCTGAAGCTTGAGGGCATACCGGGCATATGGGGAATTGACACCCGTGCAGTTACAAGGCTTATAAGGGAAAAGGGTGTTATGAACGCAAAGCTTTGCGACAGCATTCCCGAGGATTATTCCCATATAGTATCATACCGCGTCACCGACGCGGTAAGCCGCGTTACCTGCAGGGTAGAGTATACCGCTGCGGCGGAAAACGCCTCCAAAAAGGCAGTTCTTATAGACTACGGCTGCAAAAAGAATATTATAAACGAGCTGACACGGCGCGGCTGCACCGTTACGGTCGTACCCGCAGGTACTTCTGCCGAGGAAATACTTGCAAAAGCTCCCAACGGGGTTATGCTGTCAAACGGACCGGGAGACCCTGCCGACAATGTGTACTGTATTGAACAGATCAAAAAGCTTTGCGGCAAGGTGCCGATTTTCGGCATTTGTCTCGGTCATCAGCTTCTGGCGCTGGCAAAGGGAGCGAAAACCGAAAAACTGAAATACGGACATCGGGGCGTAAATCAGCCTGTTACCGACCTTGCGGGCGGACGGACATACATTACAAGCCAGAATCACGGCTACGCGGTCATATCCGACAGCATCAAGGGCGCGGGTAAGGTGCGCTTTGTCAACGCCAACGACGGCACCTGCGAGGGGATCGATTATCCCGACGACGGCGCCTTTTCCGTGCAGTTTCATCCCGAGGCGCGCTCAGGCCCGCAGGATACGGGATTTTTATTCGACAGATTTACGGCGTTGATGGAGGAGTGGTAATATGCCTCTTTCCAAGGATATAAAAAAGGTACTGATGATAGGCTCCGGACCCATTGTCATCGGGCAGGCGGCGGAATTTGACTACGCCGGCGCTCAGGCTTGCCGCGTGCTTAAGGAGGCGGGAGTCAATGTAGTGCTTGTAAACTCAAATCCCGCTACCATAATGACGGATCGCGCACTTGCGGACGAGATTTATCTTGAGCCGCTTAATGCCGAGACGCTGAAGCGCATTATCATAAAAGAGCGCCCCGACAGCCTTTTGGCGGGACTGGGCGGGCAGACGGGACTGACCCTTGCCATGCAGCTTTCAAAGGAAGGCTTTCTCAGGGAGCACGGCGTGCGGCTGCTGGGTACCGATGCCGCCGCCATAGACCGCGCCGAGGACAGAAAGCTGTTCAAGGAGACTATGGCGCAGATAGGTCAGCCAACGGTGCCCTCGGACATTGCCGAAACCGTGGACGAAGCCCTTGAAATCGCAGGACGCATAGGCTACCCCGTAATAATCCGTCCCGCTTTCACTCTCGGCGGCTCGGGAGGGGGAACGGCGGAAAACGCAGATCAGCTTATAAGCGTTGCCGAGGCGGGACTTGAGGCTTCGCCCATAACTCAGATTCTGGTGGAAAAATATATTTTCGGCTGGAAAGAAATAGAGTTTGAGACTATGCGTGACGCTTTGGGCAATGTGATTGCCGTGTGCAGCATGGAGAATGTAGACCCGGTGGGCGTTCATACCGGTGACAGTATAGTTGTGGCGCCCGCCCTTACCCTTTCCGACAGGGAACTTCAGATGCTGAGAAGCGCTTCTCTTGATATAATCTCTGCGCTTGGCATGGTAGGCGGCTGTAACTGTCAGTTTGCTCTGAACCCCGATTCCTTTGAATACGCGGTAATAGAGGTAAACCCCCGTGTTTCCCGTTCCTCCGCCCTTGCCAGCAAGGCAACCGGCTACCCGATTGCCAAAATCAGCACGAAGATCGCCCTGGGCTACACATTGGACGAAATAACCAACGATATTACGGGCAAAACCTGCGCCTGCTTTGAACCGGCTCTGGATTATATAGTTGTCAAATTCCCCAAGTGGCCTTTTGAAAAATTCCACGGCATAAGCCGCAGGCTGGGTACGCAGATGAAAGCCACCGGAGAGGTCATGGCAATAGGGCAAAGCTTTGAGGCCGCCCTTATGAAAGCGGTGCGGGGAGCCGAAATATCTCTTGACACCCTGAACGCGGCGCCTCTTGACGGAAGAACGGTTACCGAGCGCCTTGGGGATAGGGACGACAGGCGGCTGTTTACCGTTTTCGAAGCGCTGAAATCCGGAGTTGCCCCCGAAAAAATACACGCCGTCACCCGAATAGATTTATTCTTCATATATAAGCTTAAGCACCTTGCGGATTTTGAAGCGCGTATTGCAAATAGCTTCGACGACGGGGACTACGCGGAGGCAAAACGGCTGGGATATACCGACGATGCTTTGAAAAAGCTTACGGGCAGGCAGGAGCTTTTGCCCGCTTGCGCTTCATATAAAATGGTGGATACCTGCGGCGCCGAATTTGACGCCCGTACGCCTTATTTTTACTCCGTTTTCGGCGGCGAATGCGAGGCGAGAGCTTTTCTCGCCGCACAAAACAGTCAAAATCCCTGCGTGATGGTACTGGGCTCCGGTCCCATACGCATAGGGCAGGGCATAGAATTTGACTATTCCTCCGTACACTGCGTCCGCACTCTTAAGTCTCTCGGTTACGATGTGGTAATTGTAAACAACAATCCGGAGACCGTCTCCACCGATTACGACACGGCGGACAGGCTGTATTTTGAACCCCTCACTCCCGAGGACGTTATGAATGTCATCAATGTGGAAAAGCCCGTGGGAGTGGTGGTTGCCTTCGGCGGTCAGACTGCCATAAGACTTACGAAATATCTGGACAGCCGCGGAGTTGCCATACTGGGCACCTCGGCGGAGGGTATAGATATTGCGGAGGACAGAGACCGTTTTGACGCGCTTCTTGAAAAGTTTTCCATAAAGCGTCCCCGCGGCTGCGGAGTGAACAGCGAGGCGGAGGCAATGGAAG
Source organism: uncultured Clostridia bacterium (assembly GCA_945949385.1). Classification (GTDB taxonomy): domain Bacteria; phylum Bacillota; class Clostridia; order Oscillospirales; family CAG-272; genus Avispirillum. Next base: position 2,144 of record CAMFEL010000027.1, on the reverse strand, counting down.
CGGCAAAGCGGCTGGGCTATCCCGTGCTGCTGCGCCCTTCATATGTTATCGGCGGTCAGAATATGACCATTGTGCATGACGAAGAGCATCTTAAACGCTATATGCGCCGTATCCTGTCCGGGGGCATAGAGAATCCGGTGCTTGTGGACAAGTATATGATGGGCTCGGAGCTTGAGGTGGATGTTATTTCCGACGGCGAGGATGTGCTTATCCCCGGCATTATGCAGCATATTGAGCGAGCGGGAGTTCACAGCGGAGATTCCGTTGCGGTGTACCCGCCATATAATCTAAGCGACGCCATGCGCCGCAAGGTGGTGGACTGCTCCGTCCGTCTTGCCCTTTCTCTGGGCACAAAGGGACTTGTAAATATTCAGTATCTCATATATCAGAATGAGCTGTATGTTATAGAGGTAAATCCCAGAGCCTCCCGTACAGTGCCATATATCAGCAAGGTGACCGGAGTGCCTATGGTGGAGCTTGCCACAAAGGTTATGACGGGTACTCCCGTACGGGAGCTGGGCTACGGCACGGGTCTTTACAAAACGCCGCCCTATGTGGCGGTAAAGGTGCCTGTGTTCTCCTTCGAAAAGCTGGCCGACGCCAATTCCTATCTGGGTCCCGAAATGAAATCAACGGGCGAGGTGCTGGGAATAGGCAGAACTATGCACGAGGCGCTGTTCAAGGGACTTGTGTCGGCGGGAATAGAGCCGAAGGCGCCGACTCCGGGCAAGGAGGTAAGCGTATTTATCAGCGTTGAACAGCATGACCTTTTGGAGGTTTTGTCCCTTGCGGAAAAGCTCAGCGAAATCGGAATGAAGCTGTATGCCACCCCCGACACCGCAAACGCCATAATGAGTCTGGGCATAGATGTAAGAACCGTGGCGTCGGCGGACGAAAGCGAAGAAATATTCTCCCTTCTGAAAGAGGGAAAAATATCCTATGTCGTATATACGGGAGCCGCGTACGACTCCACGGTGGAGACATATATCAGGCTGCACCGCGCCGCCATGCAGGAGCATGTGCCCTGCTTTACCTCTCTTGACACCGCCAATGTGCTGGCGGATATAATCTCCGCAGGATATCGCCCTGACAGCACGGAGCTTGTGGATATAAACCATATGAGAAGCGAGCGCGCAGTGCTGCGGTTTGCAAAAATGGAGGCGTCGGGAGACGATTATATCTTTGCGGAAAACTTCTCAGGTGAGATCACCTGCCCCGAATCTCTGTGCGTAAGTCTTTGCAACCGTCACTACGGCATCGGCGGCTACGGACTTATTCTGCTTGAAAAAAGCGACAGGGCAGACTGCCGTATGAGAGTATACAACCGAGACGGAAGCGTGGGTCAGACTGCGGGCAACAGCCTGCGCAGCGTGGGCAAGTATCTGTACGACAACGGCATTGTGCGCCGCGACACGGCGTGGGTGGAAACGGAAAGCGGCGTGAAAGAGCTGAAGCTGTTTATCTGTGACGGCACCGTATCTTCTGTAAGCGTTAATATGGGGCGGGCGGATTTTTCGCCCGCGTCCCTGCCGTGCACTCTGCCCTGCGAGAGGGCGGTGGATGTGCCGCTTTCGGTTGGCGGTCGGGAGTACCGCGTCACCTGCGTTTCCGTGGGGAATCCCCATTGCGTGGTTTTCTGCGACCGTGTGGACACCTTGCCGCTTTCGGATATCGGACCTTTGTTTGAAAACGCGCCGGAGTTTCCGGAGCGCACAAACACGGAGTTTGTGCGGGTGGTAAATCCCGTAACTTTGAAAATGCGCGTTTACGAGCGGGGCAACGGCGAAACATACGCCTGCGGCAGCGGAGCCTGCGCCGCGGCTGCCGCCGCTGTGGAAAACGGTTATTGCCTTAAAGGCGAGGATATAACGGTGAAGACCCGCGGCGGAGACCTTACGGTGCGCTGTACGGACGACGGCATTATCCTTACGGGCGGCACGGAGCTTATTTTTACGGGCGAGCTTCGGTACTGAGATTTTTCAATATTTCAAAAGCGTCTGCGGTTGACCGCGGGCGCTTTGTTCGTTGATTTTTAATTCAGATTTGATTATCAGCTGACAGAAACGGAGAGAGGGATATTCGAAGGGATGACGCGCCGTCAGCAGCCCCTCCGAGCCTTCCCGCACGGCTAAAGAGAGGGGAGA
>CAMFEL010000026.1 GCA_945949385.1 uncultured Clostridia bacterium | reverse complement strand
CGCAGGCGGGGAAATGCCGCTTTGCCGCAGGCGGGGAAATGCCGCTTTGCCGCAGTGTGTAAATCAGTTCGAGTCAGGGGCTGCGGGGGTATCACTTTCGCCTGACCACCAGAGTGTTTTTGCCGCTTATGCCGATCACCAGCGCCTCGCTGCCGGTGGGCAGGGGAGTTTCTTCATCGGTTACGGCATTAAACTCGCTGTACTGTCCCTGTACGGTGACATTGACCTTTCCGGCACCGCTTCTTTTGGGCGGCACTGTCAGATATACGGTGCCGCTCTGACCCAGCGCGCTTCGGATGTCGATAGTGCCGTCGCTTTGCAGCTTCATGGCGGCTCGCATGAGAAATGCTATGAGCAGCATTACCGCAGCTCCTGCGGCGAAGGCGATGAACAGGCTCAGAACTCTGTCCATACCGGCAGAGGCAAGCACTACGCCTACCCAGCCGAACACTGCGAAAAATGATACAAGCGTTCTGAACGATATGATTCGAAGCCCGCCCATGCCTGAGGGGTCGCGGTCGCCCTGTACGGAATTGTCGCCGTAGACGCCGGAGCCGTCTGTGTAAATATCTCCGTCCGACGCGTCGGTGCCAAGCTCCGCGCCGTCGTGTGCAAAGTCTCCGTGGCCGTCAAAGCCGTCGTGGGAGAAATCGCCGTGCGTGTCAAATCCGTCGTGAGTGTCAAATCCGTCGTGCGTGTCGAAGCCGTCGTGAGTGTCAACTCCTGTATCGCCGTCGGTGTCGGTGTCGCCGTGACTCCCTATGCCGATAAGCATAAGAACGGTCTGCACCAGCAGAATCAGCGTTGCGGGAGCCGCGATACAGCACAGCACCTGTGAGAAGAGACTGAGAGAGTCCCACCAACCGGTAAACATTATAATGCCCTCCGTAATATTTTATTATAAATCTTTCGAAATAAGCAGTTGTTTCGATCGCTTTCAGCAGAGATAGGATTGCAGTTCAAGTGAGCGCCGACTTGCAACGTACGCAATATGGGCGTACGCCATTATTTGCAGCACGGAGCATAGCTTTTGCCGCGCTCCCGGCTGAGGTTCGGCGTAATCTGCCGCAGCATTTTCGCAGGCGGCTGATACTGCCGAGTCGGAAACATCTCCCTCCTCAAGCACTGAGGCTACTCCCACATACAAATGATACAGCTCGTCATCGGCTATCATATCGTCGCTTTCGTCGCTGAGGACGCCGTTGATGTGCGACAGCAGTCCCGTTATCTGCTCTATCTGCATAGTCTGTCTCAGCATATTGATTATTATTATACGGGCAAACTGCTTCGGTGAATAGGTACGCTTTACGGGAGATGTAACGAAGCCCCTTTTTATCCAGTTCTGAATGACATGAGGCTCCAGACCTGTCATTGACGCAACCTGGGACAGAGCTATGCCGCCCCCTGCGAAAATCCCGTTGAACAGGGTACGCGAGGCGTCTTCTGACAGCTTTGATGTTTCGATTACGGTACCCGGAAAATGACCCGGCATAGCTTCACCTCCTGTTTTTCTTTATCGGTTTACTTGATTATATCACACGGTCAAGTGATTGTCAATATGCGGAAACAATATTTTGCAAAAAAATTTGCAGAAGCCGTGGGTTAGTCAAAACCACCGGCAAAGCCTGTGGTCCCCGCTGCGGATGTAAGCCGCTGCCGGCGGGGCTTTGAGCCCACCGAACTTCCGGCATTTGCAAATTTGCCCCACAGCCTCAAATGCGGCGTGGTTTTTTCGCCTCCCCTTACACAGGGGAGCCTCCGCTGCGGCGGGACTAACCATCGGCAAAAGCCTCTTTTGAACCATCTCGTTTGCAGGTGGTTTTCGGGATACCAAAAATTAAAAAGACCCCGAGGGGTCTTTTTTGCAAATCAGAAGTATTTTTTTCGAAGGTTTTTATATATTTCCGCTTCGGCTCCCGCCATATCCCTTGCAAGGCGTCTAAGGGTTTCGCAGACGGGAAACTCCGTACCGTAATGCCCTGCGGTGAACACATTAAGTCCCGCTTCCGCCGCGTCTATGCCGTCGTTATAGCCTACCTCACCCGTGACAAGGGTGTCGGCGCCTGCTGCTATGGCGTCAAATATAAAGTCCTTGCCTCCGCCGCCGATAACAGCTACATTTTCCACATCCCTGCAGGTATATGCCGCTACGATGGGTACTGCAAGGGATTCTTTTATTTTTTTACCGAAAGCGTCGGCGCTTTGCTTTTCCGTTTTTCCCAATCTGCCGATTTGCGGCTCTTCGCGGCTTCCGAAATACCTGATGTCACGAAGTTCCAGAATCTCGGCAAGGGTGTCATTGACTCGTCCCGCTCCCGCGTCAAGCCGTGTGTGCAGGGAAATGACGGACAGCTTGTTTTCAAGGGCATATATCACTCTTTTTGCAGTAAAGGAATCCTCTGTTACGCTTTTCAGCCCCCTGAATATCATAGGGTGGTGGGAAAGCACCGTGTCAAAGCCGCCGCGGACAGCGTATTCCAGAACATCCATAGTGGCGTCAAGGGCGCACAGCACCCGCTTTACGGGGGCGTTTTTGTCCGGGCAGCACATAAGCCCGTCATTGTCCCAATCGGAGGAAAGGCTGTCAGGATACAGCTCTCTGAGATTTTCCCAAAATTCACCTATATTCATATTATACCTCTTTGCTTATACTTCTTCGCCGTTTTCGGCTGTACTGCTTTTATATATTTCGCAAAGCTCTTTCAGCAGAGAACCGTCATATGACGTGTCAAGACCGCCGCGCTTTTTCCCCTCTGCCGCTTTCTTCGTTTTTTCTATAAGTCCCCGAATAAAGCGGCCGTAAAGGGAAGAGCGGCGCAGCGGTTCGTTTTTTGCTCCCGCAAGTTCCTCGGCGGGGGTAAGGGAATAGGGCTTTCCCGTATATCTGCATACTATGCATTGATATATTTTCCCCGCTGCCTCGGCTACTCCGCCGTCCGTAACTTCAAAACCGTTCTCCGCCAGAAAGCGGCGAAGCTTGTCCGCTCCCGACATGGGCTGAAGTATCAGGCGCGGCGCGCCGTCTCCCGCCGTATAAAGCCGGGGACAGGCGGAGATAATGCGGGCGGTAAGCTCACCGCCCATGCCGCATATAAGTATGTCTGTCACTCCCTCAAGGGGGACGCCTTCAAGTCCGTCGGATAGATAAAAGTCTATTTTGTCCGATACGCCGTATGCCGCGGCGTTCTTTATTGCGTTGTTAAGCGGCCCTTCGTTAATGTCCGAGGCAACTGCACGGCGGCATCTGCCGCTTTTTATAAGATATACGGGGATATAGGCGTGATCCGTTCCCACATCTGCCGCCGTATCTCCGGATACGAAAGATGCGGCAAGGGCAAGACGCCCGTCGAGATGAGGAATACTGTCGGCGGTATCTGTCATGATCTTTCCTCTCTATGCACGGTCGCGTATAAGCTCCCACATTCTGTAATACCGCTTGTCTTCGGTGCCGGTAGTTACGGTTATTCCTTTTCTGAGCTGATCGCCGGTGTACCGTTCTTTGGTGAGAGCATCGGTATAGACAGCGTTTTTGTCCGCGCAGGACACCCTGAGTTTGATTTCTTTGTAATCTTTGTCCGCCTCAAGCTGAACGAAAGTCAGAAGAATCGTATTTCTCGCACTGTCCGTGAAATAATATGAGCCGTAGATCTTTTCGCAGGGGTTTGAAAGGCGGTAGAAGTCTCCCGTTTTAATAAGCTCCTCCCAACGTCTGTATCTCTCTATCTGTCCGGGGATCCTTTCAAGAACCTTGTCGTCCATGTTGAGGATATTCATTTCATAACCCAGTATGCCGCCTGCGGCTACGGTGAATCTGTATTCTATCTCATCGGGATCGTCTCCGGGGTGGGACACATGACAACTCATGGTGCTTGCCGGATATGCAAGAGATGACCCGTACTGTATGCGTGTGCGCCATACGGGATCGGTATTGTCCGACGCCCATATCTGGTGGCTGTACTTCATCATGCCCAGATCATAGCGTCCGCCGCCTCCTGAGCAGTTTTCTATCATCACATCGGGAAAACGTTCTCTGAACCAGCGGTACAGATCGTATACGCCCAGCATATATCTGTGGGAGGCTTCTTTCTGCCTTTCGGGCGGAAGAAAATCCGAGCCCACTTGGCTGAGATGACGGTTCATATCCCATTTGATATAGTCGATGGGTACATCTCCGAAAGCATCCTCGAAGGAGTTCTTCAGATACTCCACAACGCAGGGGTTGGACATATCGAGAACAAGCTGTTCGCGGGACAGCATACTTTCGCGTCCGGCGCAACGCAGAGTCCATTCGGGATGCGCTCTGTAAAGGTCGGAATCCGGGTTAACCATTTCGGGCTCTATCCATATGCCGAACTTTATCCCGGTTTTCTTGATTTTTTTTACAAAGGCACCGAGACCGTTTTTGAACTTTACCGGATTTGCCCACCAGTCTCCGAGACCCGCGGAGTCATTCTCTCTTGCGCCGAACCATCCGTCGTCCATAACCAGCATATCTATGCCGTATTTTACTGCTTTTTCGGCAAAATCCGAAAGGATCTTTTCGTCAATGTTAAAGTATACCGCCTCCCATGTGTTCAGCACCACGGGACGGTTTTTGTGTATCTCCTTCGGAAGTATTCTGTCTCTTGTGAACTTGTGAAAATTGCGTGACATACCGCCTACTCCGACGGCGGAGAAGGTCATTACGGCTTCGGGTGATTCAAAGACTTCGCCGGGGGAGAGATGCCATCCGAAGTTTTCACCGCCCAGTCCGAGCTGAACACGGCAGCCGCACTCCTGTCCGACCTCTGCCTCTCCCAGAAAGCTGCCGGAATATACAAAGTTGAAACCGTAGCAATCGCCTTTTTCCTCGGTTGCCGTGCGGCGGCATATGCCCATAAAAGGATTGAACTGGTGGCTTGATGTGCCGCGGCGGCTGTATATGCTTTGATTGCCGCGGTGCAGGGGAGTGCGTGAAAACAGTCTCTCACAGCCGTGCTTGCCGTAAAGAGTTATCATATCGTAGTCTGTGCCCGGCAGATCGCACTGCAGACTCATACATTTTTCAATTTCAACGGGGGAGGTGCCTTTATTTGTCAGCTTCATGTAGCGGGATATTACATTGCAGTCTTCAAACACGGTATAATACAGCTTTAATTCGCATTGGGAGACGCTGTCCCACAGGGTGATCTCAAGAGTGCTGTCGCTGTCTCCTGCCTCGGCATAGGGCAGGCGGTCAATGGGTGCGTGACCCTTGAATACCCGATGACTTCTGTATTCAAAGCCGGTCACAGAGCTGCCGTTTGCGCTGCGCACCTTCAGAGAGGTACAGCGGAAATCGCCGTTGCCGAAATATGAATACTCCGTTGTGCACATATCCGGCTGAAAGTCAAAAAAGCCCTCGTAATACGGGGAAAACGACGCGATGCGGTATGCAAAGTCCGGCACGCCGTCGGCGGTTTTCGGCCCGTAGTACACATGCCCGAGAAATCTCTCGCGGATGATCTCAATCACATATTCCGTGTCATTTGTTGTAAGGATCACTCTGCGGTGCTCGTTGTCGAAGATTACAGCCATTTGTGCTTCTCCTTTATTGGGACAGATATTCTTTAGAAGATTATAGCATACGGCTATTTGCTTTTCAAGCATTATTTCCTCCGCAGACTTTTTGCGAAAAGCTTAGGAAAAACAAAAAGCTGTCCGGGGAGCGGACAGCTTTCATGGCTTTTGATGTTATTTTCCTTCTTTTTCCGCAAGAAACGCGTTGATCTTTTCGCAAAGCTCGTCGGCGTCTGTTCCGTGTACCTCGCAGGCAGCCTCGATGCTTTCGCCTCTGGAGTGGGGACAGCCCAGGCAGTGCATACCGATCTCAAAGAAGAACTGTGCGGTCTCTACATCGTAGTCCAGCACATCTCCGATTACTGTTTCTCTTGTTACTTCCATTTTTTATACCTCTTTCTCAGTTTGCTTTTTTTATGACCGTTTCATCCCTGTCGGGAACGGATATCTTTTTAATGTCGGCTCCCAAGGAGCGAAGCTTGCCGACTATGTCGTCGTAGCCTCTTTCGATAAGCCTTATTTCCGTTATTTCGGTAGTGCCTTCGGCAATAAGTCCGGCGATGACCATGGACACCCCGCCTCTAAGGTCTGTTGCCATGACCTCGGCGCCGTGCAGCGGCTTTCCGCCCTCGATGACAGCCGTTCTGCCGTCGACTTTTATGACGGCTCCCATTTTTGTAAGCTCCTCAACATAGCGGAAGCGCTTTTCGTAAACGCCCTCCGACACATAGCTGACCCCTCCCGCAAGGCACAGCAGCACCGCCATCTGAGGCTGCATATCCGTGGGAAAGCCGGGGTAGGGATGGGTCTTTATATTCGCCTTGCGCACCTGCTCTCTGCCTGTGACGATGACGGCGTCGTCGAATTCATCGACCACGGCACCCACCTCCTCAAGCTTTGCGGAAACAGATTCAAGGTGCTTGGGAATTACATTGGTAAGCTTTACGCAGCCGCCGGTTGCCGCTGCCGCCACCATATAGGTGCCCGCCTCGATCATATCGGGGATAATGGCGTAGGTGCAGCCGTGCAGGCGGTTGACGCCCTTTATTTTTATAACATCCGTGCCGGCACCGCTTATCTTTGCGCCGCAGGTGTTAAGAAAGTTTGCAAGGTCAACTATGTGCGGCTCTCTCGCCGCGTTTTCTATAACGGTGGTACCCTCTGCAAGGACTGCCGCAAGCATTACATTTATGGTGGCTCCCACCGTTACAAAGTCGAAGAATATGCTTGAACCTACGGGACCGCCCTCGGAGATTATCTCAATGTTTCCGCTGCTGTCGCTTGCAACGGTGCCGCCCAGGCACTCAAAGCCTTTGATATGCTGGTCTATGGGTCTGCCGCCGAAGTCACAGCCGCCGGGGTATGCCACATGGGCTTTTCCGAAGCGGGAAAACTCTGCGCCCAAAAGATAATAGGAGCCGCGAATCTTACGGGCAAGCTCGGAAGGAGCCGCGCCCTGGCGTATGTCCGTGCAGTCTATCTCCACGGTGTTTCTGCCAAGGGTCTTTATGCGGGCGCCCATACTGCGGAGTATATCAAGTGAAAGAGACACGTCGCGCACGTTGGGCACGTTTTCAATGACGCATTTATCCTCAACCATAACGCAGGCGTAGATAATGGGCATGGCGGCATTTTTCATGCCGCTTATCTCTACGCTGCCGCGCAGGGGCGTACCTCCGTTGATTATTATTTTATCCATAAAAGATAAATTCCTTTCATAGTGGCTCAATGGCATTATGCCATGATCGGCAAAAATGCCGGGCAGCCTATACCGTGCTGCAATTTATGATAGCGCCGCCTATGCGGCATACAGACAAATCCTATGTGGTGACAGGTCACCACATTCCATATTATTATAACAGATTGATTCAAAAAAAGGAAGTATTTTTTCCTCTTTTTTATATTATTCGCGTATTGTTGTGCAAAATGTATCAGGGCACACGCGCTCGATTGTACAAATTATGTAAAAATATCCTGCTTTTTTATGCTTCAATAATTATTGTATTCATCTGTTTTCACAATTGTCAGTCAAGTCGGTCAAGTCAGTCAAGATAATAGGCTACCGCCAGATCTACCACCATACCGTAGCTTGCTGTGCCTGCGGTGCCCTGACTTTCAAGATAGGAATTATTCAGGCTGTCGGAAACATCTGCCGCTTTGTTGTCTCTGTATTTGTCGAAAAACAGGCTGTATGCACGAAGCTCCGCTTTTGCCTGTATGCAAAGACGGGAGGCGGCGTCGGTGTAAAGCTCGGGGGACGCTTTGTACAAAGCGTCGCTGAGATATTCGTACATATTCAGAAGTCCGCTGTATCGGATATAGGGATCACTTGAGGCACGGCACACCAGAAATGCCGTGAAATTGGCCTCGTCCTCCCGGGATATTCCGCGCTGATGCGCCATTTCGTGGGCGGCGGTATAGACGCAGATGTAGTCGGGAAAGTTGGTGTTTATATTGGCGTCTCCGGTGAAAAAGCCGTATATGCCGGAGATATGGGTATATGTCATATATTTACTGATGACAAGAGGCTTTACTCCTGAAGAGTATCTGTCGATAAAGCTGTATTCGTCGCACACGGTGCCGTAGGCGTCGCACAGCTTACGGGACAGCTCGCCGTAATTATCATAGGGCATGGTGCTTGAGCCTTTCACGGGGAAATCTACATCCTGCGCCGCGCTGTTCACTTCGTCTATGACAAGAAGGGTCGTTTGGTGAAGCTCCTCGGCGCTTACCTGTCTGTCGGTGAGAGACAGTTTGTCTGCAAGAGAGGTGCCGCGGTAGCCCGGGGCAAAATCCGCCGCGAACAGGCAATATACCAGTGCCGCAAGAGACAGCACTCCGGTCACGCAGCGCACGGCGCAGATGCCGCCGCGTCTTGATGTACGGGCGACGATGACACAGAGGCAGACGATAAGTACAGGGGAGGCGAAAAGCAGATATTCCATTACGGAAAAGGGGAAAATGCCGCTGATTTTCGAAAGAGTGAGCCGCACGGCTCTGCCTATGCTCTGATTAAAGGCGTCGGCAAAAGCGGCGCTTTTATAAAACATAATATGGCAGGCGCCGCATACGGCGGTGATGGCGAAAATTATTATAGAGAACATGGGGACCGGGCGGATTTTTGTATCTGCTTTTGATTTTTTCGTATTTTTCATTTTTTTCATCTTTTTCATCTTGCCGGCTCCTTTCTTATTGTGATCTTTCGAAAACCGCCTGCTGACAAGGTGGCTCAAAAGAGGCTTTTGCCGATGGTTAGTCCCGTCGCAGCGGAGGCTCCCCTAATAAGGGGAGCCGGGGTCATTTTGGAGGCAGTAGTGTGACAATCCCTCCGTCACGGCATACGCCGTGCCGCCTCCCTTTACACAAGGGAGGCTAAAGTATCCCGCCGCATTTGCGGCTGTGGGGCAGATCTGCATATGCCGGAAGTCGGAAGTATCGGCGTCTTTCCCCCGCCGACAGCGGCTTACAGCCGCAGAGCAAACCGCCGGCTTTCCGGTGGTCATGATTTACCGTTTCCGGGAGGATCGTCGGGAGCGGAGTTTGCCTTTTTATCGGCTTTGATCTATCGAGGGTGCGGATATTTGCAGTTTTATCGAAAATTATCATTCGATGGTACGAGGTTTTGCTGTTTTATCAGCTTTAATTTTTCCAGGGTGCGCTCTGCCGCCGTTTCAAACCGTGCCGCCGCTTCATAGGGGTCGGAAAGCAGGGAGGCGATGTCTTCCGGCAGGGGCGAGGTGAGCGTTATCCGCTCTTTTTTTGCGGGGTGGGGAAATGAGAGATACGCCGCGTGAAGCGCCTGTCTGCCGATCGCCATATCGGGGCTGCCGTACAGGCTGTCGCCGCACAGGGGGCAGCCTACGGCGGCAAAATGCAGGCGTATTTGGTGAGTCCTGCCCGTTACGGGAGCGGCAAGAACTGCGCATCTGCCGCTTTGGCTGTCCGTATACAGTACGGTATACAGAGTCAGCGCGGATTTTGCTCCCGGCTCTTCGGGAGAATATATGCGCCGTTTTATAATGCTGTCGTCGCAGCGTCCCATGGGGAGGTCAATTGCTCCCTCGGCTGTTTCCGGCGCCTTTGACAGCACTGCCAAATACATCTTTACAATGTCTCCCGCCACCATGGAGCGGTACATAAGGGACGCCGCAAGGCGGGTGTTTGCCGTAAGCATAAGTCCGCTGGTATCGCAGTCCAGACGGTTGACGGGGCGGAAAACATAGGGTGCGCCGCGGTAGCGGTAGGCAAGGGCGTTTGCAACCGTGTCAAGTCTGTGTCCGTGAGAGGGGTGTGCGGGCATGGCGGGCGGCTTGTCCACCGCGGTCACATCCGCGTCCTCGTACACGATTTTCAGAGGCAGATCCACCGGTATCATATACGGGCAGGTGTCCTCGGGACGGTCCTCGTCCGCAAGGCGAAGCACATCTCCCTCTTTCAGCTCGTATCGGACGGTCACGAAGCCGCCGTTTACCGTTATGCCGCCCTCCGTGAATTTCAGCTTTTTCAGCATTCCGGAGGAATAGCCCATATCTTTGCGCAGCAATTCGCGGATGGTTTTGCCGCTTTCCTTTTCTGTTACTGTCAGGGTCATTTTACGGCTTATCCTTTCCGGTTGTTTCTCTGTGTCGCATCTTTTTTGCGCGGTATATATTTACTCCTGCCGCGGCTGCTGTCGCTGTACAGAACAGGGCGCACAGAAGCAGGGGGATATTTCCGATGCGGGTATATAGGGTGGTGCTGTTCAGCATTTTTACTTCTCCAGCTATAAATCCTCTCTCGCCCTCGCCGAGGCTTTCGCATATTTCGCCGTAGGGGGAGATGATTGAGGAGATGCCTGTGTTTGCGCTTCTCACTACATACCGTCCGTTTTCAACGGCGCGAAGCGCCGCGTGGGCGTTATGCTGTCTCAGTGCCGCGCTTGAGCCGAACCATGAATCGTTGGTGGAAACGCATATTAGCTGTGCCCCGCTGCGCACGCTCTCAAGGCAGTTTTCCTCATATACCGAGTCAAAGCATATGAGACAGCCCACTTTTTTGCAGTTTATATCAAATATTTCGGGGGAGTCGCCGCTGTACATGGGATTTTCAAGGTCGACCAGTCCCGCAAGAAACGGAAACACCGCGTTTACCAGATCTTCTCCGGGTATATATTCCCCGAAGGGGACAAGCCGGCGTTTTCTGTAAGGTGTGCAATCGCCGTCACCGTCGGGGGAAGCATAAAGGACGGCGTTGTAAAGCTTTTTACCGCTGTCCGTCTGAAAGGCGCCGTACAGTATATCCGCGCCGCATTCCCTGCTGAGTTTTTCCACTTCATTTTTAGCTTCGCTGCTTTTTGTAATATCACAGGGCAGGGCGGTCTCCGGCCAGAGAACAAGCTCTGCGCCCTCACGTGCCGCCTGCTCGGTGAGCGTTTTGTAAACGTTCAGGCTGTACTGCGTCTGAGACCATTTATCCTCGTAGGGAATATTGCCTTGGACAGCGGCGACGCTGACGCTTTTGCCGTCGGCGTTATTCAGGGAAATACGGACACTGCCGAATATGAAATTTGACAGCACGGTTACCAGAAACAATGTTGCCATAATACCTCTGCGGCGGCGGGTCACGGCGGATTTTGCATTGGGAACGGCTCCCGCCAGAAAAGCGTTTGCGAGGATAATGAGAAAGGATACGAAATAGGAACCGAACAGGGAAGCGCTCTGCATAGCGGGAGGACAGGACACCTGTCCCACGGCAAGCCGTCCCCAGGGGATTCCCGCCCAAGTACGGGTCTGCAGCCATTCTCCCACGCACCATAGGGAGGAGGCGAAAAAGGAGAACAGGACGGGGTGGCGCTGCATAATACCTCCGCGCCGTGCCGCCGTAACAAAAACAAAAAAGAATGAGGAAACGGCGCCCTGCACAGCGGGCAGCCCTATAAAGGCGCACAGCACTACCGCAAGCGCTTCCGCCTTGCCGTAGCCGAGAAAATCAAGTGGATAAAGCTCCCAGAACCAGTAATAGGTCACAAAGCCGTATAAAAGGAAAAAGCACATTCCGCGCCCCCACGCTTTCAGGTACGGGTGGGAATCGGAAAAGGGCGCGTGCATTTCCGCGTAAATTACGGGGCAGGCGGCAAACCAGGCAATAAACCACAGCTTGCCGAACAAAAGAGGCAAAGCAAATATTGCGCCGGAAACAGCGTAAAAGGCGCAGAAAGCAAGCCGCTTTTTACGGACTGATTTTTCTGCGCCGCCCATTTTTTCCGGTCGCGTCATTTGCATTGCCTCCGATTGCGTTTTTTATCTGAACAGTTTGAGAAAGGAAATGTTATTTTTATCAGCTTCAAAGCTTTTGTTGTTAAGGTAAGCCAAAGGACCGTCATCGACCGTGAAGGTAAGCTTATAGGAATACAGCGCCTGATACTTATATCCCAGGGCGCGGTCGGCGGCGTTACGGGCATACTTGCCCTCTCCCAGCAGGGGATGACCCAGATACGCCATATGTGCCCGTATTTGATGGGTACGCCCCGTTTCAAGATGGATCTCCAGCAGCGTCAAGTCGTTTTCACGGTTATACGCAAGGGTTCGGTATGAGGTGACGATGCTCTTTGAGGACGGTGTCTTTTCCTTTGTTACCGTTACTTTTTTGAGCTTCGGGTCTTTTGTAAGAAAGGCGCGCTCCGCAGCGTTTGCGGGGCAGGGCTTTCCGTGGACGGCGCACAGGTAGCGCTTGTCAACCATTCCGCCGCGGATAAGTCTGTTGACCTCCCGAAGCGCTTCGGCGTTTTTGGCGGCTATTACAAGTCCGCCGGTATTGCGGTCGATCCTGTTGCACAGGGCGGGTGCAAAAGAAGCCTCGCTGTCGGGAGAGTATTCCCCTTTTTTATAAAGATATGCTTTCAGTATGAATATAAGTGTATCCCGCTCCGCTATTTTCTGTGCTTCGCACTCGGTTTCGTCTCCCGTATGGGACAGCATCCCCGGCTTTTTACAGCAGATGATGATATTTTCGTCTTCATATACGATATCGGGCTTGCTTTTTACGCGGTCGTATTCCGATGAGTCCGACACGGTTTTCGAAAACTCGTCGGGGATATACATTTCCACCACGTCTCCCGCACACAGCATTGTATTTTCCTTTGCGCGGCGGCCGTTGACCTTTATCCGCTTTTTCCGAATATATTTATACATAAGCGCGGAGGGAATACCCTCGAGCGTCTTGGTCAGATACTTGTCAAGCCGCTGTCCTCCGTCGTTTTTATTCAGCACTCTGCGGATCATATTTCCTCCAAAAGCTCTTTATACGGAAAATCGGCACAAGACGTGCCGATTTTTTATTTGTATTGCGGTTTATTTTGTGCCGAAAAGTCTGTCGCCTGCGTCGCCCAGACCGGGAACGATATATTTGTGCTCGTTGAGCTTTTCGTCCATGGCGGCGATGTATATGTCAACATCGGGATGGTCTGCCATGACTTTTTCGGCGCCCTCGGGCACTCCTACCAGGCACATGAGCTTAATATTGGTACAGCCGCGCTTTTTCAGCATGGAGATAGCGTCGGAAGCACTTCCGCCGGTTGCCAGCATGGGGTCTACCACGATGACTATTCTCTCGCTGATGTCGGGCGGCATTTTGCAGTAGTATTCAACGGGCATATGAGTCTCCGGGTCGCGGTACAGACCGATGTGACCGACCTTTGCTACGGGAACAAAGCTGAGCAGTCCGTCTACCATGCCGAGTCCTGCGCGAAGTATGGGCACGATGGCAAGCTTTTTGCCGGACACCTTTTTCGCGGTCATTTTTGCTACGGGGGTTTCGATCTCAACCTCCTCGGTGGGGAGGTCTCTTGTGATCTCGTAGCCCATGAGCATGGAAATCTCGTTGAGAAGCTGACGGAAATCTTTGGCTCCCGTCCCGACCTCTCTCATAAGGGTAAGCTTGTGGGCGATCATGGGATGGTCTATTACATGAAGTGTGCTCATATGTTTGCTCCTTTATTTTACTGTTTATTTTCTACATTATACAACGGATTTTGCCGTATTGCAAGTAGCATTGCGAAAAACTGCGATGTTTTTCGCCTGAAGGCTATGAAATGATTTTTTTCATTGCAGGATATAATACATACGGGGCCGCTGCGGTCTTTATGAAATTTTAACGCATATTATATCAAAAGCATTGGACAAATCACTTGACTTATTTTGTCAAAAAGAATATAATTACTGATGTTTGAAAGGACGGTGGGGCGTACGGATATTCTGATCCACGCGGCGTTTGCCGCTGCGGGAGTTTGCACGGGAGCGCTTCAGGGGCTGCTTCTGTACTGCGTGCTTTCCCGCATTACGGGCGCAAAGTATGCGTCTGCCGCCGTATTTGTCCTTTTGAAGCTCGTCGTTTACGCGGCGGCGGTCATTGCGGTCTTGCTGCTTTTCAGAGAGCGGCTCATCGCTTTCGGTGCCGGACTGGGGGCGGGGTTATTCCTGTCTGCCGCTGCGGCATCGCTTATATCTGCTAAAAGGAATAAATGAATCGGAGATGATATATTGAAACTGACACCCCTGAACATTGCGCTGATAGCCGGAACGGCTGTTCTCAGCGCCGTGTTTGTCATTCTGTTTTTCGCGGCGCGCTCAAAATATGCCGAGGATCCCACGCCGAAACGGAAAAAGCTCAAAAAACGGCTGTTTTTGGCTGTGATACTTTTTTCCTGGGCGTTTGTCGGCAGCGTATTCAATATGCTTATCGGCGGCTCCAAGGGTATTACCGTGGAGTTCGACCTGTTCTCGGAAAGGATGAGCATTTTCGGCTTTTCCGTGGCAAAGACCTCTGTGTATATGTGGGCGATCACGGCGATAATCGCGCTGCTTTGCCTCATATTCCGCCTGCTTGTATTTCCGCGGTTCTCGGCGGATAACCCCAAGGGACTGCAGAATGTTATTGAGACCTGCGTGGAATTTGCCGACAAATTTGCGAGGGACACGCTTTGCGACTATTCGGGAGAGATTGCGCCTTATATGTTTTCCCTTGCGCTGTTTATGCTGGGCGCCGCGGGCTGTGAGCTGTTCGGTCTCAGGGCTCCCACCTCGGATATTGCAGTGACGCTTGCCATGGGACTTATTACATTTTTTATGATAAATTTCTACGGCATTCGCAAAAAGGGCATCGGCGGCAGGCTTGCTTCCATGTGCAAGCCCAATCCCGTTATGTTCCCCATGAAGGTCATCAGCGATGTGGCGGTCCCCGTGTCTCTGGCATGCCGTCTGTTCGGCAATATGCTGGGCGGCATGATAGTAATGGATCTGCTGAAAGGGGTGCTGGGCGGCTACCGCATCGGTGTTATCCCCGTGGCGGGACTTTACTTCAATCTGTTCCACCCAATAATTCAGATTTACATTTTTATTATACTTTCGATGACATTTATAAACGAAGCCATCGAGTAACAAGGAAAGGACAAGGTAGAAAAAATGGCAGCAATAGGTGCAGGTATAGCAATTCTGGCAGTTCTGGGAGCGGGTCTCGGTATGGGTATCGCTACCGGCAAGGCGTGCGAATCGGCTGCAAGACAGCCTGAGGCATCCGGAAAAATCAACACGCTTCTTCTTCTCGGCTGTGCGCTTGCAGAGTCAACGGCGATCTACGCTTTCGTTGTAGCGCTTATTCTGGCGGTAAAATAACCGTATAGGTCTTACTGTTTTACTGCAAGGCATAAGGAGGTGCACTGAAGGTGGAAGGACTTGACCTTTCAAAGATCCCTATGGATCTTATAATGAACATTATAAATATCGTAATTCTTTTCGTTATAGTCAGATTTCTTGCTTACAAGCCGGTGAAAAAGTTCCTTGACGCACGCAAAAAGCGTCTTGAGGACGAAAAGGCGGCTGCCGAGAGCAAGGCGGGAGAGGCACAGGCAATGTGCGAGGAGTACGAAAAGAAGCTGTCCGAGGTCGAAGCCGCCCGCGCAGAGGCTGTGCGTGCGGGGGAGAAAGAGGGTCAGCAGCGTGCCGACGAGCTTGTCAGAAGCGCCAAAAAGGACGCAGACAGGCTGCTTTCCGACGCAAAGCAGGCTATTGCCGCAAAAGAGGCGGAGTCTGCGGAGAGTATGCGGGACAGCGTTGTGGAGCTGTCCGTGTCCATTGCCTCCAAGGTCATCGGCAGAAACATAAACGACGAGGACAACAAGCGGCTTGCGCGTGAGTTTTTCGACGAGGAAGCCGACAAAATCAAATAATACGGAGGCGCCTTTTATGGAAACTGCAATTCTTCAGGTGTCTCCCGGCACCGGAGAGGATACCGTAAGGCTCATATGCTCCTCCTTTGAGGAAAAGCTGGGGCGGAAAATAGATTTCCGTGTCACGGAGAAAAAGGAGCTTATAGGCGGCTTTATCGCAAAGATCGACGGCACTACCTATGACAGCTCCGTTTCTTCGCGGCTGAGCCGTATGAAAATACACCTTTTGAAAAAATAAGCCCAGTGTTTTGCGCGCTTTTCGGGTCGGTATAAGGCTCGGAAGGCAAGCTTTCGGAAAATTTCGGGTGGATTTTCGTTTTTCTGCGTATCTTTAACAAAACCAAGACTCTTTTTCGATTGTTTGCTTCGGGAAAGGAGGACGCATTACTGTGGATTTTAATACTGATGAAATAAATAAGCTGCTGCAGGAGCGTATCGAAAGCTTTGACAAAATGTCGGCTGTTTACGCCAGCGGCAGAGTGGCAAGCATATCCGACGGCGTGGTGCAGGTGGAAAAGCTGCCCGGCAGGTGCTACGGCGAGCTGCTTCGTTTCGGCAAAACCACATGGGGCATTGCGCTGGATCTGGATGAGGACGGCGTAGGCGCCGTTTTGCTTACCCACGATGACAGCGTTTCCGTGGGAGACCCTGTCAGCGGCACGGGACACTCCGTGGATGTTCCTGTGTCGGAGGAGGTCATCGGGAGGATCATATCCCCTCTGGGTATGCCTCTTGACGGACGCCCGCTGAAAGCGAAAAAATACGCGCCTATGGAAAAGCCGGCGCCCCCTATCAACAAGCGCCGCCCCGTAGACACGCCCATGGAGACGGGTATTCTCGCCATTGACTCCATGATACCCATAGGACGGGGTCAGCGTGAGCTCATTATCGGTGACCGTCAGACGGGAAAAACTACCATTGCCATTGATACAATCCTTAATCAGAAGGGCAAGAATGTTATCTGCATTTACTGCGCCATAGGTCAGAAGGCTTCTACTATTGCCCGCGTTGCACAGAAGCTGAAAGGTGCCGGTGCCATGGAGTATACTGCCATAGTTGCGGCTACCGCTTCCGATATGCCCGCCATGCAGTATCTTGCTCCCTACGCCGCGTGCTCCGTGGCGGAGGAATTTATGAGCGGCGGTCGTGATGTGCTAGTGCTTTACGACGATCTGTCAAAGCACGCCGTGGCATACAGAACCATGTCCTTGCTGCTGCACAGACCGCCGGGAAGAGAAGCTTATCCCGGAGATGTTTTCTACCTTCATTCAAGACTTCTGGAGCGCAGTGCCTGTCTGTCCGAGGCCATGGGCGGCGGCACCATAACCGCTTTGCCCATTATTGAAACTGTGGGCGGAAACATTTCCTCATATATACCCACCAATGTGATTTCCATCACCGACGGTCAGATATTTCTGGAGACCGAGCGGTTTCACA